>NZ_JBQFPQ010000002.1:0-359553 GCF_056536445.1 Ruegeria sp. CL7
AAGAAGGGCTCAAGACGCGCCATCTGCGCGTCGGTCAACCAGAAAAGATCAGACATGTTCACCGCTCGGTTTTCAGCCGTGAATCATGCCGCTCGCTGAAAATCAATGGGTCCTGACCCTAGCCATCGACTCCGAAATCCAATGATCCATGCCTACACTCAATGGCGCTGTTCAGCGCCCATCAAGCTCGGCAAAATCGTTTCAAGGCTTGACCTTTTGCGATTGGTTCTGCGCATAGGTGGGTATGGTCGGAATGTAAAACCCGGCTTGTCTTGCCTCGCAGTAAATGCACGAGCAGGTCTGCGTTGCGCAGACCTTCCCGTGTTGTGAGCTTGCTCATATGCCACAACAAAAAATCCAAAAAGATAAACTTTGTTTTTCTAGTCCTAAGTTGAGGTAGCTTCGCTTGTACCGCGAGAGGAGAAAGTTGGTGATAAATAATAGGCCGTTCCCACTAAGTCGAATTGCTCAGCGCATCACTCTGGCGAATATCGCATTCTTAATCTTGGCTTATTTGATGTCGCCAACCAAAGTGCAAGCCCAAAGCTCACAGGCCTGCGTGGAATTAGGTGCTCCTCGAATTGAGTACTCTTCTGGATCTGAAAGCATTCGCGTTAATCAAACAATCTCAACGACGGAACGCACGTGTCTCCCGATCCCAAACGGACCCATTACAGGACTTACAATTGGAAACTCCTCGATCACGTCCTCAGGTGAAATTGAGTTGTATGTTCCTGGCCAAAATACCGTTTCAAGCAATGCTTCAGTTTTAACTCTTCTGAATGTTGATGTCGCCGCAGGCAGCGGAGACTTCGTATCTCGGGAAGCGTTGGCAACAAACATCAATGGAAAGCTCAGAGTGAACCTCATTGGAACTTCGATTGGTTCCGGCAGATCAATGACGTTCGCTCCCTTCAACGGCGCGAATATCGACCCCACTGAAGTCTACTTCCAGTCTGACCGCCCGCTAACCTATGACAACCTTACCGTTATGGGAGCGACCGAAGTAGTTTTTGGGGCCTACTATATTCAGACTCGGGTTGCTGAGGCTTCTGATTTCACACTGACGAATAGTTCAATTTCTTCAACCAGTGACCTGGCGATAGCGGCAGGCACGACTGTTCGGCTTGATGCAGCAAGTAGTTTGAACACCGTAAACTTTGAGAATTTTGGCACGTTGGCCGGCACGGGAACCGTGAACGCATTCAACTTCACAGTTAAGAACGGGGGGGTGCTTTCGCCGGGCTTTTCAATTGGTACACTTAATAACAGTGGCGGAATCGCCTTTGAAACTGGGTCAAGGCTCTTAAGTGAAGTCGATCCAACTGCCGGGCAGAAAGCTGACTTGGTGTCATCCAGCGGGCGGGTGACAGGGATTAACAACGCCACAATCCAAGTCGAAGCCGCTCGTCCCGGTCTGACTGCGCAAGACTATGCGGCCGGCAACAATTACACGGTCCTTCAAGCCTCGAGTATTGATGGAGATTCGCCAACACTTGTTGCAGGTGGATCTCTGCCGGCTTTGTCTAATCTGACGATAGCCAATACGCCCACCGCAGATGGTCAGGTCGACATTGCATTCACTGCACAACCGGTCTCAAGCTTACCGCAGAACCCGGCGGTTACCAGTTCGCCAAACGCCAGCAACCTCGCTGGAGCGGTTGCTAATACCACAAACACATCACCGGGGACGGGGCTCAGTAGCGGTTCAACAATTGGTGCCGCTGTCAATACGCTCACCAATTCAGGTCTGGCTGGGTTTAATCGCGTGCATGCAGAACCCTATTCCTCCAACCTGACTATTGGGCTTGAGCAACTAGACCTGATAACAAACACTGTTCTGAGCCATGCTGACTGCCGCAAATATCAAGCAGTTGGTTTCAACAATCAAAACAGACCCGTTGCATCAGGTGGCATCGACACGGACCGCAGCCCTAGTGGCGCAATCGACTGCTCTGATCGGCGCTGGTGGATCGACACGGCCTATGTGAGCGGGGACGTTGATGGAAGAAACGGCCTCGGGACATTCGACTATTCACTCGGCACTATTTTGGTTGGTGCTGATGTCTTCAGTTCGGAAAGAGGGGTCTTTGGCGTTTACGCAGGATTTGGGACGTCCTCCATGGATGAGCACGATCAAGTCGATCAGGACTTTTCGACAGACAGTTATCACGCGGGCGTCTACGGGCGTACGACAACCGGAACGTGGGAGTTCTCCGGGCTGATCGGTTACATGTTCGGTGAAACCGACGCCAAGCGAAACAACCCTTCTGTTGATGGCTTTACGGGAGGCGAGGCTAAATCGGATTTGGACCAAGAGGGAATCCACGCCGGTATCCAGGCACGGAAGTTGTTTAACCTGGACAGCGGTGCAAGGGTTTCTACGGTTTTTGGATTGAACTACGGGCGTATTCAACAAGGTTCAGGCACAGAGACTGGCGGTGGTGACTTCAACTACTCAATTGAAAAAGCGGATGCAGAGTCTCTGGTCGCGTCCATTGGAGTTGACTACCAACGGGACTTCTTGACAGAGAATGGTGTGCTAACCCCAATTGCCTTTGCTCGTTATGAGTATGACTTCTTTGCCAACAAGGATAGTGAGCACGATATCACTGTAACGAGCCCGATATTTGGCACTTTCACACAAGTCGGACAAAACCGAGGGTCAAATGGTTTCGTGCTTGGTCTGGGGCTAGGGTATCAGATATCTGATCTGGCCAGACTAACGGCAGGATATGGCTATTCAGTTCGCTCCAACGGCCAAGAGCATGGCCTCGGTGCAAACTTAAGTGTTCGGTTCTGATTAGGGCGGACCAACGAAGAGGAGTGGTAAGCTAGCTGCAACAACTTGCGGAAGCTATCGTGGCAATGTGAGCGTCATTCTCTAGCGACTAAAATTTGGGGATATTAAAAACATAAAGCCGCGATTTCTTGGCGTCGTCTGTCAGGATGTAGAGAAGCCCTTTGGTCTCATCGAGAGCGATACCTTCGGGATGTTTAACTTCCTTTTGTTTGCCATCTTCTGTGAACGTCAAACTGATGGATTTTATGGACTTGGACTCTGGATTATAGACGAAAATTTGACGGCCTTTGTCACTTACAATCCAAAGAGAACGTGAAGACGGGGACCATGCCAGGCCGCTCAAATCCAGTTCATCATTATCTACAACCTCGGAGATAAAACCTGCATCGCGGGCTAAAGGAATCATCTCAATAATTTCATCTAGCTCTGGTGATACGACCATTAACAACCTTGGTTGTCCCTCAATGCCAATGAAGACCCGCCCGGATTCCGGGTCGACGGCGATGCCCTCAGGTCCCTTGTTCAAAGGGTTACCGACGAGCAATTCAGCGGCGTCCGAGTAGCCTTTGAGAGATGTTAGAGGGATTGTAGTTAGTTGAATGGGGTCAGTCGGGTGAACGACTAGAATTGATCGATCGGTTTCCTGAAGTACTAAAACAGACCCATCTTTTCGTGATGCGACGCCCTCCAGATCTGATCCCGCCAATGAAGGCAGCTTGAATGAGTTTCCTAATGCCCCATCGATTCCAAGTAGGTGCAGTTTAGGTTCAGCGTCGCTTACTGACCATAAGAAGCCTTCCGCGTTGGACAGAGACAATCCGGAAGGCTCCGAGAAGCCTTCCGATTTATCCGCCACCTTGAAGGAGTCGATGAGAGTCAAACCGGGACTCTCGGCGTGGGCGAGCTCGATCCATGCCAGAAATGCAACAGTAGCGCTTGCAAAAGAAGCGAGTTCTCCAAGCTTGGGTAAGCACCGTGAAAACCCAAGTTTCGACCGAAGCAGCTTGTGTTCTGACATTGGATTTTCTCGCGCTTGGACCATATCCTTGTATCAGCGTTCGTATCACAGTCCGGACGCGATGTCCGAAGAATGCACGGTAATCTCTTTACCTGATCCCGCCTGTTGCGATTGAATTGAATAGGGCACGATGTGCCTTTGGTGAAGCGTAAGCCTTTGGCGTGAGTAGGAAGGAAGACAAGTTGAATACGACCCTCACATTTGTGACCGTGTTGTTGATGCTGCTGTTGCCAGGTGCTGCGGTGTCACAAGTCGACCCTGCGACGATGCTGGCCGGGGCTTCGGGGTCGGAAATCGTTATCGAACGCCGGTGGACGCAGTTTCGTGGCAAACAGGAACTGTATTTCTTTACTCTCGATGTGATCGTAACGATCATTCTGGCTGGCTTGATTGTCTATCATCCGGTGAGACGTAAAGCCCGTAGAAGTGTCAGCGATATCGTCATGCCGCGACTGTTCTTCCTTTATGCGCTTGTCGGCATGGCGGTTGGGTTTCTGGTCGTACAGCACGGATCGATGATCGGGTTCGTGATTTTTGGAATAGGAGCTCTGTTGAGGTTCCGATCAAATATGGATGACCCGGTCGACACGGTGGAAATGATTATAGTCACCGTGCTTGGGCTGGCGGTAGGGCTGGGCTTACCCTTGATGGCCACACTGGTGGCGGTTGTATGTTGGTGTTTCATTTGGCTCGGTGGGCGAAACAAGGGCGTGGAAATTTCGCTCAAGGCTTCAAACGAAGAGCACTCATTGAAAGTCAGCGGGGACATTGAAGCCATGGCCGCAGACGCTGGCTGGAAGTTGGTCCGAAAACACCACGTACCCGGAAAATCTCGCGTTTCGTTGCTTTTCATCACTTCGGGTGGATTGTCGGAAGCTCGGATCGAAGAGATGATAAACGATCTGGTCCCTGAAAAAGTTGAGCTGAAACTCAACCTCTAATCATTTCACAAGGTCTAAGCGTTTCAACACCGCATTCGGGGATCTGATCTCTTTCGGGAGCGACTTGAAGTTTACTGACCTTTCGAAATCAGGCCCTCGATATACTGCTATACCAAACTCTCCGTTTGGTTGGAACGTAACATGAGTGAAGCTGTGAGGTGATTTGGCATTGTCACCAATAAGCCGTCGCGGGCCACCTCCCAAACAAGCTTGGGAAACATAAGCCACACCGTCTTTCCAGCCTGGGTAGAAGGCATGATGGTGGCCTGACAGATGCAGAACGACACCGCTTTCTAGGTAAATTTTTTCAAGTGTTGGGTCACCGATGATTTCGCGTTCGCGCTGGATCGCGAAGGGCCAAAGTGGGAGGTGACTGAAAGTGACAACCGGATTCCCATTTGCGCCCAGTTCCACAAGTCGGTCCTGTTGATCACCGGATAGCGGCCCTAAGGTCGTTGCATCCAGAGACGCAAACGTAATGCCCTGCATCTTGAATGCGTAGAAGAACGGGTAGTCATCTGAAATCAGGAAGTCGACGCCTGGTTTTCTCGGCGCCCATTCCTCTGCGTATATTTTTCGTTCACGCTCGAACCCACGGTACGCAGAGGCATCATGGTTTCCTGGCGTGACCGCAAATGGAATGCCGGCAGCCTCTAAAGGGTCTGATACGGCCTCGTGAAACGCCTCCCACATCTCCCTGACCTGTTTGTCGGATAAGTTGGGGATGCGCTGTCCCGCAACCATATCTCCAGTCGAAATAACCAAATCGGGATCAATCTCGACTATCCGCTTGATCGCCTTTTCGATGCGCGCATCGTATCTGACCGAGCCATAGCTGCCGTTCAGATCCGATATGACGATCACATCCAAAGCGGCCGCTTTGCAGGCGAGCACGACCGTCCAAACGAACGCCGCGACAGTGATCGAACGCTTACGGATCATTGCAGTCCAGGCCCTCCGCCTCGGTATTATTGTTCAAAAAGAATGCGACAGGATCCAAGTCGAACATCAAATCACCATTAGAACAATTGTCCCAGAGAATGGACGTTGCCAGCTCGGTGTTTTTCACAACTTGGGCAATCTGCCTATCTGACAACCCAAGGCTCCGCGACAACCAGCCGTAGACGAGACCTTGAGATTGAAGATCACTATTCAAAGCAACCAAGCGCCGATACGTGCTTGGAGAGAAGTGGCGAATTTTCTCCAGCATTTGAGTAGATTTCGCGAAGTTGGCATACTCGACACGCCCACCAGCATCGTTGTCGTTTAGATTGCTGCGACGGATCAATAATGCCTCGGCGGGAATATCTCCATCGTTCGGCTGATGGTGCTTGGCTTTCTTATGCTTCAACTTTCCGTCTTCGACCCAATACCAATAGGGTGTGAAGTCTATGTTTCCTACACGGTCCTGCTGGCTGAAGATGAAGTCGAGTAGAACAATCTCGGTAAGTTCTTGCATCCAAAATGCCATCTGTTGGTCGCTGACATCGGGGCCGAGATCCTTGTTGATCATCCTGTCTTTTCGGCCTTCACTAACGCCCTCTGCAATGGCCTCTGAGATTGGTTTTGAAGACCGCAAAGCCAAAAAAGCAGGCGTTTCCTGAAAATCGCGGTTTTGACCTTTTCCCCATCCAGACTTGCGCGTGCCGTTGATTTCCGAACCGTATCGATGCCCAGGGCTATCAAGCAGGACACCGTATATTTGCGTTCGGTCTGCGGTGAACAGATCATCGGTCGGTTGGTATGAGTTCGGGTCGGCGTCCGCAGCTGCAAAGACCCGCCAGCCTTCATGGTTCATGCGCCCGCCGCGAGAGCCGCCAGAAATCGCAAGGCCAGGCTCTGCAACCTCGGAGAAATGCGCCTGGGCGTCCATGCTACGCCAAACGGCGACTGGAACTTTGACAGTCGCGTCGAAATATCTGGAGAAATGATAGTAAAGCAGCGACGAAGTGGAAAACGTTCCACTGGTGCCCTTTTGGTTCATGGTGGACTTGAATTTAGCGACCCTGTCCTTGGCCAGATCTTTCGCCGCCTTTCCCTCTTTGCAAGCGTTTCTCTCGAATTCAGAACGGTTCCCCGTGTAGGGTCCTTCCGAAATATCGTAGACGGCCATTCCTGGGCTGGTGCTCCAGGTTTTTGGGCAAATGGCGATTTCGGGCGCATAGAAATCGATCTCGCAATAGGCAGTTTCTTCCTCAAGATCGCTGTTCTTGTACTCGCCCGTTGGGACTTTTTCGATCCGAATGCAGTGTTCCGTAACACCATTGGGACTATCAAATGTCGTGGCTTCTCCGCGAACATCGTCGCTCGCCCACAAGGCAGTGGGCGCAATGAAAGCCAGTGACCCCAGAAGATTGAACCTCATTTGGATAGTCCTCCCGATGTCATTTGGGGCAAATCGCGGCCTGTTGTTCGCCGGAGATCTTCAAACTGGGGTCGACACTGAAGTTAGAGAACTTCGAGTCAATCCACTGGTCACACCCGCCTGAACATGGGGCCCCGTTTCGGGCATCATTCCAATATTCCTTGGCCCTTTCTTCCGTCCATCCGCAAAACTGAACAAGCGCCATTGCCGACAATGCACCAGAGGAATGAACGCCCCACATGCAGTGCACCAGGACAGGACCCTTTCCAGGGTCCTCAATCACCTCGTGTATGGCGGCCATGACAGTGCCGGGTCGGGACGATCTGGCGTTCTGATAGTCAAAGGATCCGTTTCCGCAACTGGTGCGGCCGTATTCGGTGTTCTTGCCGAAATCCGCATAAAACCCGGCCGAAAACCCTTCATCGCACAGTGTTTCGCGCTGAGCGTTGCTCAAGCCCGTTCGACCCTTGTCGCCGCCCTTGAAGCCAGAGCGATACAAAACTCCGCTTAGGACTGGGCGAAAGAAAGCGACGCCATCGACGCCTCCGTCGCTGCCCTTTGAGAGCATCTGGCTGTTGCTTGGGCCACCGTTTCGACTGGTGACGTCAGAATTCGCCGCAGTTGCCAGAACACCGATGAATATGAGGGACGTCAAAAACCTCATGCCAGTTCCTTTCTATTCTTAAGCGCTATATGCTCAAACTCTTCCCACTTGGTAATCTATTGGAGCGGCTCATTCTCAGCAGCCGTATCAAGTGCGCGATAGACTTTCCGAACTGAAGCTTTAGATTGGCCACACCAGATTGATGATAAAGACGACCACGAAGTAGGCCAGAAATACTTTCCAGTTCAATTGGTCTTTGTTTTCTTCGTTTATCACGCCGGCCAATTTCAAGGCCAGGTTTGTTACAATTAGAGCGACGATGGTAACCGCCGCATGTGCCAAGTCGAAATGCAAACTGAAGCTCCCTTTTGCAGATGTTTGATTGATGAAAAATGTGTCAGCAGTCACTTGATGGCAGCATAGTTACATCTGAGTACCTTCCCTCAGATGTCGTGATCCGAGCACATGCACCAGTATCTCTGTTAAACCAGTACGAGGTCAGCCCTTCGCTGCGGATGAGTTCAAATCCGAGACTTTGGATGCCCATTTCAGCTTGGCCCGCTCTTGCCCCTTCAAATGACGAAAGATCGCTAGAGCTGCCCACAGTTGGTGCACTTGCATCCACTGATCCAACACTGTCGTCGCATGCTGCAAGCGCAGTAATACACGCCGTGCCGATCACCAATAGGACCTTGGGTTTCATCTGTTTTTCCCTCGCTTGTTTGGACTTGCGTTCCAGGGTTTCTGATTGATCACCTATTCAATTCCGAAAATGACGTTGTAGTCGACAGAAGAGTTGCTGCGATTGATAACCTCCACAACATGATCACCGGATTGCCAAAGCTGTCCTCGATACTCTTTGTCCGCCGACATCAATCCTAACAATTCAGATCCATCAGGGTTACGAATAACATAGTCCAAGGAGCCATTTCGCGGCGCAACTCGGACGTAAAGAAACTGTTCGTTCTTTGCACCGAGAACATATTGCTGCGACGCTCCGGGCGCGAGTTCACCAACTAGTTCGGCGCCGGTGGAATCAGCATCGAATTTGACACGTTGGCTACCGGTAGAACCGGCGGCGCCTGCCACTGCTCCACCGCCATCATCCATCGCTTCGACAACCGACATCTCGCCGATGCTTCCATCCTTGTAAGCGATGCAGCGCCAAAGTGTTCCACCTGCATCACGCAGCATAACGAGCGTACCAGCTTCCGAGAACTGAGAGCTTTCAATCGTTCCGGATTGACCGTCTGGTCCACCAACCAGCCGCAAATGGTCGATACACGCGTCGTCGGCTTCTGACATTGCAAAAGCAGCTGTGCTCGCGATTGCGAACATGGGTGTGAGGAGTTTGAGTAAAACGAGTTTCATCAGATGGTTCCCTGTTGGCTTGTCCTTGAAGTTTTGTTCCGTACAAAGCGGAACCTCACTTTGCTTCTCGTAACTTTGACAGAAATTCATCGCATGCCTGTGCGCTGCCGACGATCTCATCTGTCGTTTCAATTCCTTGCAGAGATGCCATCTCGGAATTTACGCGATTGAGGATTTGATCCGCTTGCTCGGCGGTGATCAGGTTCTCGGCTTGTGCTCCTTTCAATGTGGTGCAAACACCGGCGGACAAGCCTGTCGCAACGCCGACCCCCATTGCGGCCCCGCCACCCAAGGTCATCGCTCCAACCACGCCGAGGACGAGCCCGATCACAATTCCCAAGATTACTTTTCCCATGTTTTCCTCCTTTTGGGTGAGACAGAGCTCCGCCTTCACTTCTGGCGCAAACTGCGTACCCATCTGCAAATCAAGACCAGCGCTAACAGGTTGAGCACCGGTACAATCGCCGCAAACCACGGTTTGGCTGACTCTGAGACCAAATCCACTAGAATTATCCAAGGCAATCCCAACGGCAAAAGGAACACCCCGGACAAGGGATCTCGTTCCTGTCCCAACCAGCCAAATGTGCCGGTCAAGAATGCAATCAACGCCAACAGGTACAGGATCGAGAATACGATGATGGTGGTTCTACAAACCAAGTCGAGCCTCAGCAGATCAAGCCAGTGCTGCGCAGCCATTATTGGCCACGCATCAGACTGCTCACAATGCGCCTTCGTCGCCCAGGAACTCGATACCAGCCGTCGCGCCATCACTGTAGGCAATACAATTCCACGGAGCCCGATCCTCTCCAACGCCGACGGTGACCTGTGTTCCAGCTTCGCTGAATGCGGATGAGAGCACCACGACTTGCGAATTGTTCGTTGTTTTGGCCACATCTCGCAAACACGCCTGCTGAGCGGGTGTGAGTTCGGCGGGCGCACTGGATGTACCCGTGTCCTCACAGGCCGCAAGCAGTGTGAAACAAGTTGCGCCCGCAATCATCACTATCTTGTTGGTCATTTTCTTCTCCCTCTGAGTCTGTTGAAATTAACGAAGTTGGATACGCTTGTTTGAGGATCTCGCGTTTGGGCAGCCGACAGAACATACCTCGATCCTGTGACGACCTTTTCCAAAACTTGCTGCGGGGGGGCTTGGCGGGCAGATCACTATTACGTTGACTGCCAAGACCTCCAACAACGTGGGATGGCCGAATGACGTCACTAGCAAATGCTAGAGCAAACTCTGGAAAGAGGGCGAGTACGTTAAGTCTAAGCATCGCGCCCTCCCAACGACTGATCCGTGTAAAATGCCTTCCGACCGCCAGCACTCACACCAGCAGTCGGAAGGGCCCGACAAATCGGGCGACAGCGACAACAACGGAGGTAAAATGAAAGCTGTGTCGAATTCGCATGTTTGAATCTATTTTCTAATAAATCAATGTTTTTTCCGCGCGTAAAATTCATTACGCTCTCGTGCGATAGGCTTCTGCTTTCAAACAAAGGTAAGAAGGAGCATCCGTAGGGGCGAGTTCGCTCTCCTAAGCGGCGCAGCGTTTAAGGCCGCACAGAAGTTAAGAATGGAGTGAAATATGGGATTTAGCGAAGCCGTTAAAACGTGTTTCTCGAAATACTTTCAGTTCTCCGGTCGGGCTTTACGCTCAGAATACTGGTGGTTCTTCTTGTTCGTGGTTCTCGCGAGCGCTGCTTTAGCTGTGCTGGATACGATCATATTCGGGACCAACCCCGAAACAGGGCAGGGATCTCGGGTTCTGTCCTCTGTTTTCCAACTGGCTGTTCTCATACCCATGCTGGCCGCCGGTTGGCGGAGGCTGCATGATACAGGACGACCTGGCTGGTATTTGCTGCTGCCGATGGCGCTCAGCATTACAACGCTTTTTGTTATGCTGGGCGGCGTGGCGTTCTTCTCGGTATTGGAGCAAGGGACGGAAAACCCCGATGCATTACGAGGACCCGCGGCAGTCCTGGGCGTGACCGGTATTGTTGTTGTCTCAATTCTTCAATTCATTCTGTCCATCCTGATGATCTGGTGGCTGACGCGACCTTCCCAAGAAGGCGCAAACGAATACGGCGCACTTGTTTCCTAACCTTGTTGCCCGGGTAACGGACCGGAAACTTTGGCTGAATGACAGTACGAACCACACCCCTGGAGAGAGAAAATGAGGTTCAAAACGATTTCCATTGGAATGCTACTGATGGCTATGGCGACCACAGCATCAGCGGAGTGGTCGTTCAACTCCGGGCCTAATCCCAATGCATTTATTCAGACCGGAAACATGACGCTGGAGCTTCAGTGTGACCGTATCCGCTTTGCTCCGGCTGGATATGAGGACAGCCAGGACATTGTACAGAAGCAAGGGCTTTCCATTCGGTTTTTAAAGAATGGCACCACCGAAGTTGGGGCATTTCAGGTTGGCGCAGAAAACGCGGCTTTGCAGATCGTCGACAATTATCCTGTCGAGGTCAGTTTCAATAGTCAGCAGGATTATGGTTTTGTACTGGACCAGCTCGCGGCCAATGCATCCGTTAACCTGTCCATGATTGATCAAGATGTCAGCTACGGAATCTTTGACTTGAAAGGTTCCAGCGCGGCAATTCGGTCCCTTCGTTCCGCCTGCGATTCAGGAGCTAGCCAAGGGGCCTCCTACGAACCCCCAGAAGGCATCGTCTATTGTGGTGGCGGAGCGGTAGAGCGTGTCATCGAACCGGTAATTTTGGACAACCCGGACGGAGAATGGGACGCGCGAGTAACGGTCAACGGCGCGTCGATCAGAGCCATGACGGCCTATAGTTACTTCGGAAACTATGAGCCGCCGGCCGGATTTGTCGTCGCCCTGCTTGGGGAAGACATGTCCGAGTTTCTGATTTTTAGCGAAGGCTCGTCAAACTGGCTGGAATACGGGGACTACAGGTATGATCAATGCAACTGAAGCCACCTTCCAACCGGCTTCCCAATTGGCAAACTACTTGAAACGTTTGGTATCTGCGATCCTGCTTGGTTCGGGCCTGGTTTGGACCTCACCAGTTGTCGCGGCTGACGTTTCGCAACTTCCAACCGGTTTGCGAGCAAAGGTTGATCTGGCGGCACGAGCCTGCGCGGAGTTCAACAACGGTCAGTTTGGCTTAGATTGGGGCGCGGTCGAAAGGGTCGATCTCAACGGAGATCTACAACGCGACTGGGTTTTGAATGAGTCTGGTTTTGCGTGTTCGAGCGCCGCATCTCTTTACTGCGGAACTGGCGGATGCATGTCGCACTTTTGGGTTAGCGAAGAGGTGCACTCCTTGCTCAACCAAGGCTGGACGGTCGTTGATTTTGGGCGTCGACGCGTTGTCGTAGCGGATATTCATGGATCCAATTGCGACGGAATAAACCCAACGCCATGCGTCAGCGCTAGTGTTTGGGATGGCGAAGCCGACACTTGGCGCTCATCTGCTGGCGATTGGGAGTAAGCTGCATTTGGGCACCGCAGATAAGCCTGACGGCCTGTTTATTCGATGAGTTCTCTGTGGCACGCAATGAGGTCATTGGCCATGGATCTACCGAACCAATCTCTGGTTTGTGAGTGATCAACATCAACGCATTGGACAAAGCCACCAGTCACTCTGTCCAGTGTTGGAAACTAGTACCGAGCGTGGGCTCTCTTTTCGACGATCACGATCCTCTTCGTCTGACACTCCCGCAAAAAGACAAACAGTCCTGATCCCAAGATTAGCGTGACACCAAGCGGGATGGGAAGGTTCTGTATTTCTACCGACCTAAATTCCTTTCTCTGGTCACAATACGGACTGACCATTCCAAAAATTTCCTACCGCCACCTTGATTTTCTGGATCAATCATTCCAAATCATGCGCATGAGCAAAAAAACTCTACCCAATGGCGACATCAAATCATCCGCAGGTCCAGGCAGACCTCGTGCCTTTGACGAAGCTGAGGCTTTGGAAAAAGCCTTGTGCGTATTTTGGCACAAGGGCTACGAGACCGCGTCCGTGGACGATTTGACCAAGGCCATGGGTTTGAGCCGGTCCAGCTTCTATGGAACGTTCGTCAACAAGCAGACTTTATTTCACAAAGCTCTCAGGCACTATTCAAGGCGTGGTTTGAAAAATCTGCGTGACGTTGCAGATGCGAGCGGAAATGACCCCGTTGGTGCGATAATGGAAGTTTTGGCGAACCCACAAGGTGGTCGTGACGGCTGCATGCTGATCAATTGCCTTACGGAGCTTGCTCCTCATGATGATGAAGTGGCGGCTCTCGGGCGACAGCATTTGGAGAGTATTGACGAGATTATTGCGAGAGCGCTTGAGCCTTCAGATCCGGGTGTGGCTCTCGACAAGGCGCGCGCCTATGCCTCCCTTGCAATTGGCACGCTAGCCTTGCGCAAGGCGGGCGTTCCCGATGAGCAGATATCGCAAACCCTGAAACAAGCCCGGTTGGTGATTTCGCCATAAGGCCCCCCGCCACCATAAGGAAATGAAACCTAACACAAACTCAAACAAGAGACGGTGATCCTAATATTGGACTAATCGGTCCAATAATATCTGAACGAAGTTTACAAAAGAAGGAAGCAGCAATGGCTGATGAAAAACTGTTCTCCGGCATCAAAGCTGGTGCAATCGAGCTGAAAAACCGCATTGTCATGGCGCCATTGACCCGCAACCGGGCAAGAGCCGAGGATGACAGTGTCCATGAATTGCAGGCCAAGTACTACGCCCAGCGGGCGGGTGCAGGTCTGATCATAACGGAGGCTTCGCAAATCTCGCCCCAAGGCAAGGGCTATGCCTGGACGCCCGGCATTTATTCCGAAGCGCAGATCGACGGCTGGAAAAAAGTAACTGAGGCCGTCCATGCCAAGGACGGGAAGATTGTAATCCAGCTTTGGCATGTTGGCCGGATTTCGCATTACAGCTTGCAGCAGGATGGTGGCGCCCCTGTTGCACCATCCGCAATTGGAGCTAAGGCCAAGACGTTTGATGGTGAGCAGTTTGTTGAAACATCTGAACCGCGGGCTCTGGCCATCGAAGAAATTGCTGGCATCGTTGCGGACTACCGGAGGGCCGCGGAAAACGCCAAAGAGGCCGGTTTCGACGGTGTTGAGGTCCACGCAGCCAACGGATACCTTATCGATCAATTCCTGCGGGACGAATCCAACAAGCGTGAAGACGAATACGGCGGTCCTGTCGAGAATAGAGCGCGGTTCCTGAAAGAGGTCATGGACGTGGTTGTCGATGTCTGGGGCGCCAACCGCGTTGGTGTCCGCCTCAGCCCATTCTCGGACGCCAACAACATCTCCGACAGCGACCCACAGGCGACATTCACCCATGCGGTCAAATTGCTGAATGGCTATGGGCTGGCCTATCTCCATCTCGTGGAGGGACAGACCGGCGGCCCGCGCGATATTCCGGAAGGTGGCGATCTGAAGGCGCTCTATGAATTGTTTGACGGTGCGAAAATCGGCAACAACGCTTATGACCGCGAAATGGCGGTTGAAGCGGTTGAAACCGGAGCCGTCGATCTGGTGGCCTTTGGTCGGCCGTTTATTTCCAACCCGGATCTTGTCAACCGGCTGGAGAAAGACGCCGCGCTGAATGAGCTCGATCCAACCACTCTCTACGGCGGCACTGAAAAAGGGTACACCGATTACCCGGCACTGGAAGAGGAAGCGGTTGCCGCAGAGTGATACATCGCTCTTAACTCCGTAGTGACAAACAAAACCAAGCAAAGTGAGCGCGTCGGTTTGAACGCGCTCACCTAGCAGTTACGGAAATGCCCATTCTTGAAGCGAGGATCTATCACTAGCCTGCGAATTAACTGCTTCCCTATGATCAGGGTTGAATATTTCCAATCAGAATGCACTCTTGATTGAAAGGCGCCCGGTTTTAGTTGAAGAAGATGTGCGGTGATTACTTTCAATTTAGCGCGTTTCTTGCACCGCGCAAACTTATGGGCAAATCGTGCAAACTTATGCGCAAATGCCGCGCAAAATTATGGGCGAACACAGCCGAATTTCCTGAATGAAATCAACGATAGTAATGCATCGTTATGAGAACACCTACATCATGTGTAGGTTTGCGAATAACACTTCGCGCACCCCATAAGTTTGCGTAGTTTGCCCATAGTATTGCGCGGCACGATTGTCTGCCTTAACGATGAATTCAATCAGTTTTTGGCTCAGTCGTTGCGGTTATGGTCCTTTGCGTTGCTCGATCACGCAAAGGGCCTTCCTAAGGAACCTTGGGTTCCATGCGGCCTTTTTGCTTGGATTCTCGCGAACGTCTGCGACGCGCAGAATGCGGGCTTTGCAAATCTGCAAAGCCCATCCTCAATCGACAGACGGCGTGGTCTGGCTCTATCACCGATTTTATCAACGCCGTGTGATTTCAAAGCGGAATTATATGAATAGATTTTGACGCTCGTTTCTAGGCAAAAGGCGCGATACGTTTCGTCAGTATCTACTCAGCGTCTCCAGTATTATGTTCCGCGTATTGACGTCGTTGTGGAAAATCCTGCCGGCGAGAAACTCGGACGGAAACTCAGGCCATGTCCTGCGCATTTCAGTGACGAGCCGTCGTGCTTCTTCTGAATTTCCCAACTGATCATACGCAACGGCTTGGAATAAGAGCGAAGGCGCACTGACTGGCGCTCCGGCAGCTGGCGCTCCCTGAAAGGCTTCAACAACACTTTCGTAGTTCCCGAGCATTAGTTGTGAAACGCCCCAGATGTTTCTTGCACCAAACCTACCAGATCCTGATTTGGGTCTCTCTGGGTTGCTAAACTCGGCAGCAAGTTCCGGGGCGTCAGCCAAGATGGCGGTCATTCCTGCAACGTCGAGAATATGGCCATCCTTCGGCGCCAGTTCGACGGACATTCTAGCGTATTTCAATGCCTCGTTTGGCTGGTTTTTGACAGCCAGAACCCAACCATTTGCGCCGTTTGCCCACGCATCAGAGGGGGACAATTCAAGCGCTTTTCCAGACATTTCCGAGGCTTGATTGAAGAGATCATCCCTTTGTGCTTCATCCGGCGACAACACCGCCAGGATCGCCAAGACCTGCGCTGATCCGGCATAGCCGTCGGACAGACCCGGGTCGAGTTCCCTAGCGTACTGGAACATTCCCAGCGCTATTTGCTGACGCTTGACATCAAAAACGGGGAAAAACATGCCGCGGGCTTGATCCGCAAGGTTGACCGCCTGGAGTCGTGTCAATGATTGTTCACCAAGCGCCACACGTTCTGCTTGTTCGATGGATCGAGTTGTTGGCACAACCTCCCTGCTATCCTGGCTCATCCAGATGCCAAGTACAGCGACCAATGCAAGAACACCCAGTCCTGCATGCAGCAGTCGCCGGGAACGCCAACGGCCAACTGGATTGTCGCTCTTCAGTTCACTTGATGTGCGGTCTTCGATTGTAGGTTCGAATGAAAACCGCGGCTTGTATCCGCCGGGGTCAACAAAAATGCGAACTCCATTGCCGTCCCAGTGATCTTCGTAGAACTGATGCAAAAGACGACGCAGCCGCCTTGCCTCAACGCGAACCAGGTTTTGACCACCAGTACCATCTATGCGCCGCCCATAGACCTCAACAGCGATAGCTTTGCCTCTAATCTGATTGCTTCGACCAGATAGAGCTTCCTCGACTATATAGGTGAGAAATTGCGTGAGTCGTGGTGAAGCTTGAAACCCGTCGCTTGATACGATTCGGCTCAGAGCTTCCCGAATGAGTTCCGGAGAAGGCTGCCCAACATGTTGATTTATTGTTAAATCGTTGGATTTGTTCAATGTCAACTCACCCCCAACTCACGGTGACTCACTTGGCCTTTGCGGTCAACCGCACTCATCTTGATTTGAGAATAGATAGTGGGTGTCGGGACTTTTCCAGTGACGGTCGACCTGATTGAAGAAATTCCAGAACTTTCTGATGTGCTGTCGGGGCGTATCGGAACGGATGCGCTACTCGGCGAGGTCATCGAAGACCTGAAGAAAGCATCTGCGTTTTCGAAAGACGCATCGATCTCGGCCTTAGAGCGCGCCGAATGGGCCCACATCAAATCTGAACTCATCAACGAGCTTCGCCGGATGTTGAAGCGCAACCTTTGAGATACTTCCAACTGAGGACCAATCCATGACCAAGGAAGACAATAGAAAAGACCAGGACGACAAACAGGTTCGGGCATCAGATCAAATTGAAGACCCGTCGCGGCGGAGTGTTCTTAAGAGCTTGGCAACTGGAGCGGCTGCGACAGGGGCAGCTGGGTTTGCGGCAGGAAGTGCCGAGGCCCACGAAGGAGGCGGTCCACTGGGAGAAACACTCAAGAACCCATATGGTGGTCGACCCGCAGGCGGCATCTCTTTGCCAGAGTACTTCCGCCCTACGAAGTACATGACTGGTTCAAATGCGAACTATTTTCCGCTTAGTGAGGAGTTGGGGCCAGATGAGATGCGCATCTCATTCTGCGGCTCAACACCATATCCGCCGCGCGAAGATCAGGCGGGTACTTGTATCATGGTGGAGTTGGGGAATGGAAAACGGTTCTTCTTCGACTTTGGGTCCGGTTGTGTCCGCAACATCATTGCGATGCAAGTGCCTGGGCAGTTGATCAACGATATCTTCATCTCTCATTTGCATGTCGATCACTACGCCGACATTCCTTATATCTATCCGTTCCGGGCTTGGTCTGGAGGGTATACACCATTGCGCATCCATGGTCCCTCTGGTCGGACACCCGAACTTGGCACAGCTGGAATGGTCAAAGGCATGCAACAGATGCTCAAATGGCATCTGGAGGCCTTTGATGTGTTCCCGATTGGGGACGGCTATGAGATCGAGGTCAACGAGTTCGATTTCCGCCAAGAAGGTGGCATCGTTTATGACCAAGACGGTGTGACTGTTCGGTCCTGGCCGCGCAGTCATGCCAAGGACGGCGCAGTTGGTTATCGGCTCGATTGGAACGGTCTGAGCTTTGTATGGACCGGCGATGGACGCCCGGATGAGCTTTCACGGAAATACGGCGAAGGCGTTGATGTCTTTGTAACCGAAATGTCGGGACAGGATATTGGTCAGTTGATGACTTACAAATACGGTATCCCACAGGATCTCTTTAATTACACTATCGATACGCATCACACCTCCCACTATGCCGTGGGTAAGCTCTTTGCTGACACAAGGCCGCGTTTGGGAATGGTGACACACTATACCCAGGACGAAGACATTGACGCTGAAATGTTGGCTGGTATTCGCGCTCACTACGACGGTCTGTTCCAATGGGGTCTCGATGTAGCCGTTGTGAACGTGACCAAGGATGCAATCTGGTACAGGAAAGCTGCATTGCCCGGAAAATCCGGTACTGTGCCACCATTTCGTGAACTGGCTGCGGCAGCCGAGGCCGGGCGTATTGAGCTTCCGGATGAAATCACATTACCGAATCCGAGGCTCACCCGAGCAGATCAGCAAGACCAGAAGTACCGTGATATGGAGATCGATCCACGCGAATACTACCCAACTGACGTTTTCCGAGCACCCGGCGGAGATTGGCCGCAGAACTTTACCATCAAAGTTTCTGATATAATCGGCTCGCGCGATGAAGACTGAGAGGAGATCCAATCATGATTGAATTCGGTTCGACTTCTGCGATCCCTGTTACGATCCTTACCGGCTTTCTTGGAGCCGGTAAGACAACACTTTTGAACCGCATCCTGACCGGCAATCACGGGTTGCGGGTTGCGGTTCTTGTAAATGACTTTGGATCCATAAACGTCGATGCCGACTTGGTGGTCGGCCTCGAAGATGATGTGATGAGCCTCGCGAATGGCTGCGTTTGCTGCTCGATCCGAGATGACCTGATCGAAACGGTGGAAGCCGTTCTCGCCCGGCCCGAGAAACCGGAATACATCGTCCTTGAAGCAAGCGGAGTGTCGGATCCGTCATCAATTGCGATGACATTTACCGATCAGAAGTTTCGGGACATGATCCGCTTGGACAGCCTTATGTGTCTGGTTGATGCGGAACAGCTTTTTGCTGCGCCGGAACAAATGGAACTGAAGCTCCGTCAAATCGCGTTCTCAGATATGGTTATTTTGAACAAAGTCGATCTTGTCGACAGGGCCGCTGTTCAAAGGGTGCACGATTGGCTCGGGTCTCGCTTCCGTCGCTATCGTTTGGTCGAAGCTGTCAATGCGGACGTCCCACTGGATATACTTCTTTCAGTCGGTCGCTTTGCCGCCGAACAGCTACAAACAGAAATACCCGATCATCATGAACATGGCCCCGACTGCGGTTGCCGCCACGCTGATCATTCAGACAGCTTTTCAACAACTATGATGAAAGCTGAACACCCCATAAGCCTATCCTCTCTCCGCAGCGCTATTCGGAAGCTTCCCGGTGATGTCTATCGTCTCAAGGGTTTTGTCTTCAGTGAGGAGGATCCGGATCATCGCATTCTTGTTCAGGTCGTTGGAAAACGTATGGACATCGCACGGGATGGAACATGGGGTGACCGCAAACCCGAAACAAGGCTTGTCGCGATAGGCGCACCGGGGGCCCTCTCCGAGGATGTGCTTTCGGATACGCTTATGGAGACAGTCTGAAAGCCATGTTCGATCAAGTATTTTGGCTATAAGTCAACCGTGCTGGATAATTTCATCCAGTTCGGCGGCGGCGGACTGTGAGTGGGCCATTGACGTCATTGCCAACCTGGCGATCTCAAGTGCAAGCCACCCATGAGAAAACGGCCAGCTAAGAGGAGACCGCCTATGAACCTCAGGTTGCTACGCTGCTCCATACTTGCCGGGATTGGTGCCCTTTCTGGTACTGCGTGGGCAGAGTCCCAGGAAGAAGAACTAGCAAAGCAACTTGCTAACCCCGTGGCCGCTCTCATTAGTGTACCATTCCAGCTGAACTATGATCAGAATTTGGGTGCCGACAGAAATGGTTCGCATTGGATATTAAACGTACAACCGGTTGTTCCCTTTGATCTTACGGATGATTGGAACCTCATATCCCGAACAATTCTTCCAATTGCCTCCATAGATGGTGGCCTGCCGGGTTCTGGATCCGAGACTGGGCTAGGAGATACTGTTCAAAGCTTATTCCTTTCGCCCAAAAAACCAAGTGCGGGCGGTTGGATCTGGGGGGCTGGCCCCATTTTTTTGCTGCCAACGTCGACAGATAACAGCTTAGGTCTCGGAGAGTGGGGTGCTGGAGTTACCGGCGTGGCACTCAAACAGCAGGGTCAGTGGACATATGGTGGCCTTACAAATCACATCTGGGACATTGATGGTGATACCGACATCAACCAGACGTTCTTACAGCCATTTATTTCCTACACAAATTCGAACGCGTGGACGTTCACATTAAACACTGAGTCCACCTACAACTGGGAAACCGATCAATGGTCTGTGCCAATCAACGGTGTTGTCACCAAAGTTACCCAACTCGGGGATCAACTTATCAGCGTAGGCGGGGGAGTACGCTACTGGGCCGACGGCCCAGATAGTGGACCTGACGGTTGGGGCGTAAGACTTGTAGCTACCTTGCTATTTCCCAAATAGTTGAGCCCTTCCTGAGAGAATACCGCTTACGGTTATCGCAGCGAGAACTTCTTTCAGGAATTTCTCTTAAGAAACAGGCAAACTTTCTGCCCGGCTTGCTTACTTTCGGACATTGAGACCAATCGAGACGGATTGGGAATTGGCGCAGCAAGCATCAATTGGACATTTAACCCGGTTCGAACCTGTCGATATCATAGCGTGCCTTTGGTTCGAGCGCGCAAGGCAACAAGCAATGGTGCGAAGATCGACACTTCGTACTTGAAACCTAACATTGGGGATCTTGAGGACATCTTGGCGCACTCAAAAACTCGAAGACCTTCTGAACTTCAAGGTTATGTGGAGAAACGGTTGGAAGGTCATATGGTATCGAGCTGGATGGATAGCCAGCCGATTGATCTGGCGAACCGTTCTACCGAGATGCTTCGGGCATGCGTTGAGTTTGGGGCTCATACCGCGTTTTCGAAGCTAAACGAAGACAACTGGGATCACGCCGCTAAGGTAGGTTACGAGTTCACATCGAGGGGCGAGAAGGGAATTCGAAACGGCCTGAGATACCTATTGAATAGCTCTGAAAAGAACCAATCGCAGTCCGGGCCGCAGGGAACATTCGGAGGGCTTTTTCACTGGGTCCAGGCCGAATGCGGTGTTAAGCACATCGGACCTTTCAAAGAGGTTTTTCGGGAGTTCATTTTGGACAACGTCCGAGTAGAGCTAGGTACGTTGCTATTTGGCTCAGTGGTAGATCAAGCGAGGGTTCACTCAGTAGCGTCGCTTGCCAGAAAGTATGCTCTGCATCCGAAAACGGTTAGGAGTGCTTTGACAAAGTCCGGACTGCTTCGCGGCCCAAACGACCACTTTTCAATGCGTCAAACCGCTCGCGTCTAGCAAGCTGAGAAATTGATCAAAAAATTGGTCCGAGCTGTGCCTGTAGCTAAAATTCCGGATTACATCGAGTGCAAGAGGGCGCAGGCGCAGCAATAGTTGAAAGCAGGGATTCTTGAGCCGGTTGTAGATGATGAAAAGAAATTTAGCGGTCGCCACAAGCGCCGCTACAAACGACGCAACCGCCCCTCTCGTGACATTGCTGTGCAATGCACTGCCGGGCAGTGATACGAGATCATGTTCGGACGCCTGAAGGATTGGCGGCGTGTGGCAACCCGATATGACAGATGCCCAAAGGTATTCCTTTTGGCCATCGCTCTAGCAGCTACCGTGCTGTTCTGGCTGTAATTCAATGAGTCTGGAGCCTAGTTCGTGTGTGGGAGAGTGTGGAAACCAACGTTCTTATGACCGATTTGAACGTTCAGGGGTTTGGGATTGCAGTTTGCTGTCGCATTTGAGAATTAATCGTGCTTCACCTATGTTCGCTTACACTTGGCAGCTTTCGGTGATCTGATGCGATTTTTGAGATACACGGCGATGACAGCCTTTTTGGCCATTGCAAACAGCTCTTTTGCTCAACCCTCCAATAACGCACCATTTCTGACTACTGTTGAAGGCCTTCGAAACGGAAATGGAGTAATCATCGTAGCCGGCTTCAATAAAGCTGACGCATTTGAGGCAATGGACGTAACCAATGCGGCAGCGATGGCACAGATACCGGCGTCCGGCTCAAAGACCGCCTTCACGTTTCATTATTTACCCCTGGGAGACTACGCTTTTGCCGCTCTTTACGATGAGGACATGGATGGTGACCTGGACATGAAGGTCCAGGTCCCGACCGAGGGCCTGCCTCCAGAATTCAAGGATGTTTCTGTCTTAGCCGGTGGAACCGCTCAGTCGTCATTGCGGCTGAAATATTGGGATTAGAACAATGGGACGCCCTTCAAATCGCGATGAGCGCTATGGTCAGGTCATGGAGGCGTTTGTGCGCTGTGTCGCACGGATGGGCCTGGATAGTGCCACCTTGAGTGCGATTGCAAAAGAGGCGGGGTTGACCCGCCCACTGATCCGTCACCACCTTGGCAACCGGGATGAGATGATCGTGGCCTTGCAGGATTACGTGTTGGACCAGTTCAACAGTGCTGCGAACGAATTGGTTGCCGCATTGCCGGACTCAGAGCCCGCACATGCCTTGGTGAACTACCTATTCTCCGATCAGTCAGATTCGTCACCCGATCTGGTTCTGGCATTTGCGGCTCTTACGGCTCGGGCCAAAGAGGATGGTGAACTCAGAATAAACTGCCGGGCTTCGATCCTTGGATTTGAAGCGCAGGTTACTGAGGTTTTGCAGCGGAACTATCCCGGGGCTTCAGAGGTCAACACCCAGCGCGCAGCGCATGGCATAGTGGCGCTTTACTTCAACACGGCATCGCTTGCTGCCTTGGAGATGCCGGCAGAGTGGGTGAACCAGTCGAAGGCGATGGCAATTTCGCTATGTGATAATCTGGCAGACCCCGCATAAAACGCAGCCAATCCGCAAACTACATTGTGTTCGCCCTGCTGATGACCTCGATTCTCCTGGGCTATCAATTTCTTTGGGGTCTGTTGTTTCTATATTGGAGCGTCCTTGGCATATCGTCTGGACAAGCTTTCTTGTTGACCGATGTCTGCATGGCAACTGAGCCGGTCCTGTTCTGGTGTATCCAGAACGCCAGGGTTGTGCTGGGTTTTTTCATGCTGCCGGGCGACTTCTTTCCATCGGTGGCTTAACTTTTCCAGAAGAGGAATGCACCCAATGGCAAACATGCTTTACCCCACTCAATGATCTGCTGAATGACAGTTTCAATCGTATGATGTCAGCCGATCAGTCCGGAGATCCCTTCAGGGAAACCTACCTGCGCCTGACGCGAAACGCCCAGGCCCAGCACGAGACTTTCGCTGCCGCCACCAAGGGCATTGAGGCCCCGGGCAGGTTCCCTGAAACTGACCTCGCACAGCAACTCAAGATGGTGGCCGCACCATCGCCGCCTCTGATCGTCTCGGGCTGGAGCAGCAGACTTTTTTGTGCGCTACATCGGCTGGGACCATCATGATGAGTTGCTTGAAACCCATGCCAGCATGCTTGCCGTGTTGTCCCAAGCTCTGGGCGCCTTCCAGTCCGCGCTCGAAGACATGGGGCTGGCGGACAGGGTTGTCACCTTTACCGGTTCCGATTTTGGCCGCACGCTCACATCGAATGGCAACGGATCGGACCACGGTTGGGGCGGCAATACCTTGGTGATGGGGGATCCCATTGTCGGTGGCCGAATTTTCGGTGACTACCCTGTCCTGGGGTTGGGCGATGACAACCCGCTGGATGTGGGTGACGGCGTGCTGATCCCAACGACTTCTACCGATCAGCTCTATGCAGACCTTTCTCGTTGGTTTGGTGTTCAGGATGCGACCCTAACTGAGATACTCCCCAATCTACGGCGTTTTGCGGCTCCGGGCGAACGACTTGGGTTGATTGGGTAACACCATACTTTCAAGCGGTGATCGCATGAAATGCCCCGCAATGATCGTGGCATTCGTTTGACCGCAGGCGGCCAAGTGTAAACACTTGAATGCTTGCTCGCTATTGGTTCTGAACGCGTCGGCTCCCACGATCGAGACAACAACTTCGTCCAGATGCCATTCGTCATCGAGATTGCCATCCGACCGGGGATGGTTCGTTCTGGTGAACCCCCGTCCGAAGTTTCCGGCCCGGGCTGTATTATATATTGCGAAACGACGATGCTGTGCTCGGGAAGAAGATCTGAGCTCGAGAGCGGCCAAACCCTTTTCTTTATTAAGCAGCGTTTTCCTGCGGTGAATGCGTTTTTAAACCAGAGCTTCATTTGTCGAGCGGTCTACTTGACATGGGTCTGAAATCCATTACTTGTCACAAAAGACAATTTATTAGGAGGCGATGAGAATGGAACTCCTCAACACGTACATTAGCGACTTTCAGCTCAACTATTGGGAGACAATGATCGACGAGTGGTTTTTCGTCTTTGCAATAGGTTTCCTGATCTTTGAGCTTGTACGCTACGCCATAGGGAAAAAGCTTAGCTTCGAGATGGTTGGGGACACGGTCACCAACTTCATCACTCTTGGCTTTTTCATTGCGATTACCTTTGTGCTGATGGCCGGCTTTTATGTCGGAGCGTATGTCTGGGCGTCGCAATATGCTGTGTTCGACATTCCCACGACATGGGCGTCGTTCCTGATTGTGCTGGTTCTTGCGGACCTTGCCTATTACTGGGAACACCGAATCCTGCACCGGATCAATATTCTGTGGGCCACCCATTCGGTGCATCACAGTTCACCTTTCTTCAACATCTCGGTGGCTTACAGGCATGGTCCGCTGGATGGCTTCTGGCCCGTCTTCTTCCACCTGCCGTTGGTTCTTCTCGGCTTCAATCCCTTCGTTGTTTTGATTGCGGAACTTCTGGTGCAGCTCTACCAGACGGCGCTGCACACCGAGGTGGTTCGCAAGCTTTGGAAGCCCATTGAGTACATCATGAACACGCCGTCGCATCACCGTGTGCACCATGGGTCAAACCGCAAGTACCTGGACAAGAATTATGGCGGGATCTTCATCATCTGGGACCGTATGTTTGGCACATTCGAAGAGGAGAACGAGGAAGTCACCTATGGTCTGGTTACGCCCATCAATTCGGTGAATCCGTTTGTGGCGTTTTTTCACGGCTTTACCCGTGTCTTTCGCGATGCGTGGCGTATGCCGGGTTTCCGGAACAAGCTGGCGGTTCTGTTCCGTCCGCCCGGCTGGCAGCCCAAGAAACAAGACGCCAAAACTTCGAACCACTCTTAAGGCGAGGACCAAGCCATGCCGTCCAACTCAAAACGCATCTTCGGGGCTCTGGCCACAGCCGCCCTGTTTGTTGGCGGAGCCTGGGTCGCCTCAGGTTTTCGCACCGACATCGCCGTGACCTCGGCCTCTTCGACAGGAACGCCTTCCGACTATGGGCTGGTGATCAACCTGCGCGGCTCACGCAGTGACAAAGGTCAACTTGTTGTCATGGCTTTTGATAATGCTGCCGCCTTCGACATACTGGATTACAACGCAGCCGCTGGCTTTATCGCGCTTCCGGCCAGCATGGAACCGCAACGCGTGGACTTCCCTGATCTGAATGCCGATTACTATAGCGTTGTGGCCTACCATGACGAAAATGGCGACTATGAGATGGGTTTTGACGAAAACTGGATGCCAACGGAAGGTTATGCTGTTTCGGGAATGAATGACCTCTATGATGATCCTGTGTTTGAATATTCACTGATCAGCCCGGGCATGCCGGTGGATTTGGTTTTCTTCTATTGGCCCGCGCAATCCTAGGGTCAGGATTCATAACCAATAGATGACGAGAGCGGCGAGCGCGATGGCCGAGAGGAACACCTTTGGTGATCGGTCATAGCGTGTCGTCAAGCGTCTCCAATCCTTGAGCTTGCCAAAAATCCCAGAAGACATGGAAAAGATCGCAGTCATGGGCATCGACATCGGTAAAGACACAAGCCACCTCGTCGACTTTGGTCATGCAGGCCGGCGCGTTTTGCGCAAGAAGATTGAGCGGTTAGAACTAACGCCGATCTTTGAGAAACTTTCGCGTTGCATCGTTGGGATGGAAGCCTGCATGAGCGCGCATTTTGTCAGCCGACTGCTGCGAGAGCTCGGTTTTGAGCCTCGGATCATCCCAGCGACCTATGTGAAGCCATTCAACAAGGGACAAAAGAAGGACTACAATGATGCGGAGGCAATTGCAGAAGCAGTGATGCGTCCAAACCTGCACACGGTCACTGAGAAGAGCCAGGACCAGTTGGACCTGCACGCAATGCACCGGGTTCGTTCCTGGCTGGTGGCGCTGCGGACTGCCACGTGTCGGACGTCAGCGCCAATGGGACAGTTTAGGTCGATTTGATAAGAGAGGGTTTCTGGCCCATCGTAACCACCAAGGAGCGGAGATGATATAGGTCAAAGCGTTTAGCATTTGATCCAGTGGATCAAATGTAGCGCATGACCGGAACGTGTAAGAGCCACGGCGAGAAGGTCGTCAAAGACATCCTCCGCGCCACCCGCAAGCGGTATTCAGCGGAAGAGAAGATCAAGGTCGCACTGGACGGCCTGAAGGGCGAGGACAGCATTGCAGAGCTGTGTCGCCGCGAGGGCATAGCGCAGAGCCTCTACTACAGTTGGTCCAAGGAGTTCCTGGAAGCCGGCAAGAAACGTCTGGCAGGCGACACGGCACGTGCTGCGACATCGACCGAGGTCAAAGGCCTGCGCTGTGAGGTCCGCGATCTTAAAGAAGTTGTGGCAGAACAGGACTTGGAACTGCGCCTGCTCAAAAAAAGCATGATCGCGCCCTCTCGGCAGCATCCTTCGGATGCGCTTGCTGGGCAGTGAATCAGGCGTCCACGCCCCCCTTTTTGACGGCAAACTGGTCGTTGTGCGGTGCGCCTTCAGGTAGGTCGCGTCCACTGCCCGGCAGTCGAAACGCAGTTTCGATGAGAGGAGATCATCACGGTCTTATCTTCTCCGTGCTTAGCGGCCAACCCGGCCATCATCCGGGCGAAGATGCCCTTGCCGCTCCACCGTTTCCTGTGGTTGTAGAGCGTTTCCCGGGCTTACGCGGCCCCACTGGGGCCACAGTCCCCTTCAACTGTGCGGGCCGTATTCCTTCGGCGCATCGCGCCAGCGCAAACCATTGCGACTAATGAAGACTATTCCGCTCAACACCCGCTACCTGGGCGTCGGTCAGCCAAAACAGATCAGACATGTTCACCGCTCGTTCTTCGCCCGCGCACGTGAGGTTAACGGTTTGCCGCGCAAGATCGTCATCGACAAAAGTGCTGCCAATACAGTTGGCATCACGGCAATCAACAAGATGCTCAAAAGCTTTGGTTGCCCGATCCTGATTGAGACGGTCAGGCTGAAATACCTCAACAACATCATTGAACAAGACCACCGCTTCATCAAACGAAGGATCAGACTCATGCTGGGGTTCAAATCACTCGTTTCAGCCGCATCTGTCCTGGCAGGCATAGAATTGGCAAACATGATCCGCAAAGGTCAATTTGCGCCCGGGCTTCGTCCGTTTCAGCAATTTATCCAGCTGGTGGGGTATTCGCCTCTCAAGTTTCGTCTATACAACTCTCAAAGAAATTTGCGACAGAACCCGCGCAAGTCCGGCGACCTTTCAGCCGGCCAGTTTCACCTTCCGCAAATAAGGCCGGATCTCTTCCCAACCTTGCGGGAACAGTTCCTTGGCGTTTTCATTCGGAATTGATGATGGAATGATCGCCGCACCACCAGGCACCCAATCGGCGGGCAGGGCCACGCATTTCGCGTCGCTGGTTTGCAGCGCATAGATCACACGCAGGATTTCTTCGAAGTAGCGCCCAACGCTGATGGGATAGGTGATGGTCAGGCGCAGCTCCTCGTCGGGGTCGATGATGAACATCGACCGTACCGCGGCGGTTTCGGACTGCGCCGGGTGGATCATCTGATACAGTTTGGCGATCTTCAGATCAGGGTCGGCCACGATGAGAAAGGTCAGGTTCGTATGCTGGGTGTCGTTGACGACTTCGATCCAGCGCAGGTGTTCGGCGACGGTGTCGGTGCGCAGATCGATGGGTTTCACGCCACGCTCGGAAAATTCGTCGGCCAGCTGCGCAATGCGGCCCATTTCAGTGGTGCAGACCGGAGTAAAGTCGGCGGGATGGCTGAAAAAAACGCCCAGTCGTCGCCGATCCAGTGTTGGAAGGAAAACGGGCCGGTCGTGGTGTCGGCTTGGAAATCGGGAACTACGTCCCCAAGAAGCAAGGTCATTGGTCTTCCTTTCGGTCTTTTGGGCTTTATTTCATCGGTTCAGGTAGTTCCGTGCCGCATCCCGGTCAGTGACAAGATCGCCGAGCTTGCTAATAAGTTATATTTAGAATAGAGGTTTCGAAAAAAAGGCGTACATGAAACTCACATCCTATTCCAATTTCGCTCTGCGTTCGTTGCAGTTGGCGGCGCTTAAGGCGCCGAACCGCATCCGCGTAGACGATGTCGTGCGCGTGCACGGGCTGGCCCGACCGCATATCGTGAAGATCGTGCACGAATTGGGCCGCGCCGGTTATCTGGAAACCACGCGGGGTCGGGGTGGTGGGTTCCGGCTGGCCAAACCGGCCGAGGACATCGTCATCGGCGATGTCATTCGCCTGACCGAAGGGCCACTGGACGTGGTCGAGTGTTTCAATCCTGAAAAAAATACCTGTCCGCTGATCGGAATATGCAAGCTGTCACAAGCGATTCAAAAAGCGACCCGGGCGTTCATGGCGGTGCTCGATGATCTGACCCTCGCCGACATCGCCGCAAACCGGGGTGAGTTGCTAAACCGCATCGCGCCGATCGAGGAGGGCATCGTGGCACCCATGCGCAAGGCAAGATGACGATCACCGACTGGACCGAGCGTTTCCACGGCACCAGCCGCCTTCCCAAACCGGTACGGGAAAGGTTGCGGACAGCCGCCCGAATCCTGAGTTTCCCGAAGGGTGCCCAGGTATTCGGGCCCGACAATGTGCCCGACAGCCTGCTCTTTCTGTATCACGGCAGGGTCCGGGTCTCTCAAAGGTCGGATTCCGGGCGCGAGATTGTGTTGTATCGAGTCGAGGCCGGTGAAAGCTGTGTACTGACCACAGCCTGCATGTTGGCCGAAGAAGCTTATAATGCAGAAGGTATTGCCGAGACCGATGTCGTTGCCGTGGTTCTGCCGAAGCTCTCGTTTGATCGTCTGGCCTCGGAAGAGGATGCCTTTCGCCAGTTTGTCTTCGAGGCCTATTCGCGCCGATTGATCGATCTGTTGCGGGTGGTGGATGATGTGGCCTTCGGGCATCTGGACGTGCGCTTGGCCGAGCGTCTTCTTGTCTTGGCCGAGGGGGGCGATGAAATCCGGGCCACCCATCAACAGCTTGCCAGCGAGCTGGGCACTGCGCGCGAAGTCATCACGCGGATTTTGCAGGATTTCCAGAAGCGCGAGATGATCAGCCAATCGCGCGGACGGATCACTTTGACCGACAAGCCTGCATTGGAAAGACAGGCTCAGGGCGTCTGAAAATTGCCAAAGGGTTGCGGGTTTCGTGACTTTGTCACTGAACTGGTGCTTTGAAAGTTATATTTGCATTTCAACTTTAGATTCGCGCCCAAGGTGTCGAGGCCCTGAACAGAATCTCGGTTGCGGGCGGACCAAAACCCAGGAGACGGAAATGGATGACCGCAAAAACATCCCGAAGCTCGGCGGCATTGCCCTTGCGGCGCTTGCCGCTGCGGCGGTCGGTGCGCTCGGCACCTGTTTTCTGCGGCACGATGCACCCGGCCGCCAGGCTGGAAGGGCCGGCAGCCCGATGCGGCATCGCCACACAGCGGAAGGGCAAGGCCATGACGACGTGAACACGCCGGGATTGCGCGGCCGAAATGCGACGCCCGAGGAAACAGCCAAACTGGCAGCGATGTTCCGCAACTTCGATCCCATCACGCGAAATGTCGAAAACCTGCCGGACGGCATCCGTACCGTCACCCGGTCACCGGATACCCGGGTCATGGCGGCCGTTCACGAAATGATGTTGACGCGCGGCTGACAAAGGCTCGACTCGCGCCCAAGAGGAGGCACGAATATGAACGATCAGAAGTCCATTGACACGCACAACCAAAGGATGACAGACGCGATCGCGACGCCGATTGGCGCCTATCCTGTTGACCAAAGCGTCAAGCCCGAGGTTCAGGGGTTCTATGACGAGGCGACGGCGACGATCAGCTATATCGTCAAGGACCCGACGTCGAACGCCTGCGCGATCATCGACAGCGTGATGGACATCGACTATGCGGCCGGCAGGATCACGTTCGACCATGCCGACCTGCTGATCGTCGAGATCGAAAAGCAGGGTCTGAAGCTGGAATGGATCATCGAAACGCATGCGCATGCGGATCATTTGTCGGCGGCGCCCTACATCCAGCAGAAGCTGGGCGGCATGATCGGCATCGGCGAGAACATCAAGATCGTGCAGGAGGTGTTCGGCAAGATCTTCAACGAAGGCACCGAGTTCCAGCGCGACGGCAGCCAGTTCGATGCGCTGTTCACCGATGGCATGACCTACAAGATCGGCAACATGACCGCCTTTGCCATGCACACGCCGGGCCACACGCCGGCCTGCATGGTGCATGTCATGGGCGATGTGGCTTTTGTGGGTGACACGCTGTTCATGCCCGATGGCGGCTCGGCCCGGGCCGATTTCCCGGGCGGGGATGCCGGCACGCTGTATGACTCGATCCAGAAGGTGCTGAGCCTGCCTGACGAGACGCGCCTGTTCATGTGTCACGACTATGGCCCCAACGGGCGGGACATCCGCTGGGAAACCACCGTGGCCGAGGAGAAGGTGACGCTGGCCATGCCGACACTGATCATTCCGTCGATCCAGGTCAACATCCGCGCGGGCGACGTCCCGACCGATCAGGATGGGAATCAGATGCTCAAAGTTCCCGTCAACAAACTCTGATCTGCGGAGGCAACATGGATATTAGGAAAATATCAGACGCACTGTCGGTCTCGCCGCAGATCACGCCGGGCGACATGGAAACCGTCAAGGCGGCGGGGTTTCGGGCGATCATCTGCAACCGGCCCGATGGCGAAGGTGCCGATCAGCCCAGCTTTGACGAGATCGAGGCTGCGGCCCGGAAACATGGCCTTGAGGCGCGCTATGTCCCGGTACAGAGCGGGATGGTCAAGGATGATGACTCGCAGGCATTTGGCCGTACCCTGACCGAGTTGCCGGGCCCGGTTCTGGCCTATTGCCGGACGGGCACGCGCTCGGCCACGTTGTGGTCGCTGCACGAGGCAGCGCACAAGCGGCCCGTCTCCGAGATTCTGACGGCCACCAAGGTCGCCGGTTACGACATGAGCGGCGTCGCCCGCCGAATCGCCAATGGCGGCAAGACCCCGACCGACACGGGGGATGCGTCCTTTGACGTGGTGATCGTAGGCGGCGGCGCCGGGGGCATCGCCACCGCCGCCAGCCTGCATGCGCGCAAATCCGACTTGTCGATCGCCATCATCGACCCGTCCGACGTGCATTATTATCAACCCGGTTGGACCCTGGTGGGCGGCGGCGTATTCACGCCCGAACAGACGGCCAAGACGATGGGTTCGCTGATCCCGAGGGGAGTCAAATGGATCAAGGCCGCTGTGGCCGCGTTCGAGCCGCAGAACAACGCCGTGATTCTGGATGGTTGCCGGGTCGTCAAATACGACCGTCTGGTGGTGTCTCCGGGGCTCAAGCTGGACTGGGGCGCGGTTCAGGGGCTGGAGGAAACGCTGGGCCGTAACGGGGTGACCTCGAACTATCGCTATGACCTGGCGCCTTATACCTGGCAGTTGGTCGAAGGGCTGAAGGCGGGCCGCGCGCTGTTCACCCAACCGCCGATGCCGATCAAATGTGCCGGCGCGCCGCAGAAGGCGATGTATCTGTCGGGCGATGCGTGGGTCCGGCGCGGGGTTCTGAAGGATATCGACATCCAGTTCATGAACGCGGGCGGGGTGCTGTTCGGGGTAAAGGACTATGTCCCGGCGCTGATGGAGTACGTCAGGAAATACGACGCCACGCTGAATTTCTTTCACAATCTGGTTTCAGTGGACGGTCCCGCGAAAACGGCCACGTTCACGGTGGCCAAACCCGATGAGCAGCCCGAGCAGGTGACGGTCGAGTTCGACATGATGCATGTCTGCCCGCCGCAGGTGGCGCCGGACTTCATCCGGGTCTCGCCGCTGGCCGATGCGGCGGGTTGGGTCGATGTCGATCAGGCGACGCTGCGGCACAAGAGCTTTGACAACATCTGGTCTCTGGGCGACGTGATGAACGCCCCAAACGCCAAAACCGCGGCCGCCGCGCGCAAGCAGGCGCCGACCTTGGCCGACAACATCCTGGCCGATATCGAAGGGCGCTCGCCGGTGGCGGCCTATGACGGCTATGGCTCGTGCCCGCTGACGGTGGAGCGCGGCAAGATCGTGCTGGCCGAGTTCGGGTATGGCGGTGTTCTGAAACCCAGTTTCCCAAAATTCCTGATCGACGGCACCAGACCCAGCCGCGCGGCCTGGTTCCTCAAGGAAAAGCTGCTGCCACCGGTCTATTGGTCGGCAATGCTGAAGGGCAAGGAATGGATGGCCAAGCCCGAACCGTTGAAAGTCGCGGCTGAATAAGCCGCCCACCCCCGAAACCGACGCAAGTTCTGTCCTGTCTTCGCGCAAGTCAGGCCTTGATCTGGCGGTCAGAGCCATCTCGTGCTGACCGCCGCCTTTTCAGGACGAAACCCCATGCAGAGCCTTTATCGTTACCTTCCCATTCTCGACTGGGGCCGCCGGTATGATCGGGCGGCGCTGTCGAACGACCTGATCGCCGCAGTGATCGTCACGATCATGCTGATCCCGCAATCGCTGGCCTATGCGCTGCTGGCGGGGCTGCCGCCCGAGGCGGGGATCTATGCCTCTATCGTGCCGATCATCCTCTATGCGGTTTTTGGAACCAGTCGGGCGCTGGCGGTGGGGCCGGTGGCGGTGGTGTCGCTGCTGACGGCAAGCGCCGTGGGGCAGGTGGCCGAGCAGGGCACCGCCGGATATGCGGTGGCGGCGCTGACACTGGCCTTTCTGTCAGGCGGGTTCCTGGTGTTGCTGGGCGTGTTCCGGCTGGGCTTTCTGGCCAACTTCCTGTCGCATCCGGTAATTGCGGGCTTCATCACCGCATCGGGCATCCTGATCGCCACCAGCCAGCTCAAGCACATCCTGGGGGTCAGCGCGCATGGGCATACTCTGCCCGAGATGCTGGGATCGATCGTTGAGAATCTCGGCCAGACCAACGGGATCGCCCTGGTGATCGGCGTGCTGGCAACGGCCTTCCTGTTCTGGGTGCGCAAGAACCTCAAACCCGCGCTGCGACGCATTGGGGTGCCACCGCTGCTGGCGGATGTGCTGACCAAGGCCGGGCCAGTGGCGGCCGTTGTGGCAACCACCGTTGCGGTCTGGGCCTTCGGGCTGGACGCGCGGGGTGTCAAGATCGTCGGCGAGGTGCCTCAGAGCCTGCCGCCGCTGACCCTGCCGGGACTGTCTTCGGACCTGATCGGCGCGCTGCTGGTGCCCGCCATACTGATCTCGATCATCGGCTTCGTCGAAAGTATTTCAGTTGCGCAGACGCTGGCCGCCAAGAAATGCCAGCGTATTGACCCGGATCAGGAACTGATCGGCCTTGGGGCGGCCAATCTGGGCGCCGCGTTCTCCGGGGGATACCCCGTTACGGGGGGATTCGCACGATCGGTGGTCAATTTCGATGCGGGCGCCGAAACCCCTGCGGCCGGTGCCTTCACCGCCATCGGGTTGGCGATAGCCGCGCTGTTCCTGACCCCGCTGGTCTACTTCCTGCCCAAGGCAACGCTGGCCGCTACGATCATCGTGGCGGTGCTCAGCCTGGTGGATTTCTCGATCCTGAAAAAGACCTGGGGCTATTCGCGGGCCGATTTTGCCGCCGTGGCCGCCACCATCCTGCTGACCCTGCTGGCCGGGGTCGAAACCGGCGTGGCCAGCGGTGTGGCGATCTCGATCCTGCTGCATCTGTACAAGACCTCGCGCCCGCATGTGGCCGAGCTGGGGCTGGTGCCGGGCACCCAGCACTTCCGCAACATCCTGCGCCACAAGGTCGAGACCGACCCCACGCTGGTCACGCTGAGGGTGGATGAAAGCCTGTACTTTGTGAACGCCCGCTTCCTCGAGGATCTGATCCAGTCGCGCGTGACCGAAGGCTGCGAGATCTGCAACGTGGTTCTGATGTTCTCGGCGGTGAACGAGGTCGACTTTTCGGCGCTGGAAAGCCTCGAGGCGATCAATGACCGCCTGCGCGACATGGGCGTCGGTCTGCATCTGAGCGAGGTCAAAGGCCCGGTCATGGACAGGCTGAAACAGTCCCACTTCCTCGACGACCTGAACGGCAAGGTCTTTCTGTCACAGTATGACGCGTGGAAATCCCTGACCGACCGCGAACCGGTGCGCGCGGCGGAATAGCCCTGTCAGATCAGTTCTTCATGGGCCTTGCGCGCGATGGTTTCGATGACCTGGCGACCGGAGCGGCCCACCATGGAATATTCCCACCGCCCATCCTGCCAGAACACGATGCCCAAATCCCCGTCGCGCCGGTATTGAAACGAGGTTCGAGCTGGGTCCGTGGTCAGATTGGCAAACAGGCTGAGGCGGTCGCCGGATTCGTTTTCGTACAGGAAGAAGGCCGCCGGGCCTTGGCCCAGTGGCAGCAGCCGACCTCCGATCAGCCGGTAGCCGGTCTCTCCCAGTTCCGGCGCGATCACCGGCGCGCCCAGCCGGTTGCTGAGCCAGGTTTGCAGATGCTCGCGCTCATCGGCGAACACCTCGACCGGGTGCAGAACCTCGGGTGAATAAAGGGCGTGTGCCGCTGCCGCCTGAATTGGTGCCTGCGCCATCAATTTCTCGGGCTTGACAGAATCCCGCGACAGGAGCAGGCCACTGCCCAGACCCAAGGCAAAGATCGCCACCGCTGCGGCCAGCCGCCCTAACACACCGTGACTGGTGCCCTCGCGCGCCCTGTGCATCAGCCGGTCCAGTTGCGCGGGATCGGGCTGCGGCACCGAGATGCGCATTATTCCCGCCTGCCGGATCATTGCCGCCAGCCGCGCACGGTCGGCGGGATGTGCGGCAAGGTGCCGGTCCAGACGGTCCTGCTGAGATGGCGACAACTGGCCGTCGACTGCGGCCTGAATCAGAGTGTCCATGTTCGGTTCGGTCGTCATGTCATGCTCCGCAATCGTGATTTGCCCGCCTGTTCTTCCGGGGCTTGCAGCCGTGTCCGGGCCCGGGACAACCGAGACATGACGGTGCCCTGCGGGACGCCCAGCAATCGGGCGGTCTCGGCATAGGTCAACCCCGCGATGGTGACCGCCAGCAGAACAAGTTTCTGATCCTCCGGCAAGGCGTCGATCCGACGCCACAGCCAGCGCAGTTCCAATCGCTCTTCGGCGGTCGCCCCGGGCGAGACCAGTTGATCCAACGCCCGAGGATCGGTTTCGGGACGGATCGCAGCGCGCCGCCGGTCATTGCGAAAACAATTAAGCAGGATTTTCATCGCCCAGGGCTTGACCGGGTGGCCCGGCCATCTGAGCCCCTTTTTTCGGATCGCGCGCAAGACCGCATCCTGCACCAGATCGTCGGCCAGGTCGCGATTCTGGGTCAGTGAAAACGCAAATCGCCACAGATCGGGCAAGGCGTCTTCGAGTTGCTGGTCGAATGTCCGTGTCATCGTCTAAGCCAAAGGCGGCCCGGTCGGACCGCCCCCTGGCGCCGCAATCATGGCCGCGCGGTATGCCACACGCCCTTAACGCCGTCGCCGGTCATTTCTCCGGGTTGCTTGTCCTTGATCCACAGATACAGCGGTTGGCCCTTGTAGGCGACCTGCATTGTTCCATCGTCGCGCTGGATCAACGAATAGTTCTTGGGCAGTTCGGTTCCCGCGGCTGCGGTCAGCGGCGGCCAGTTCACTGCGCATTGATCATAGCAGTAGGACTTGCCCGTTTCGTCTTTGTCGAACGTATAAAGAGTCATCTTGTCGGCATCCATCAAAATAGTCTGATCGCCCAGTTTCCCGGTCAGGACCGGGGAGTCGCCAGCTGCGGCGGCGGTTGCAAGGGCGCATGCCATCAGGGTGGATGCGGTCAGCGCAAAAGAAGTGCGGGTCATTCGGGTGTTCCTCCGTGTCGGGCGTCTGCATCATCGCAGACATGACACTTACACGCAGGCGATCGGGTTTATTCCCCCGGGCTTGAATTTTATTCGCGCCCGGCAGGGTCATGCGTGCCGCGCCAAATGCCGGTTGATTGGACAAAGACATCGGGAAGTGGATGTCGCGTCGCTGCGGAGCGATCGGAACATCGTTGATGCCGCGCCCGGATCGCCCAGCAACATTGCGACAGCAGGACCGGTGATATACCGGCCAAAGTCGGCGACTCTCACGCCGGTCACCGGAAGATCGGAGAACGGCTTGCGCGTGGTTCCTCTGGGAAGTTGTTGCACCCGGATGCCTACAGGATTTATTGACCGGCCAGCATCCAGCCTGCGGCCTTTTCTGCAATCATGATCGTGGGCGAATTGGTGTTTCCACTGGTGATCTCTGGCATGATCGAGGCATCAACGACGCGCAGCCCAATCACCCCCTTCATGCGCAAATGCGAATCGAGAACGGCGGTTTCATCATCCTCTCGGCCCATCTTGATCGTACCAACCGGGTGAAAGATCGTGCTGGCGATGTCGCCTGCCAAACGGGCCAGTTCCTCGTCGGTTTGATACTGAATGCCCGGCTTGAACTCTTCCGGCTCGTAAGCTTCCATCGCGGGCTGAGACATGATCTCGCGTACCTGCCGCAAACTTTGAGCGGCAACCCTGCGATCTTCGTCTGTGTCGAGATAATTGGGGGTAATCTGGGGCGGCTGACGGAAATCCGAAGACGCGATGCGGACATGCCCGCGGCTGGTCGGATTCAGATTGCAGACGCTGACGGTGATGGCGGGGAAATCATGCAGGTCTTCGCCAAACGCCTCAAGGCTCAGCGGCTGGACGTGGTATTCGAGGTTGGCGTGTGGTCTTGCCGGATCAGACCGGGTGAAAGCCCCCAACTGGCTGGGCGACATGCTCATCGGGCCAGAGCGCTTCAGCACATATTCCAGTCCGATCTTGGCCTTGCCTATCAGCGAATTGGCCAGGGTGTTCAGCGTCTTGGTGCCCTTGACCTTGTAGACCGCGCGAATTTGCAGGTGATCCTGTAGGTTCTCGCCCACACAGGGCGCATCCATAACGACATCAATTCCGTGCTTTTTCAGAAGCGCCGCCGGGCCGATCCCCGACAGTTGCAGGATTTGCGGCGAGTTCACGGCGCCCGCAGACAAAACCACCTCCTTTGAGACCTCGACCGCAACGGGCTGTCCTTTGTGGCAGACAACTGCCCCGGAACAATGCAACCGACCGGTCTCGCCTGTTTCGAAAGTCAGTTTCTCAACCTGCGCCTCGGTCCAGATCGTCAGGTTCGGGCGCGACTTGGCGGGACGCAGAAATGCCTTGGAGGTATTCCAACGCCAGCCAGAACGCTGGTTGACGTCGAAATAGCCAACCCCGACATTGTCGCCGGTGTTGAAATCATCGGTCTTGGGGATGCCGTATTCGACCGCGGCTTCGGCAAAACTGTCCAGAACATCCCAGCGCAGTCGCTGTTTTTCCACCCGCCATTCGCCGCCATGCCCGTGCAGATCGGAAAACCGGCTGTTGTCGCCGGTGCGCGGATCGGCGCCGTCATCCAACCGGTAGTGGTTCTCATGAGCCTTGAAGTCGGCCAGCGCGTTTTCCCAGTTCCATGCCTCTTCACCGGTGAGCTTGGCCCAGTTGTCATAGTCACGGGCCTGGCCCCGCATATAGATCATCCCGTTGATTGAGGAACACCCGCCCAGCGCTTTCCCGCGCGGGTAAAGCAGGCTGCGCCCGTTCAGCCCCTTAGCGGGTTCGGTTTTGTACATCCAGTCTGCGCGCGGGTTGCCGATGCAATAGAGATAGCCAACCGGAATGTGTATCCAAGGATAGGTATCGGGCTTGCCCGCCTCAAGCAGCAAAACCCGGTTCCCTGGATCGGTGCTCAGCCTGTTGGCCATCAGGCACCCGGCCGAACCGCCGCCAATCACAATATAGTCGTACCTGTTTGCGCCATCAGACATCTTTGTCTTCCACCTGTTCTGTCTTTTCGTTGCCAGTTGTGCGCCAGAGGGAACAAGGTATGCTGTTCTCTTGCAGGCTGCACGATTATGCGGCACGTTTTCTCCGCCACAAGCCAACGATGTGGTTCACGCCCCCTCCCGGAACGCTGGTTTTACCGATCTCTGCGGGAGCGGCAGGCAAAAAGCTAATGACAATTTGCACAATACCATATTAGTAAATTTTATATGGACCGGTTTTCGAGCATTAACACCATCCTGGCCTTCGTGACGGTGGCCCGGGAAGGCAGTGTTTCACGCGCAGCCGAGGTGCTGAACCTGACACAGCCGGCCATCAGCCATCAAATCAAGCGTCTTTCCGAAGATACGGGGCTTACTTTGTTCAACCGAACCGCTACCGGGTTGCAGATCACTCATGACGGCACTGCGGTATTAGCGAAGGCTCAACACGTCCTCGATGCAGTCAGTGATTTCCAACGCAGCGCCCGCCTGCGCGTTGGGCGCTTGAGTGGAAAACTGACGATCGGTACGATCGTCGATCCGGAGTTCATCCGGTTGGGGCGTCTGTTGGCGAATTTGCGCGCAGAGCATCCTGATGTTGAAACCGAACTGAAGCACGGGGTCAGCGGAGATATTTTGACATGGCTCAAGCGGGGTCGGGTTGATGCCGGGTTTTACTTGTGTGGGCCCGATGACCTATCCAGCATCGGGTCGGACGGAGACGATCCGGTGCATGTCATCAAGTTGGCCGAATTCACGTATCGCGTGATCGGACCGGCTGGCTGGCAGAAGCAGGTGGAAGAGTCCGACTGGTCTTCGCTTGCAGCCCTTCCTTGGATCGGCACGCCCGAAGCCTCTGTTCACCATCGCCTTCTGGCCAAAGTTTTCGAACGTCACGCCTGCCGCCCGAATGTGGTTGCGCTGGTGGATCAAGAAGCTTCGATGCTTGAAATGGTCAGGTCCGGCATTGGCCTGAGCCTCTGCCGCGAGTCCATCGCGCTGCATCAAAAGCAATCCTTCGGGCTTGCCGTCTGCAATTCCGTGTCTGTTCCTGCGTGTCTGAGTTTCGCGGCATTGGAACGTCGCAAAGACAACCCGATGATAGCCGAGACATTTGACCTGTTGCTCCGGTCCTGGTGATCGCGTCTGGGAGGTTGCAAAATACTTCTGAGGCGTGTTGCAAATTGCCATCCGGCGCGTTCTGCGCGTGGTACGGCGGGCGGCGCTATAAACCTGGTCGGCCCCAAGTGCCATGTTCTGCACAGACAGCAAGTGAGCACAGGACAACTTATTGCATAGTGGGGTGGGTTTCAAACAATGGGTGGTGACGATATCGGCCCGGCTGCTGCGAAGACCATGCATGGTGCAACCGTGCCGCCTTCGTTTTTTGTCGCGTTCCACGCCAAAAACATTGGGAAAGACGTTCAGACAACCTATGATCTGATCCCGGGCGACGACAAGAAACGACACTGGGTCGAGGACGGCGATACGTGACGCTTCATCGGCTGTAACCTCTTTGGCGAGCACCCCGAAACGAAGGCCGAGTTCTGCAACCCGCACATAAGATGACGGCAAAGCTCATACGGGAACGGTCAAGCGATCCTGTAATTGACCAACCAAAATGGCAGAGGTCGCGGACTGACCTCTGCCTTGTCAGTTTATCTGCCAAAGAACTCAACCACCGCATCCGACGATGCTTTTACCGCCTCGGGTTTGTAGTAGAAGTCCACGTGCGAGAACTGATCAAATGCCAGTTCCTCGTGCTTATTCGTTAGCTTTCCGACAAATTGCGTTGAGCTAGGGGCGGTGAAGGCCGTACTGCTGTAGATGGTCAGGGATGGCTGCACGATCTTGTCGGCTTAGACTTCTCCGATGGAAAACAGAGACTGCATGCCCCGACCGCCGATGAGCATGTTGGTATAGGTCGGAACCGCCTTCGGCCCTTTGACCCGGATCGTGACTTCGTCGAGCGATTGAAGGAAGCCTTGCGGCGCTGCATTGGGGTGATTACGGAAGAGACGGCCATCGGACTGAATCGGATGGTCATCTCAGAATTGATCCGTGACCTTGACCGGCCCCGGCAATTCTTCACTGAAACCGCGACACTTGATTACCCAATAACCAGGCTGTTCAGCGAAGCCGTGGATGTGGGCGTTATCCGAAAGGCTGATCCGGTTTTTGCAACCAACCAGCTATTGGCGCTGGTAAAGAACTTCTTTTTCTGGCCAGAGTTCTTCCTCGGTAAAAACCCGACGCCCAAAGATGTTTTGGACGATTGCGTCGCGATGTTCCTGGCGCACTACAAAGCAGACGTTTGACGCGTGATCGCGAACGCCCGCTTCGTACCGCGAAATGCACCTTCGAAAGGTTCAGGACTTTGCACCTGCGGCCAAAGTCCGGTCTGGCGGGCGCCGCAGAAGCGATGACCGGTCTGGGCCGCCCATATCGATGCGTCATAGAACCAAAAGGTCGTGGTCATGCGTTGCATCTTGAACGACGATTAATCGCTTGAATTCGCCCCGCTTTCGGAGTTCACCCTTTCATCCAGCGTTTTCAGAAGCTTGTTCAAGTCTTTGGCTTCTGCCGAGGTTAGTCCGCGCAAAAGGCGATGCTGTGTGTCGACATGATCGACGACGGCTTTCTCGATCGTCGCAAATCCGGCTTCTGTCAAACGGATCAGAAACCCGCGTTTGTCTTCAGGGTTTGGCACCCTCTCGACGAGGCCGTGTTTGACGAGTTGATCGATGCGATTGGTCATTGTTCCCGAGGTCACCATGGTCAGATCCAGCAATGCTCCAGGGGATAAGCCATCGGGTTTTCCGGATCTGCGCAGGGTCGCCAGGACATCAAAGCTGGCGGCGTTCAACCCATGAGCCTTCCAGGTTCTGTCCATTTCGCCCCGAAGCTTGGAAGTCAAACGTGACAGCCGACCGATGATTTCCATCGGTCCGACATCAAGGTCGGGCCGGGCCTTGTTCCATTGGGCAATGATGCGTTCTACGTGGTCCATGAAACTATATTGCGAAGTTATCTCTTGACGTCAAGATAAATGGATATATCTTGACCTCAAGATAATGGAGATCCGCGATGAGACATATCGACATTGCACTAACAGCCATTGCGCCGCTGGTTTGGGGCAGCACCTACTTTGTGACGACGGAATTCCTTCCTTCAGGGTATCCGGTGACGATGGCCGCCCTGCGCGCTCTGCCTGCCGGCCTTCTGCTGCTGGTAATGGCGCCGCGCTTGCCGAAAGGAATTTGGTGGCTGCGCATTTTCGTTCTCGGCGCGCTCAACTTCACGCTTTTCTGGGCCTTTCTGTTTATCGCAGCCTATAGGCTGCCGGGAGGGGTCGCGGCGACAGTCGGTGCGATACAGCCTCTGATCGTCGTGTTCCTGGCCGCGCTGCTGCTTGGGACAGCGATCAGAGCGTCGGCCGTGATGGCTGCCTTGATCGGCATCTTTGGTGTCGGGCTGCTTGTCCTAGGGTCAGGTATAAGGCTTGATCCCATCGGTTTGATTGCCGGAGTTTGCGGGGCGGCCTCGATGGCGGCAGGCACGGTCTTGACTCGGAAATGGCAACCTCCGGTGCCGCTGCTTACCTTCACCGCCTGGCAACTGACCGCCGGCGGTCTGTTGCTGGTGCTTCTGGCCGTCTTCATCGAGCCGCCGCTTCCAACACTGGATGCACGGAACCTCTCAGGCATCCTCTACCTAGCGCTCATCGGGGCTGCGCTCACCTATATCCTGTGGTTTCGCGGTATCTCACGGATAGAGCCAGGGGCCGTCTCGGCGCTTGGTTTTCTCAGCCCGCTCTCCGCCGTTCTGATCGGTTGGGCATTGCTGGGTCAGGCGCTGACACAGATGCAAATCGCCGGCGCCGCGCTTGTCTTTGCAGCAATCTGGCTTGGTCAAAGAACGGCGCCTACCCGCCCATCTGAGCTTTTGAAAAACTCCATCCGCCACCCATTGTAAAGGAGAACTCCGATGAAACTCATAGTATTTGGTGCCACCGGCGATGTCGGATCTCGCGTCGTAACGGAAGCGCTTGCTCGCGGGCATCTCGTAACCGCAGCTATTCGAAACGAGGCAGCGATTGCCAAGCTGCCCGAGGGTGTCAGACCGGTCATCGCGGATGCGACAGATCCCGCAACCCTCGTCAAAGCCATGGAGTCTCAGGACCTTGCGATCAGCGCGTTGCGCTCTCCGCCCGGGCGCGAAGGCGAGATCGTGGCTCTGACACGTTCGATCCTAAATGCTGCTTCACGCACGGGTCTTCGGGTGATCATCGTTGGCGGCGCCGCGCGCCTGCATCTGCCAAACGGCAGTCCGCATACGGTTCTGTCAGATCCGGATTTCTTGCCTGACAACATCGTTCCAACAGCCCGCGCATCGATGGCGCAATGGGAGCTCTGCGCCTCTGAAACATCGGCAAATTGGACTTATGCCAGCCCTCCAGCCCTTTTGCAGCCCGGCCCACGCCTGGGCGCGTTCAGAACCGGCACCGACACGCTGCTGGTCGATGAACTGGGCAATTCGGAGATATCGATGGAAGACTTTGCCGTTGCGTTGGTAGACGAGGCACAATCAGCCAATTTCCAGTGTGCTGCGTTCACGGTCGGTTACTAGCACTTGTTCAAGAGCGCCAGGGAAAGGCAGACCGGCCAGCCGACCAGCAGGCCGGGCAGGGACCAGCGGGAGCGGGTCAGGCCAGATAAACCGTTTCACCGGTTTCAATTGCCTGTTGTGCCGCTTGCCCCATCCTGACAGCCCAGAGGCCGTCCTTCAAACTTACATCCGGTTTTGCTGTTTCGCCACGAAGCACGGCCAGGAACCCTTTGTGCTGATAATAGGTCGACCCATTGTGATCCCCTGCCGCCAAAAGGGTGGGGTCGACCGGAACGTCCATTGATACCGGACCTTTGGGGTTGCGCGGGCTCAGGATCACCTGCGGCAGCGGCGGGGCACCCAAATGGTCGGGCCAGAATCGTCCGGGTCCGGGAACAAACGCCTCGATCTTGGCGTCCGGTCCGACGGCCGATATTTCTTCTTGGTAGCGTGCGCCTTCGGCAAACATGCAAAGTTCCAACATCGCGCGCGCGCCCGAAGCAAAGTCGACCAGAACATAGCCGTGATCCAGAATATCCGGGGTTTGACCGTCGTAACTTTCGTCCAGATGGTTCACCGCCTGCCCGCCACTTGCCGTGATGCGCACCGGATCGGATCGCAATATCAGACGCATCAAGTCGAAGAAGTGGCAGCATTTCTCGACGAAAGTACCGCCAGTATTTCGGTTGAACCGGTTCCAGTTGCCGACCTTGTCGAGGAAGGGAAAACGATGCTCGCGGATCGACAGCATTTTCACCCCACCTGTCGCCTCGGCCTTGTCGATCAAAGCAGCGATAGGGGGCATATACCGGTATTCCATCGCAACCCAAATCGGGCAGGGGTAGTCGCGCTGCAACTGCTCGAGCCGGGGCGCGTCCTGCGGGTCGGTGAACAATGGTTTTTCTACCAGAAGCGGCAGAGGACGTGTTTCAGCGATTTCGCAGATCTGGTCCACATGAAGATGGTTCGGGCTGACAATGACGACGCAGTCCAGTTCCTCTACTGCCAAAAACTCTTGCACGGAACCTGCCATGGTTGCAGTCGGCGCAATTGCCTTGGCGGCTTTTGCCATCTCCTGATCGGGTTCAAAGATCGCAGCCACTCTGGTACCTTCCAGCAATCCGATATTGTGCAGGTGCTCTTGCCCCATCATTCCGCATCCAATCAGCCCGTAATTGATGGTCCGGGTCATGTGCGTTTCCTTCTACTTCAGACGTTGAACGTAGTTGGCCCGATCCGGGTCGAACCAGGTTTTTGAGAATTCGACGGGTTCGGCGCTTTCCGACCAGCTGAACCGCTCGATGTAACCGACTGCTTGGCCGGCTGGCTTGGTGAAGTCAGAAGGCGTCCAGTCCGGTAGAGGCCGGACCGAAACCCTGTCTTCGGCTCTTGCGATCCAAAAGCCCAACTGGCGCTGATAATAGCGATAGAGCGAGTCGGACAGCAGGCTCTGGTCGATCAGGCCCGCTGATTCGTCCAGCCAGATTTCTTCGACAGCGATGATTGTATCATTCAGGTAGCGCATCCTCCGGACACGCGAACCGGCGTCAGAAGCACCGAATTTTGGCAGATCAACCGGCTTTTTCAGATGGTCAACCGACAGGATATCCGCACGAGGCAGGCCACCCCCTTCGGGCAGTTCCAGCCTGAACATTGCATAGACGCTGTTTTGCGTACCGGTCTCGCGTATGTAGTTCCCCGAGCCTTGGATTCGCTCCAACATCCCCTTTTTTTCTAGCTCTGAGAGCGATTTTCGCAGCGTTCCAACCGAGACATTCAGCTCTGCGGCCATCTCGCGCTCGGGCGGCAATCGTTCACCGTCAATAAGGCGACCAGCCGCGATGTCACGGATCAGAAGTTCCGCGATCTGAATATATACCGGCAGGGCATTGGGGTTTCGGTTGGATGCAGGCACGGCAGACGCTTCACTCGGTCGCAGGAAAAATTGATACACTATTGATCTACATCAAAGCGATTGCTACGCAAGAGGAAAGTCAAAGATGTACGGAGCGTGAATCAAATGAGCATCGTCCCCATCACATCCCCCGATCTGGATGCGGCCGAAGTTTCGTGGTTCGCTGCCCTGTGTTCCGATGATTACCAGTTCCTTGGCGTTCCCGACGGTGACCTGCGGTCGAGTTGGGAGCATTGCTCGAACATTGTGAAAGAGGCCGAAGCGCAGGGTTTTCGCAACATCCTCTGCCCGTCCTCCTATCAGGTCGGTCAAGACACGCTGAGCTTTGTCGCCGGCTGCGCTCCGATCACCGACCGGATCAACCTGCTGGCCGCCGTACGCTGTGGCGAGATGCAACCGATCATGCTGGCCCGCACCATCGCAACGCTGGACCACATGCTGAAGGGGCGTTTGACGGTCAACATCATCTCATCCGACTTTCCCGGTGAGAAGGCCGACAGCGCGTTCCGCTATCAGCGCTCGCGCGAAGTGGTGGAGATTCTGAAACAGGCCTGGACGCAGGATGAGATCAATCATGCAGGCGAGGTCTACAACTTCTCGGGCCTGACCACCGACCCGGCCAAGCCATATCAGACCGGCGGCCCGCTGCTTTATTTCGGCGGCTATTCTCCCTCTGCCCTGGACCTGTGCGGCGAGCATTGTGACGTCTACCTGATGTGGCCTGAAACCAAGGATCAACTGGCTGAACGGATGAAGGCCGTTCACGCCGTCGCTGAAAACTGCGACCGCACGCTGGATTACGGGTTGCGTGTCCATATGATCGTTCGCGATACCGAGGCTGAAGCACAGGAATACGCGGATTACATCGTCTCGAAGCTGGACGACGAATATGGTCGCGCTATCCGCGAACGGGCGCTGGATTCGACCTCGCTGGGGGTGGCGCATCAGGCCAGAAACCGCGATCTGGCGGATGAATACGGCTATGTCGAACCCGGTCTCTGGACCGGTGTTGGCCGGGCACGGTCTGGTTGCGGTGCCGCTCTGGTCGGATCGACGGATCAGGTTATGTCGAAGGTCGAGGAATACCAGAAGATGGGCATCCGCGCCTTCATCTTCTCGGGCTACCCGCATCTGGACGAAGCCCGCCATTTCGGCGCTCGCGTGTTGCCGAATTTGAAAACCTGTTCTCTTCCCGAAGCTTACGGAAGGGTTCCCAAAACGACCCCGGCCACACCGCTGGGCAACGGAGAACGCCGCTGATGCAACGTGTGAAACTATCTGACTCGCTGGAGATGAGCCGCCTTGTCTATGGCATGTGGCGGTTGGGCGATGACAGTGACACGTCCGCGGGCCATGTCGAGGCCAAGATTCAGACCTGTCTGGATCAGGGTATCACCACCTTCGATCAGGCCGACATCTATGGCGGCTACCAGGCCGAGGCCGTGCTGGGTGCCGCCCTGCGCGCCAATCCAAACCTGCGTCAGAAGATGGAGATCGTCACCAAATGCGACATCGTCGCGCCGGTTGGCCGTTACGCGGATGCGAAGGTAAAATACTACGACACCTCGCGCGCCCACATTCTGAAATCGGTCGACACGTCGCTGTCGGAAATGGCGATTGACCACATCGATCTGCTGTTAATCCACCGCCCGGATCCAATGATGGATCACCATGAAACCGGTGCAGCGCTGGATGAGGTGGTTGCCAGTGGCAAGGTCGGCGCGGTTGGTGTGTCCAACTTCCGCCCTTGGGATTGGTCGTTGCTGCAATCGGCGATGAATACGCCGTTGGTCACCAACCAGATCGAAATTTCTCTGGGTCAGATCAGCCCATTCACCAACGGTGATTTGGCCTTTCACCAACAGCATGGCCATCCGTTGATGGCATGGTCGCCGCTGGGTGGAGGCTTTTTGATGGCCGGAAACCCGCCGGTTGGGGTCGTTGCCGATGAAATCGCAGCCGGGTTCGGCGTAGATCGCGCCGCCGTCGCTGTGGCGTTCCTGCTGGCCCACCCGGCCAACATCCTGCCGGTTCTGGGCACCAACAATCTGGACCGGATCAAACGCGCCTCGGACGCATTGAAAGTCAAACTGGATCGCGAAAGCTGGTTCCGCCTGTACGAGGCGGCACTGGGACATGAGGTACCATGATGAACGCAATCTCAAAGGACATGACGCGCACCTTCACTCCACACAAGGACGACACACGTACCCTGCGCGACGCCTTCGGCCGCTTTGCAACCGGTGTCACCATCGTGACCTGCAACAGCGCGGACGGTCCGGTCTGCATCACCGCCAACAGCTTTTCGTCCCTGTCGCTTGACCCACCGCTGATCATGTGGGCCGGAGACCGCAACTCGCGTCGCTTCCCCTATTTCCACAAGGCCCGCCATTTCAGCGTGCATGTGCTGTCGTCGGACCAGGCCGAGCTGTGCTTCGGCTGCTCGAAAGACGCATTTGCACTGCGGGACATCAGCCACGAGCGCTGTGAGAATGGGACGCCGGTGTTGGCAGATTGCCTTGCGCGGTTCGAATGCGAACAGCACGCGTATCACGATGCAGGCGATCACGTTATTGTGGTTGGAAAGGTTCTCAAGGCCAGCATGTCGGATGGAGACGCGCTGACCTTTTATGCCGGGAAACTCGGCCAATTCGCGAAAGTCTAAGCGCGATTTGATGACCGTGGGGGACACCCACGGCTGACCAAGGGAGGATCCGCATGGGCGGACTGGCATCGGTGCTTGCACCGATTGCATTCGTGAACGAAACCGTGCTGCGTCTGGGCCGCGCGTTTGGTGTTGTTGCGATTGCGCTCATGGTGATCGCAATCTTGATCCAGGTGTTTTTCCGATACGTTCTGGGCAATGCGCTGCCGTGGCCGGATGAGGCCGCGCGGTTCTGCATGTTGTGGATGACCGGTCTAATGGCGCCCACTGCCTTTCGGCGTGGCGGCTTTGTGGCCATAGACATGCTGGAACGCTTCCTTCCCCGTATCATCGGTCAAACGCTGAATCTGTTCCTGCTTTTGCTCTCGTTCGCCGTCCTGCTGGTCGCGGTCAATATCGGCTGGTCCGAGGTTACCGGCTTTGGCGGAAAATTCGCCACTGCCGCGCTGTATTTGCCCACCTCTTTCGGGTTCGATGAATGGTATCGCATTCCGCGCAGTTGGATGATGGCATCGCTGCTGGTGGGGATCATCCTGCTGATCTCGGTGAATATCGAGCTGATCCTGCGATCCTTCATCACCTTGCTGGGCGGCGGCCACCTGTTGCCTGAAATTCCTGATGCGGCAGTGGGGGCCGAATAAGTGCTGATCTGGTTCCTGCCCACCTTCCTGATTTTCCTGCTGATCGGCCTGCCGGTCTTTTTCGCTTTGCTGGCGGCGCCCGGTATCCTGCTGTGGCTGAACGGCCAGACGAACGACATCACGTTGCTGTATCGCAATGTCTATAACGGCATGGACAGCTTCCCTCTGATGGCGATCCCCTTCTTCATGCTGGCCGGAGAGCTCATGAACCGAGGCGGCATCACCATCCGCCTTGTCGAGTTTTCGCAGGCTCTGATGGGTCATCTGCGCGGTGGTCTGGCGCATGTGAACGTGCTGAGTTCGATCCTGTTTGCGGGCCTCTCGGGATCCGCCGTGGCGGACACCTCGGCGCTAGGGTCGATGCTGATCCCGGCGATGGAGAAACAGGGTTATACCCGGAAATTCGCCGCCGCGATCACGGCGGCAAGTTCCGTGATCGGGCCGATCATTCCGCCCTCGGGCATCATGATCATCTACGCCTATGTGATGGGCGAAAGCGTGGCCGCGTTGTTCCTTGCGGGGATCGTGCCGGGCGTGATGGTCGGTGTCGGTCTGATGCTGATGATCAAACTGATGGCCGACCGCTATGACTTCCCCGTCGCCAGCCGCAAATACTCATGGCCCGAGCGGCGTCAGGCCAGTTTGAAGGCCTTTTTCCCATTGATGACACCGGTCATCATTCTGGGCGGTATTCTGGGTGGTATCTTCACACCGACCGAGGCTGCGGCAGTCGCCGTGGGCTATGCCTTCATCATCGGGTTCTTCATCCTGCGGACATTGACATGGAAAGAGGTCCCCGAGGTGCTCAGCAATGCAGGCATGACTTCAGCCGTTGTTCTGCTGCTGGTTGGTGCTGCGATGGCGTTCAAGACGGTCGTCAGCCTCAGCCATGCGCCGGAACAACTGGCCTCGCTGATCCTCAGCCTGTCAGAAAACCCGCTGATCCTTTTGTTCCTGATCAACCTGCTGCTGTTCATCGTCGGCATGTTCCTGGACGCAGGCCCCGCGATCATCATCCTTGGACCAATCCTTGGACCGATCTTCACCAGTCTCGGCGTCGACCCGATCCATTTCGCCATCATCATGAGCGTCAACCTGACCGTCGGCCTCGCCACCCCGCCAATGGGCCTTGTGCTGTTCGTGGCCGCCGCCGTATCGCGCGAACGGGTTGAAACCATCGCCAAGGCGATCCTGCCGTTCCTGGCGGTCGAAATCATCGTGATTTTCCTGATCACCTACATACCCGCACTATCCATGACGATCCCGAGGATAACGGGATTTGCCAACTAACTGAGTTCCACAGGGAGGAAACGCATGCTCAGAGAATTCATCAAAACCGCAGCGGTGGCCACATCGCTGGTGGCGGCGTCCGCCATGGCTGCGACAGCCGCCGATTATACGCTGCGCGCAACCGCAAATTCGAACGAAAACGATGAGGATTATGACGGTCTGATCGTCTTCAAGAACTATGTCGAATCTGCCTCGAACGGCGCGATCGAGGTCGAACTGTTCATCGGCACACAGCTCTGCTCGAACGGGGCCGAATGCTTGCAGGGCGTGGCAGACGGCACCATCGACATCTACATCTCGACCTCGGGCGGTGCCTCAGGCATCTTTCCTTACGTGCAGGTTCTGGACCTGCCTTATCTGATGGCCGATGACCGCATTGCCGAGCATGTCCTGTCGGGCGATTTCACCCGCACAATGCGCGACATGGCGCTTGAGGACTCTGGCGGCGCAATCCGTCTGATGACCATCGGCAACACAGGCGGCTGGCGCAACTTTGCCAACACACAGCGCCGCATTGCCGAGCCCGCGGATATGGAAGGTCTGAAAATCCGCACCGTCGTCGCCGACCTGCCGCAGGAACTGGTCAAGGCGCTGGGTGCGTCGCCCACCCCGATCCCGTGGCCGGAACTGTTCACCAGCTTCCAGACCGGTGTCGTTGAAGGATCCAAGAACGGCATCACCGACATCATGGGCATGAAATTCCCGGATGCGGGCCTGCAATACGTAACGCTGGACGGCCACGCCTATATGGGCGCATTGTGGTGGATGAACAACGCCAAGTTCCAGGAGATGCCCGAGGATCTGCGCCGCGTCGTGGTCGACGGGTTCTATGCCCTGCAACAGGCCACTTTCGCCTCCCCCAAGCGCAAGTCGATCCAAGCCTATGAAGATTTCGTCGCCGGTGGCGGAGACCTCTATGTGCTGACACCCGATCAGAAGGCTGCGTTCAAAGAGGCCGCAACGCCAGTTTATGATTGGTTCCAGTCCAACGTTGCGCGTGGCGACGAGATCTTTGCTGCACTGACCGAGGCGGTCGCGGCGGCTGAGGCGGACGTCAACGCCGCTCGTGATGCGGATCTGAAGTGAACGGTTGGGCCGGGCTTTGCGGCCTGGCCCTCACCGAAACGGGTACATCCACCCTTTGTAGTCGTTGACCAGAACATGCGCCTTTTCAATCTGCTGCGGCGACATTTTCTTGACCACTTCCTCAAGGCTGATCGCCGCGTCGGGGTCGCCGCCAATGGCGCTGAGCGTGTACCACATATACGCACGCACCAGATCGGGCGCGGGCATGCCCAGACCCAATTCATAATACCAGCCAACGCCCGACTGCGCCCCCGGATGCCCCTTCATCGAGGCGCGCAGATACCATTCAAAGGCTCGTTCGTAATCCTGCTCGACCCCCAAACCCAGCCCGTACATCACGCCGATCAACTCTTCAGCCTCGGCGTTGCCCGAGCGCGCGGCTGGAAGAAGTTCCTCGCGCGCGGCTGCAAACTGTCCGGCTTCCATCATATCGCGGGCTTGTTCCAGTTCGGACAGAGCCGGAGACGCAAATACGCAAAGGGCAAAAACAAGCTGGCGCATGGGATCGTTGCCTTCTTCTGGGTCGGGGCCGCTGTAGCACAGGATTTGCCGCGCCCGCTGACCGATGATGACTTTATCCCCTTTGATATGAAACAGGCCGCCATCGGTCATCAACTGTTTTACGACCCGATCCTGTCAGGCAACCGCAACATCGCCTGCGCCCATTGTCACCACCCGGATTTCGGCACTTCGGACGGGTTGTCGCTGGGCATAGGAGAAGGCGGGCAGGGGTTGGGGCCGGACCGCACACCCGGCACCGGGGCCGACAGAATACGCAAGCGCATCCCTCGCAACTCTCCGGGCCTGTGGAATCTTGCGGCCAAGGACATACACACCGTCTTTCACGACGGCAGGCTGAGCATTTCCGACGTCTACGGCAACGGCTTCAATTCCCCGGCGCAGGAGTGGCTGCCCGAGGGCCTGAACTCCCTGCTGGCGGCACAGGCTCTGTTCCCCCTGACCTCACAATTCGAGATGGCGGGCAATGTGGCCGAAAATGAAGTCACAGGCGCGGTGCATGATCGTATCGACAAGGGCTGGCCCATTCTGGCGAAACGCGTCCGCACCGATCCTCGCTATGGTCCGGCCATCGTCGCCGCCTTTGATGAGGTCGAGACGACCGAGGACATCATGATCACGCAAGTCGCCAACGCTCTGGCCGCTTTCATGGCGATCGAGTGGCGTAGCACTGACAGCCCGTTTGACCACTATCTTGCGGGCGACATGAATGCCCTTTCACCTGCGCAAATCGAGGGGATGAGGCTGTTCTACGGAAAAGCCCGCTGCTCCGCCTGCCACCGCGGACCGCTCATGTCAGATCAGAAGTTCCATGCACTGGGCTTGCCACCCTTTGGGCCGGGTCGCACCCGGCAGTGGGATCCCTTCGTCCGGGATGTCGGCCGCATGGGTGAAAGCAACCGCCTTGAGGATGCCTACAGGTTCCGTACCCCGATGCTACGCAATGTTGCCCTGACCGCGCCTTACGGTCACAATGGCGCTTTCCCCGATCTTGAAAGCGTCATTCGCCATCATTTGGATCCGCAGGCCAGCCTAGACAAATGGACCCCTCAAATGGCTGCCTTACCCAAGGTGCCATGGTTGCAAAAAACGGATTTTCTGGTTTGGCAGGACCAATATGAAATGGCACGTCAACGCAAGAAAATTGATATTGATCCGATCCAGCTTGCGGAATTGGAAATCGAAAACCTGATTGCTTTTCTGCATTCGTTGACAGGTCGCAGCGTAGACTCTCCGATATTCGGTGTGCCGAAAGGATTTACTCCTTAGGGTCAGGATGCATTGATTTTCAAAGCGCTGCATGATTCACGGTTCGAAAAACGGAGCGGTGATATGAGCGACCTTTTCTGGCTGACTGACGAGCAGATGGCCAAACTTTCCCCTTTCTTCCCGCGGTCGCATGGCAAGCCACGGGTCGATGACAAGAGGGTGCTGAGCGGGATTATCTTCATCAATCGCAATGGGTTGCGGTGGCGTGTCGCTCCCAAAGAATACGGACCGCACAAGACGCTTTATAGCCGGTGGAAGCGTTGGAGTGAGAAAGGTATCTTCGCTCGGATGATGGTCGGCTTGGCAGCCGAACACGGCGAGGAAAAGACCGTGATGATCGACGCGACCTATCTGAAAGCACATCGTACCGCGACCAGCATGGCCGCGAAAAAGGGGGGGCGTGGCCGTCTGATTCACTGCACGGCAGGCGCATCCGAAGGATGCTGCCGAGAGGGGGCCGAACCAAGGGCGGCATGAATACCAAACTGCATGCTATCTGTGACAGCCAAGGGCGACCGATCAGCCTTTTTGTCACCGCTGGCCAAGTCAGTGACCACATCGGTGCGCGAGCGCTACTGAGCAGTATTCCAGATGTCGACTGGCTGCTCGGGGATCGTGGCTATGATGCAGACTGGTTCCGAGATGCGTTAAAAGACAAAGGGATACGCGCCTGCATCCCAGGTCGAAAGCAACGCAAGACAACCGTGAAGTATGACAAGCGCCGATACAAACGGCGCAACCGTATTGAGATCATGTTTGGTAGGCTCAAGGACTGGAGGCGCGTAGCGACACGTTATGATCGCTGTCCCAAAGTCTTCCTCTCCGCAATCGCACTCACAGCAACCGTCATCTATTGGTTTTGAATCCTGACCCTAGGTCCGTTTCGAACCGATCCTCAACGGCATTATCCGTCCCGGTATGTCGACCTCGCCAGATTGGTATCGCTTGGGGTGTCCTCACACTCGACTCTTAATCTGCCTCACTCCACAAGGATTTTGAGACGCAAACTTGTATTGCCCTCCTTCCGAGGCCCACGCATAAGCGTGGGTTTTCGTTTTTCTGGATGTAAGCTTGACTTGGGTTGTGTATTTGACAGCAACGACAGAAATGTGATCCGCGCCGGAAGCCGGGCTTTGCACAGTGCGCGTATCTGCGCGCCGTCGGATAAATTAAGCTGAAGACCGTGGCCAAGCGTTCGCAATTTACGACCCCAATGATGGGCTGAGCCGCAAACCTCCAATGCCAGCCACTCAGCGTAGGACCGTCTATCATAAATGGGAGTGACTTGGTGCGCTTGATTTCCTTATTAAGGATCCGCCGCTCGGTGGCTAAAACGCAGTGTACCTGAAAAACGTCCTTAGCCAGATCCAGACCTACATTTCTTCTCCGTAATTGGATGGCTCCTCTCTTTGCAGTCGATAACAACTGCACTTTGGCGCGTTCGATGCCGACGAAGGAGGAACTATCCACCTCATCCGGTAAGGATCGATTACTTCAAAAAGAGCGTTTGAAGTAGCAGTAATTCAGACTGCGAGAAGTAACTTTTGTTGGCGGAAAGGTAAGTTAACTGGTCAAAAGGCAAAATATCTCTGCATTTGACAAGTTGATTTCATTGGTCGGAGTGAGAGGATTCGAACCTCCGACCCCTGCCTCCCGAAGACAGTGCTCTACCAGGCTGAGCTACACTCCGACCGTGGCGGGTGATCTATACGCGGCGGGTCTGATGCGCAAGAGGATTCTGTAATGCGACTACCCGAATCTTTCGATCTCAACACCCAAAAATATATGGCAGCGGACCAATGGGCACGGAACCCGGTGATCTAAGCAGGTCGCCATGTTTATGGTTCGCAAAAACGAGCGTTTACATGTTTGCGTTCTGCTGTTGACCGGCGCGCACAGTGTCCGCCAACTTGTTCACCTCCCCCCCCGCCGGGCAGGTCGCGATGGCACCGGTGTTAAAACGTTGGCTGGATGACAGGCTTGTTGAAAGGCAAGGGAATCGCAACCTTTTGCGGTGGAAACCCTGTGGTTTCTTTGTCCGCTTTCGCCCGCGCAGCCATCGTCATCAATTGGTTGTAAAGCGTCCCAGGCAATCACGGCAAGGGATCTGTTTTGTACAGACGAATTTTGGTTCCACCATGGTCGACGACCGGTCCTGGCGCCAGCAAAGGCAGGCGTGTGGCCCGGGCAAGCCCCGGAGCGCTGGTGATCACGCCGACCCGCCATCCCTGGAACCGGTTCATCAGGGTTTTGCCCATCGCGCCATAGACCGAGCGCAAGCGTCTTTCGTCACCAATTCGCGCCCCGTAGGGCGGGTTCACAATGACCAGCCCCGCAGGACCTTCGGGGGGTTTTATGTCGCTGACGGAACGCTGTTGAAACCGTGTCACGGCACCGACTTGGGCCCTTTCGGCATTGGCAGTCGCCGCGTCAACCGCGCCCGAGTTGCGATCCGAGCCGTAGAAGGTAAGCGCGCATTCCGCCGCCTTCGTTTCCCGTCGCATTTCCTGCCACTGATCAGGGTCAAAGCCCGCCAGGTCCTCGAATGCAAAACCGCGGGAGCGGCCAGGGCGCAGACCCAGAGCGATCTCGGCGGCCTCGATCACGAAGGTACCCGATCCGCACATCGGGTCCAGTACGGGTTCATCGCCCGAGTAGCCACATTCTTTCAGGAACATGGCGGCCATTGTTTCGCGCATTGGGGCCTTGGCAATGGCTTCCTTGTGGCCGCGTTTGTGCAACAGCTCGCCGGAACTGTCGACCGAGATCGTGCAGATGTCTTTTTCGATTCGAAGCAACACCCGAAGGTTTGCCTCGGATGAAATCGAGGTGCCCAATGTTTCGGATATTGCCCGCTCGATCCTCTGACGAGCTGCACCGGCGTGATAAATTCTGGATTTGCGGCTGATGGCTTCCACCTTGACCGGCACGTCAGGACGCAAAACGGTGCCCCAAGGAAATTTCCGAGCACGTTTGTCCAATTGGGCAAGGTGCACGGCGGGGAAGCTGCCCAGTCGCACCAGAACCTTGTTGGCGCCGCGCAATGTCAGGTTGGCACGCCAGACCTCGGGCCATGAACCCCGGCATGTTACCCCGCCGGGTACAGTTCTGACCTGCGCGAATCCGTTGAATTGCGCCTCGTCACCAAGAGGCGCCTCGAGGCCCGGCGTGGCAACCAGAAAGATTTCCAAATCTGTGTCTTTTTCCATTCCGGTTGCTTACACTGGAACCTTGGTGGGCGCGATATGCAATTATACGCCATGGATTCAGAAGAAATGACCGATCAATCGCAGGATTGTGTGGTTCATCCTCAAGTTTTGGCGGTAACAGGTTTGCGTTTATGACCTTCCCCGCGTAAAGGGTCCTTGATCGGAAATACGCCTGCGGATTTTGGACCGTTTTCGACGCTTTTGCGACGGAGGCTCGGAAAAACCGCGCTATTGCATGACCCCGAAAGGGCGTTAGCAGAGCTGGCGCAGAAAAGAGGCTTGGAAGAACGTAGCAACATGCAAACTTTCAAACTGAAAAAGGGGCTGGATCTGCCGGTGGAAGGCGCTCCTGACCAGACCATTCACCCGGGCCCGGAATACGCGACCGTTGGCGTCCAGGGCGGTGACTACATCGGCCTGAAACCCAAGATGCTGGTGCAGGAAGGCGACAGCGTCGTACGTGGCGCGCCGTTGTTCTGTCACAAGGACGCGCCTGACGCGATGATGGTCGCACCGGTAAGTGGCAGGGTCGTCGCGATCAACCGTGGTGCCCGTCGGGTGCTGCAAAGCGTCGTGATCGAAGTGACAGATGTCAATGACACCGGTGTTGATTTCTCGGGCATAGGGGATGCCGACAGCGCCGAAGGCGTGACGGCCAAGCTGTGCGCCGCCGGCCTGTGGACGTCGTTCCGCACGCGCCCCTATTCAAAAATGCCGAACCCCGGCGTCAAACCGGATGCGATCTTTGTCACCGCCATGGACAGTGACCCGCTGGCCGCTGACGCTGCCACGATCATTGCTGAGGCGCCCGAAGAATTTACCGCCGGTTTGGCGGCAGTCAGCACATTGACCGAGGGCAAAACCTATCTTTGCCAAAAAGAGGGTGACACGATACCCGGCGCAGATGTCGCCGGTGTCGAAGCTGCATCTTTCGCAGGCCCGCACCCATCGGGGCTGGCCGGAACGCATATTCACTTCCTCGAACCCCTTGCAGGCGACAAGCAGGTCTGGACCATCGGGTATCAGGATGTCATCGCTATTGGTCGCCTGATGCTGACCGGCCATCTGGATCCGAATGTCGTGATTGCCCTGACGGGGCCGGGTGCGCGTCAACCACGTTTGATCCGTACCGTGATGGGCGCATCAACTGACGATCTGACCCGCGACGAAGTCGATGTGGACGGCACGCCCCGCATCATTTCGGGTTCGATCCTGTCGGGCCGGCACGCTGAGGGCCCGACCGCCTATCTGGGCCGGTTCGCGCGTCAGATCAGCATCATCCGTGAAGATCCCGATCAAATCCCGTTGGGCTGGATTCGTCCGATGCCGTCGAAATACGCGGTCCAGCCTGTATTGGGTTCGGCATTCGCCAAGAAGCTGTATGCCTTCACGTCCAATCTGAACGGCGGGCGTCGGGCCATGGTGCCCACAGGTGTTTTCGAAGATCTGATGCCGCAGGACTATCTGCCCACTCAGTTGCTGCGGGCGCTGCTGGTAATGGATACGGACACTGCCCAAGCCCTGGGTGCGCTGGAGCTGGACGAAGAGGATCTTGGCCTTGTGGGCTTTGCCTGTCCGGCAAAATATGAATACGGGCTGGCGCTGCGCGACTGCCTGATCAAAATTGAAAAGGAGGGCTGAGCCGAATGGGTTTGCGCAGCTTCTTTGACAGGATCGAGCCGAACTTTACCAAGGGCGGCAAGTACGAAAAGTACTTCCCCATCTACGAGATGGTGGAAAGCTTCATCTACACTCCAAAAACCGTGACCACGGTGGCGCCGCACGCGCGGTCCTATGTGGATATGAAGCGGATCATGACCTATGTCGTGATCGCGACGATCCCCTGCATCCTGTGGGGGATGTGGAACACCGGCTATCAGGCAAACTCGGCGATTGCTTTGCTGGGTCCGGAATCGGCCACCGGCTGGCGGATTGCTTTGTTGCAGATGTTCGGGATTTCGCTGGACCCGTCCAGCATTTTTGCCAACGTCATGCATGGTCTGATGTATTTCCTTCCGATCTACATCGTCACGCTGGTCGCGGGCGGTATCTTCGAGGTCATCTTTGCCACCGTGCGCGGCCATGAGGTGAACGAAGGCTTCCTAGTTACATCAATGCTTTACACGCTGATCATGCCTGCTACGACGCCCCTGTGGCAGGTGGCATTGGGCATCATCTTCGGCGTTGTGATCGGTAAGGAAGTGTTCGGGGGCACCGGCAAGAACTTTCTCAACCCCGCGCTTGTGGGGCGGGCGTTTTTGTATTTCGCCTATCCGGCGCAGATGTCGGGGGATGCGGTCTGGACACCCGTTGACGGGTTCTCGGGCGCAACTGCATTGGGCGTGTCTGCGGCCGAAGGCGTGCAGGCGCTGGCCGCTGAAGGCATCACCTGGTCGAGCGCGTTTTTCGGCACCATTCAGGGCAGCTTTGGCGAAACATCGACACTGGCCTGCATGATCGGTCTGGCTTTCCTTCTGATGACCAGGATCGCCAACTATCGCCTGATTGTGGGCTGTCTGGCGGGCACCATCGGCTTTACCCTGCTGCTGAACCTGATCGGATCGGATACCAACCCGATGTTCGCGATGCCATGGTACTGGCATATCGTGTTGGGCGGTTACGCTTTCGGGCTGGCCTTTATGGTGACGGAACCGGTTTCCGCCAGCCACACCAATGTAGGGCGTTATATTTATGGCGCTCTGATCGGTGTCATGGTCGTGATGATCCGCGTGATCAACCCGGCTTTCCCCGAAGGCATGATGCTGGCAATCCTGTTCGGCAACGTCTTTGCACCGCTGATCGACTATTTCGTCGTGCAAGCCAACATCAAACGGAGGGCGCGTCGCCATGTCTGATACGCAATCCCCAGATCAAAACGAGGCACCCAAGGGCGCATTAGCCAAATTCCTGGCGGCGTCGCCGGATTCTGTTGGCAAGACGATCTTCATCGCCGTTGCCGTCTGTCTGGTCGCCTCGATGGTTGTGTCCGCGGCCGCAGTCAGCCTGCGCCCGGTGCAAGAGGCCAACCGGCTGCAGGACAAACAGGTAAACGTTCTGCAAGTTGCGGGCGTGTTCGAGCCGGGCATCGACGTGACAGAGGCTTTTGCCGCCTTCGAACCACATGTGCTGGAGCTGTCCACAGGCACCTTCGTCGATGATCAGTTTGATCCGACCACATTTGACGACATCGCCGCCGCTAGCGATCCTGAGCTGAGCGTCGCGTTGGACAATGACCCCGCCGGTATCGGCCGCAAATCCAAATACCGTGTTATCTATCTGCTGCGCGATGATGCAGGTGATCTGGACAAGGTGGTCCTGCCTCTGCACGGATACGGCCTGTGGTCGACGCTCTATGGATTTATCGCGCTTGAAAACAACGGCAACGATATCTACGGCCTGCAATTCTATCAGCATGGTGAAACTCCGGGTCTTGGGGCCGAGGTGGACAACCCACGCTGGAAAGCCCTGTGGAACGGGAAAAAGCTGCGCGACGAAGCAGGTGATCTGCAAATCACCGTTGCCAAATCGCAGCCCGCAGCCGGGCCAGATTTCTATGTGGATGCGTTGGCGGGGGCCACGCTGACGTCGGTCGGCGTCGATAACCTTGTGAAATTCTGGATGGGCGATGCGGGCTATGGTCCCTTCCTGGCCAAACTTCAAGCAGGAGAGATTTGATGTCCCAGACCAAGAAAGAGATGCTGGTCGACCCGCTTGTCGACAACAATCCGATCACATTGCAGGTGCTGGGCATCTGTTCAGCACTTGCGGTGACATCATCGTTGCAAGTGTCGATGGTGATGGCGCTGGCGGTGATCTTCGTGACCTCGTTTTCGTCGTTCTTCATTTCGTGCCTGCGCAACCAGATCCCCGGTTCGATCCGGATCATCGTTCAGATGGTGATCATCGCGTCGTTGGTGATCTTGGTGGACCAGATCCTGAAAGCCTATGCTTTCGAGATTTCGAAAACCCTGTCGGTTTTCGTCGGCCTGATCATCACCAACTGCATCGTGATGGGCCGCGCCGAGGCGTTTGCGATGAAGAATCCGCCGGTTGCGTCCTTTATCGACGGAATGGGCAACGGCATGGGCTATGGTCTTATCCTGCTGCTGGTCGGCTTCATTCGCGAGCTGTTTGGCGCGGGGTCGCTGTTCGGCGTTACCATTCTGGAAACCGTCAACAATGGCGGCTGGTACGTGCCCAACGGCATGCTGTTGCTGCCGCCCTCGGCGTTCTTCATCATCGGTCTGATCATCTGGGCCTTCCGCACCTGGAAGCCGAACCAGGTGGAAGAGCGTGAATACAAAATTCAGCAGGTAGAGGCCCACTGATGGAAGGTCTGATCTCACTGGCCGTAAAGGCCATCTTTGTCGAAAACCTTGCGCTTAGCTTCTTCCTGGGGATGTGTACCTTCATCGCCGTGTCCAAGAAGATTTCGACAGCGCTGGGTCTGGGGATTTCGGTCATGGTCGTGCAGGCCATCACCGTGCCTGCCAACAACCTGCTGCTGAACTACTTGCTGAAACCGGGCGCGCTGGCCTGGGCCGGGTTCCCGGATGTAGACCTGACCTTCCTTGGCCTGATTTCCTATATCGGCGTGATCGCGGCGATGGTTCAGATACTCGAGATGGTTTTGGACAAGTATTTCCCACCGCTTTACAACGCGTTGGGGATCTTTCTGCCACTGATCACGGTGAACTGCGCCATCCTTGGCGGGTCGCTGTTCATGGTGGAGCGTGACTATAACTTTGCCGAGGCGGCGACTTATGGCTTGTCTTCCGGTTTTGGCTGGGCACTGGCAATCACCGCAATGGCCGGAGTCCGGGAAAAGCTGAAATATTCAGACATCCCCGATGGTCTGCAAGGTCTGGGCATCACTTTCATTACCGCAGGTCTGATGGCTATGGCCTTCATGTCCTTCTCGGGCGTGAAACTGTAAGGGGGCGTTGATGGAAACCTTTACCTTAGGCGTAGCTCTTTTCACCGTAATCGTTCTGGCATTGGTGGCCATCATCATGGCCGCCCGATCCAAGCTGGTATCGACCGGAAACGTCAACATTACGATCAACGGCGAAAAGACCATTTCCGTTCCGGCAGGTGGCAAGCTGCTACAGACGCTGGCTGCCGAGAAGCTGTTTGTCCCTTCGGCCTGCGGTGGCGGCGGCACCTGTGCGCAGTGTCGGGTGCGGGTGCATTCGGGGGGCGGATCGATCCTGCCGACCGAAGAAAGCCATATCACGAAACGTGAAGCGTCATTTGGTGATCGCCTGTCTTGCCAGGTGGCGGTCAAGCAGGACATGGATATCGAAGTTCCGGAAGAAGTCTTCGGCGTCAAGAAATGGGAATGTACCGTTCGGTCGAACGAAAACGTAGCGACCTTCATCAAGGCGTTGATCCTGGACCTGCCCGAGGGTGAGGATGTGAACTTCCGCGCCGGTGGCTACATCCAGATCGAAGCACCTGCACACCAGTTGAAATACACGGATTTCGACATTGAAGAGGAATATCGCGAGGATTGGGATCGCTTCAATCTGTGGCAATATGAATCGGTGGTGACCGAACCCATCGAGCGCGCCTATTCGATGGCCAACTACCCGGACGAAAAGGGCATGATCATGCTGAACGTCCGCGTGGCCTCGCCGCCGCCGGGGTCCGAAGGCATTCCGGCGGGTCAGATGTCGTCTTACATCTTCAACCTGAAGCCGGGTGACAAGGTCACCATTTCAGGCCCATTCGGCGAGTTCTTTGCCCGCGAAACTGACAAAGAGATGGTCTTTATTGGCGGCGGCGCCGGTATGGCACCAATGCGCAGCCATATCTTTGATCAGCTCAAGCGTCTTCAGAACCGCAACCGCAAGATCAGCTTCTGGTACGGTGCGCGGTCTAAGAAAGAGATGTTCTTTGTCGAAGACTTCGACAGTCTGGCTGAAGAATTCGACAATTTCGAGTGGCATGTGGCCTTGTCGGACGCGCAGCCCGAGGACAATTGGAAAGGCTATACCGGCTTCATCCACAACGTATTGTTCGAAGAGTACCTCAAGAACCATCCCGCGCCTGAGGATTGCGAATACTACATGTGTGGTCCGCCAATCATGAACCAGTCGGTCATCAACATGCTGCTGGATCTGGGCGTGGACCGCGAAGACATCATGCTCGACGATTTCGGCGGCTAAGGAACAAAAAAGAACCGGCGTTGAAGACGCCGGTTCTTTCATTTGGCGGTAAGCCTGCGTTATTTTCCGTAATACTCTCGATACCACGCGACGAATTGTGTGATACCGTCTTTCAGATCTGTCTGGGGGCGATAGTTCGTCAGTCTTTGTAGCAGCCGATTGTCCGCCCAAGTGGCATGAACATCACCCATCTGCATCGGCATGAAATTCTTGATCGCCTTCTGCCCCACGGCCTGTTCGATGGCTTCGATGAAATCCATCAGGCGCACTTTTTCGCCGTTGCCGATATTCACGATGCGATAGGGCGCGACGGGCGACAGGCTGTCTCCGTCCTCGATATCCTCACGGCTGGCTGGCCGCACTGGAGGCACATCGATCAGCAATCTGATGCCGCGTACAAGGTCCTGGACATGGGTGAAATCCCGGTACATGTCGCCGTGATTGTAAATGTCGATCGGGCGACCATCCAGGATGGCGGCGACAAATTTGAAATACGCCAGATCCGGTCGTCCCCAGGTGCCGTAGACGGTAAAGAAGCGGAACATGGTCGTCGGCAAATCCCACAAATGGGCATAGGAATGCCCCATCGCCTCATTCGCCTTTTTTGTCGCGGAATAGATGGTAAGCTGGGTGTCGGCTTTTTCCGTCTCGGTGAAGGGCATGTCCTCGTTGGCACCGTATATCGAAGAGGTCGATGCCATCAAAAGATGATCCACCTTATGTTGCCGTGCAATTTCCATCACGTTGAATGTTCCAACGACATTCGATTCAACATAGCTGCGGGGATGTTCCAAACTGTGTCTCACACCGGCCTGAGCCGCCAGATGAACGATGACTTCCGGCTGAAATTCTTCGGCGACCTGCATCAACCGATCAAAATTTTCCAACCGATCCTCGGTTGCCGTGAACCCGGGTGTCTGAAGCAGAATTTGATGCCGACGCTGTTTCAGGACCACATCATAGTAATCCGTCATCCCGTCGTATCCATGCACGCGGAACCCTTCCTCTAACAGCCGCTTTGCCAGATGGAACCCGATGAACCCCGCAGAGCCCGTAATCAAAACCCGTTTCATAGAACCCTCAAAACGCCCTGCACGATCATCGCTGAACAAAAGGTTCTTCCCGTGATGCCGGGTCAAACATTTTGAACTGCGCCGAAGGTCATATCGAACATCCAGACGTCATTGGTCAACTCTTTGCTGATTCAATCAGATGCTCATTGCCGCCAATGGGCGAGAAGGATAGGGATCAACGTGTATGATTACGAACTGGATCAGACGGTGGTTCGACCGCACGGCGGGGCGGACAACGAATGCAGTGTCTTGCGACATCGCTCCGGCCGAGAAAGTGACGGCCGTGGGCGATATCCACGGTCGTCTGGACTTGTTGCAGGCGTTGTTGCCCAGACTGGACGATCAGAGCTTGCTGGTCTTTGTCGGAGATTACATCGACCGAGGGCCATACAGCGCGCAGGTGCTGCGCCACCTGTTTCACCTGAGCGAGACGTCAGGAGGACGCGTTCAGTGTCTTCTTGGAAACCACGAAGAGTTTCTGTTGCAATTCCTGGAGGTGCCGGAAGGCAACGCCCGGCTCTGGTTTCAAAATGGGGGTGTGCACACGTTGGCGTCTTTCGGGCTGAAACCGCCCGCGGATATCGACAACTACCAGCAGGTTCGAAAACTGGCGGATGATCTTCGCCTGAAGATGGGGGAAAGCCTGATCAACTGGCTAGCTGACCGGCCTTTGACCTGGACTACCGGCAACGTCACATTCGTTCATGCGGCGCTGGACCCCCGACATCCGACTGAGGCCCAGGATCGCCAGATTTGCCTCTGGGGACATCCCATGTTTCCCAGGCTGGCCCGCAGCGATGGCCAATGGGTGGTGCATGGCCACACCATCGTGGACCTGCCCCGGATCAGGAACCGGGTGGTATCGATCGACACGGGCGCTTTCGCTTCGGGTCGTTTGACAGCCGCCGAGATCAACGCCGGAAGTGTTCGGTTCACCTCGACCGGATGAACAGTGGGCCTTTAACCGACGATCATTTGCTTCATGCGAAGCGCTTCATATTCCAACTCTTTGAGACGGAAGTGGACAACGTCTCCGATCGTGATGACGCCGCACAAATGACCGTCGCGCAGCACCGGCATATGGCGAAAACGGCCCTCGGTCATTGTTTTCAGAACTTCATTCAGCAGATCATCCGGTGTGCAGGTCTTAACATCCTTGGTCATGAGGTCTTCGACCGATTGCGGAAGGGTCTGGCCGGGTGTGTCTGCCATGCGCCGAACGATGTCGCGTTCTGACAAAATCCCCTGCAATGCCCCGTTCTGATCCGTCACGAGAACAGCGCCGATCCGTTTTTCCTTCAGCGTGTTGACCACGGAATGGATCGTGTCATTTGGCCGCACCGAAAACACCGCGTCCCCTTTACCTTCAAGCAGCCTGGCCACGGTTGTCTGCGAATGCGACAGGTTCGATTCCGCAGACTGGCTGTACGTCGTCTTGTCAGCCTTGTCGCCACGCGAAGGCGACTGGTAAGAGGTTGGAGCCATGGGCAATCTCCTTGTGGTTCTTGCAAAGTCTTTCCCTTTCACCTTAGCGCAGCTAAACGACCTGTATAGGGTGCAATTGCGCCGATCGGCAAAAACGCAGGCCGGAAAGGACGTTCAAGCCATTGAGTGAACTCTATCTTACGCCACCCATAGCGGCATTGATCTTCTTTGCCGTTGTTGTTTGTGGCCACAATTTCCGCATGGCGTGGAAGCAACAGCCGCCGGGTTGGCAAAAACGTGCGTGGTTGTTCGGCGTGCCGGCGGGGGTCGGCCTTTTGGTGCTGGGTTTCCTGCCGCTGAAGATGTGATCGCAGTTTGACTTTGGCGGGGGCCACTGGCATATGCCGGGCACAGAATTTCCCGGAGATCGCCGATGCGTCTTTTGCCTTTACTGGCCGTTGCCACTCTTCTTTCCGGCTGTTTGTTCGACAAAGAACCCGAGGTGGTTCGTCTGTCGGGCGAAACAATGGGCACGACCTTCAACATAACCGCGATCGGCGAAGATCTTGATGAGGCCGCATTGGCCGCGGCTGTCGAAGAGACGCTGGCCGAGGTGAACGCCAAAATGTCCAATTGGGATCCAGAATCCGAGGTATCCGTCTTTTCCGCTTCAACTAGCACAGCCCCCGTTCCGGTCTCGGACGAACTCGCACTGGTCCTTTCGGCCGCCAATGACGTGCACGAAAAAACCGGTGGGACTTTTGATGTAACTCTGGGCCCGCTGATCGAACTTTGGGGCTTTGGCCCACGCAAGCCCGAGGATCCAGTGCCATCGGATCCCGAAATCGAGGCCGCGTTAAGCGGCGTCGGGCAGGCCCGTTTGCTGACGCTCGACACCGAAGCCGGCACGCTGTCGAAGGCTGATCCGCAGGTGGGCATCAACCTGTCGGCGATCGCAAAGGGCTATGGCATCGATGCGGTTGCCGGCGCTTTGCAGGATGCTGGTATCGACGATTACCTTGTCGAGATCGGCGGTGATCTTGTTGCCAAAGGCAAGAATGAGCAGGGCGAAGCCTGGCGCATTGGCATCGAAAAGCCTGAAACGGGCGCTCAGAGCATTCAACTGATCGTTTCCCTGGATGATCGCGGCATGGCCAGCTCGGGCGACTACAAGAATTTTTTCGAACAGGACGGTGTGCGGTATTCGCATATCATCGATCCGACAACGGGACGCCCGATCACACATCGCACGACTTCTGTCACGGTTCTTGCGGAAAACGCAATGTTGGCGGATGCCTGGGCAACGGCCATGCTGGCTTTGGGTCACGAGAAGGGAATGGACATTGCGGAAAAGTATAAACTTGCCGTGTACTTCATTTCGCGGGATGTGACAGGCGGCGAAGATGCCTATATTACGTCGCACAGCACCGCGTTCAAAGACGCTTTGGGAACCAACTGACAGGCAGGAACCGAGATGAGCACTTTTATTCTGGCCTTTATTCTTTTGGCGCTTGTCATGGTCGGTATGTCATTGGGTGTCATGCTGATGGGGAAGACCATCAAAGGCAGCTGCGGCGGCCTGAATGCGATCTCGGGCGCCGATAAATGCGTTGTGTGTCAAAAGGATGTCGACCCGGACAGCCCGCTGCGCGATCAGTTGCAGTGCAAACGGGCCAGGAAGATGCTGGAACAGATGGAACATCAGGCCTGAAGCAAGTTTTGCTTCGCTCTGCGAACGGAAGTGGCTAACTAGGTCCCCATGACTTTCGGGGAGGCGCCGCGTTGGCCAAGGCAAAGAATATCCTGTTCATCATGTTCGACCAGCTGCGCTGGGATTATCTGAGCTGTTACGGGCACCCACATCTGCATACTCCGAATATCGATCGTCTGGCCGCGCGCGGTGTCCGCTTTGACCGGGCCTATATCCAATCGCCGATTTGCGGCAGTTCCCGTATGTCGACCTATACCGGGCGCTATGTGCATTCCCATGGGGCTTCATGGAACAACATTCCCCTCAAAGTGGGTGAGATCACGTTGGGCGACCACCTGCGCAAGGCGGGAATGGATTGCTGGCTGGTCGGCAAGACACATATGGCCGCCGATGCCGAGGGGATGGCCCGTCTTGGGTTGGAGCCCGACAGCATCATCGGGGCCCGCGTCGCGGAATGCGGGTTTGACGTGTTCGAACGCGATGACGGGTTGCGCGCAGAGGGTCCGGACGGGTTCTATGACCCGGACGGGGCAAAGAAATACAACCATTACCTAGCAGACAAGGGGTACGAGAGCGACAATCCGTGGCATGATTTTGCCAATTCCGGTCTGGATGCCGATGGCAACGTGCTGTCAGGGTGGTTCCTGAAGAATTCATCCGAACCTGCAAATATCGCGGAAGAGGACAGTGAAACACCATATCTGACCACCCGTGGAATCGAGTTCATGAACAGCCATGACGGACCATGGTGCTGTCACCTCAGCTACATCAAGCCTCACTGGCCTTACATCGTGCCGGAACCTTACGCTTCGATGTACGGGCCTGAACATGTCGTGCCCGTGGTCCGCTCGGAAACTGAGCGAACGAATGCCCACCCCGTCCTGAAGGCCTTCATGGACACCAAGGTCGGGCAGGCATTTTCACGAAAGGATGTCCGCGAGGCGGTGATCCCAGCTTACATGGGGCTGATCAAACAAGCGGATGACCAGATGGGTCGCCTGTTTGACTGGATGAAGAAAACCGGGCGGATGGACGACACGATGATCGTGCTGACCTCAGATCACGGTGATTTTCTGGGCGACCACTGGATGGGTGAAAAGACCTTTTTCCACGATGCCTCAACCAAAATGCCGCTGATCATTTATGACCCATCACCCGAAGCGGACGTCACGCGCGGCACCACCTGCGACGCGCTGGTCGAGTCGATCGATCTGGTGCCAACGTTTCTGGAACTGGCAGGCGGCGAAAAGGCCGGGCATATTCTCGAAGGGCATTCTCTGCTGCCGATCCTGCATGGTCAGTCCGACAAAACGCCCCGACAGGTCGCGATCTGCGAGTATGACTATTCCGCGTCCCCCATCGCGCAGCGGCTGAACGTACCCGTTCGTGACGCGGTGATGTTCATGGTCGCGAATGAAAAGTGGAAGCTCATCCATTGCGAAGGCGGGTACAGGCCGATCCTGTTCGATCTGGAAAACGACCCCGATGAACTGGTGGATCTGGGTGACAGCGCGGACCACTCGGATATCATCGCGCAAATGTACGATCACCTGTTTGCCTGGGCGCGGCGCCCGTCACAGCGCACCACCCGGTCCGAACAGCACTTGATCGATATGCGGACCCGAAGCGGGGGTACGGGCATCATGATCGGTATCTATGATGAAAACGACACGCCGCTGGAACTGACGGTCAAGTATCGCAACCGCAAGGCGAAGCCATACACGCGTTACCTCAAAGACTAGTCTCGTCCGGGTTGTCACCGATAAAACCATGATGGCTTTAGGTCGAAAAAATGCAGCGGCTCAATGTCCTCCAGCGATGGGCCGAAGCCGCCAGGCCGTTTGATTAATTCTGCGTAATTTGCCGCAAAGATGGTTCACCCCTTGCCGACCAGACGCTAGAAGAAGACCCAAGAGCAGTAATCGGAGAATTTCAATGCCAACCCCCAAACCCGTTGTTCTGTGCATTCTTGATGGGTGGGGCGTGTCAGACGACACACAGGCGAATGCGCCCTATCTGGCGAACACGCCGACCTTTGACGCGATCATGGCCAAATGCCCGCACGCCACGCTGACAACGCATGGCCCGGACGTAGGTCTGCCCAGTGGGCAGATGGGTAACTCCGAAGTCGGTCATACTAATATAGGTGCGGGCCGTGTTGTGGCCATGGATTTGGGGCAGATCGACCTGGCCATCGAAGACGGTTCGTTCTTTGGAAATGAGGCATTGCAGGCATTCATTTCCAAGGTCAAATCCTCAGGGGGGACGGCTCATCTCATGGGGTTGGTCTCGGATGGTGGCGTTCACGGGCACCTGAACCACATCATCGCTGCAACCAAGGCCATTACGGATGCCGGTGTTCCGGTCGCCCTGCATGCGGTCACGGATGGGCGCGACGTGGCCCCCAAATCTGCGCTGACCTATTTTTCCCAGTTGGAAGAACGGCTGCCCGAGGGGGCACGTGTCGTCACGGTAAGCGGTCGCTATTTCGCCATGGATCGCGATAATCGCTGGGAACGGATCGCAGAAGCTTATGACGCGATGATCAACGGCAAGGGCAGGGCGGCCGACACCGCACATGGCGCCGTGGACCATGCCTACAACCAGTCTGAATCTGACGAATTCATTACGCCGACCGTGTTGCAAGGTTACAAGGGCGTCACCGACGGCGATGGTTTTTTCTGTCTAAATTTCCGCGCAGATCGTGCTCGTGAAATCCTGCGCGCGATTGGTGAACCGGGCTTTGCCGAGTTCGAAACCGGGCCGCGGCCGAAACTGTCGGCGCTGCTGGGCATGGTAGAGTATTCCGACGGTCACAACGCATATATGACCGCGGTTTTTCCGAAACGGGCGATTGTGAACACGCTCGGGGAATGGGTCGCCAAGCAGGGGTTGCGTCAGTTCCGGCTGGCTGAAACCGAAAAATACCCCCATGTCACTTTTTTCCTGAACGGGGGCAAGGAGACCCCTGAAAAAGGTGAAGATCGCTATATGCCCAAATCACCCAAGGTTGCGACCTATGATTTGCAACCCGAGATGTCCTCGGCTGAGGTCACAGCCAAGTTTGTCGAGGCGATCGAACAAGGTTACGACCTGATCGTAACCAATTACGCCAACCCAGATATGGTCGGGCATACCGGCGACCTTCAAGCTGCGATCAAGGCATGCGAGGCCGTTGATGCGGGGTTGACTCAGGTCGTTGCTGCCTTGGAAAAAGCAGGTGGAGCAATGATCGTCACCGCCGATCACGGTAACTGTGAAGTGATGGTTGATCCGGAAACCGGCGGTCCGCATACGGCACACACGCTGAATCCGGTGCCCATAGCTTTGGTCGGAGGGCCAGAGGGCGCGCAGGTGCGTCAGGGGCGGTTATCTGATCTGGCGCCGACCCTGCTTGATTTGATGAACCTGCCCAAACCGCCGGAAATGACCGGAGAAAGCCTGCTGTCATGAGGCTGGCCGCCCTAGCGATTGTGCTGCTTTCAGCTTGTCAGGCCTTTGCCCAGACCGACGCTTCTCGGGCAGCACTGGATGCGGCAAGGATGCTGGAACAGGCGTCGATCTCGCTGAGCGAAGCAGACGGCGCAAGGGACCGGGTGCGGGCGCTGACCAAAACGATACAAGCCTATGAGGCCGGGCTGAGCGCGATGCGGACCGGTCTGCGCAAGGCTGCAACACGCGAAGCGCAACTGAGCGCGCAATTGAGCGCGCGTGAAAAGGACGTCAGGCAGTTGCTTGGCATCTTGCAGACCATCGAAACGACCGCGCCGCCAGTGCTGATGCTGCACCCGTCAGGCCCGTTGGGCGCGGCGCGGGCCGGAATGATGCTGTCCGAGGTCACGCCTGGGCTCAATGCAAAAGCGCAAGCGCTGGCACAGGACCTGCAAGAGGTTCAGACCCTGCGTCTGCTGCAACAAAGCGCCTCGGAAACTTTGACCGAAGGGCTGCGCGGTGTGCAGGACGCCCGCACGCGGTTGAGCGAAGCGATTGCCGACCGCACTGATTTGCCGCGTCGGTTTGTCGAAGACCCGGTGCGCACGGCCATTCTGATTTCTTCGACCGAGACTCTGGATGGTTTTGCAAGCGGTCTGTCAGAGATTTCAGAAGGCGAGATCATTGAAACCGACGCAAGCATCCTGGATCAGAAAGGACAGATTCCCTTGCCGGTGCAGGGCATTCTGCTGCACAAGGCCGGTGAACCGGACGCCGCAGGGGTCGCCCGCGCTGGTCTAGTCATCGGCACCCGTTCCCGTGCGCTTGTAACATCCCCCACTGCGGCCACGATCCGTTATCGCGGGCCACTGCTGGATTTGGGAAACCTTGTCATTCTGGAGCCGCAACCGGGCCTGTTGTTCGTGTTTTCGGGCTTGCAAGAGGTCTATGGTCAACCCGGGCAGGTGATCCCCAAAGGCACTCCGGTCGGCCTGATGCCGGGTGAAACGCCGGAAATCGGCGCAATATTGTCAACAAGCGGTGATGGCACTGGAACTGATCGTCCAGAAACGCTCTATATAGAGGTAAGAGAAGACAACACCCCGGTGGACCCGGAAACTTGGTTTCGGACCGACAAGGATGGATAAACGAGTATGAAGAAATTTGTGATGGCCGGTTTGGCCGGAACTGTGGCAGGTATTCTTGCGACTACGCAGATCGCAGGCCCACTGCTGGCGCAAGAGGCTGTGAACAAGGCCAGCGTCTATGAACAGCTTGACCTGTTCGGTGACATTTTTGAACGCATCCGTGCGCAATATGTCGAAGAGGTCGAGCCTGAAGAACTTATCGAGGCGGCAATCGATGGTATGCTGACCTCTCTTGATCCGCATTCCAGTTATCTGTCGCCCGATGATGCCGAACAGATGCGCGTGCAGACCCGGGGCGAGTTCGGTGGACTGGGTATTGAGGTCACGCAGGAAGACGGTTTTGTCAAAGTCGTGTCTCCCATCGACGACACACCCGCTGACGAGGCCGGGATCGAAGCCGGAGATTTCATCACACATGTGGATGGCGAAAGCATTCTGGGCCTGACGCTGGACAAGGCGGTGGATCTGATGCGGGGGCCGGTCGGCTCCGAGATTGTTATTACCGTCGTGCGCGAAGGCGAACCTGATCCCTTCGATGTCACCATTATCCGTGACACGATCAAGCTGACCGCCGTTCGCGCCCGCACCGAAGGCACAAGTGTCGTCCTGCGGGTAACGACCTTTAATGATCAGACTTTCCCCAACCTACAGGAAGGGTTGAAGGAACAGATCGAAGAAGCTGGTGGCATCGACAAGGTCAATGGTGTCGTACTGGACCTGCGCAACAACCCGGGCGGTCTGTTGACGCAGGCCATCAAAGTTTCGGATGCGTTCCTGAACGAAGGGGAAATCGTCTCGACCCGTGGACGGGACCCGGAAGAGGGTGAGCGTTTCAACGCCACCCCCGGCGATCTGGCGGAAGGCAAACCCATTGTCGTGTTGATCAATGGTGGTTCGGCCTCGGCATCTGAAATCGTCGCGGGCGCGCTACAGGATCATCGCCGGGCCATCGTCGTCGGCACCAAGAGCTTCGGCAAAGGGTCGGTTCAGACGGTGATGCCGCTGCGGGGTGATGGTGCGATGCGCCTGACCACGTCCCGGTATTATACCCCATCGGGGCGGTCGATTCAGGCTCTGGGTGTCAGCCCTGATATTATCGTGGAACAACCCCGTCCGGCGCCAGAACCGGAAGAGGAAGAAACCAACGCCCGTTCGCGCTCCGAGGCCGATCTGCGCGGCAGCCTTAACAATGACAGCCTGAGCGAAGATGAGATCCGCCAGATAGAAGAAGATCGCGCCAAGGCCGAGGCAACCGCAGAACTGAGGGAAGAGGATTACCAGCTGGCCTATGCCATCGATATCCTGAAGGGACTATCGGCCTTCAACCCCAACGGGCCGTCACAGTAAAACGGTAAGGGCTGCGGGTGTCGCAGCCCTTGGCTCCCGACTTCAGCTTTCGATCCGGTGCAGTTTCTTTTCGTCGAGAAGCAGCGCCAGAACGAGACCGACCGAGACGGACAAGGCCGAAAAGACGAAAGCCATACTCATCCCGCTGTCAAACGCCGCCGACAATGCCCGTTGAACCGTCTCTGCCTCGCTGGATGACAACCGGCTTATTACCGCGTGGGCGGACGGTGTATCAAGTGTTCCGCCATTGATCGTGCGAAGCTCTGCTTCGGTCAACTTGATGCCCGAAGCGGCCACATACTGGCGAAGCTCAGACAGGCTGACGACGTACATGATGGCCGTGGCACAGGCGACAGAGATTGCGCCGTAAACCAGGTGGGTCATGAAACTCAGGCCGCCAACCAGCCCAGCCCGTTCCGGCTTTACGGCGCACATTGCAGCAGTGCCTGACGGCCCAACCGTCAAAGTTGCGCCCAGCCCGATCATCGCCATGCCGGGCAGGATGCGAAAGTACCCCAGATCACCGGGCAGCACGACAATGGTCGCAGCGCCGATCGTTGCGATCAGATATCCCCAAAACAGCAGCCGCTTGGGGCCGAAATCATTGTAAAGCGTACCCGAAACAATTGATCCCACGGCAAGCAACACGGTCAGCGGCGCCAAGCCCAGTGCCGATTCAAACGTCGACCAGCCCAGCACCTTTTGCATGTATTGGGGAAAATACAGCAGCCCCACAAATGCCGCGGACACGTTGAACATGTTCAGGCCAAGGGTGATGCGAAACTCGCGGTTTTGCATCATCTGCGGCAAAAGCAGTGGCTCTGTCACGCGTTTCTCGACTTTGGGGAACAGAATGAAAAGCGCAGCGCTGGTGAAAAACAGCATCAACAACGGGACGGACGTCCACCCCCAGTCCGCGCCCACATCCAAACCGTAAAGCAGCAGCAAAACGGCAAAAGACAACACACCCATCCCGGCGAGGTCGAGGTGTTCATCCGGTTTGTGCTGTGCTTCGCGCTCCATCAGGATCAGCGCGGTGGCCATCGAAATGCAGGAAAAGACCACATTGGCGAGGAAAAAGTAGCGCCACTCTCCCAAGTTCACGGCCAATCCGCTGATCATCGGACCAAACACGTTTCCGGTGGTCACACCTGCCAGAATTAACCCCATCACCAAGGCTCGATGTTCTGGCTTTGATACTTTGGTTGCCCCGAAGGCCAGCGTGCAGGGCCATACACAACCCGCGCCGATGCCTTGCAGCGCACGCGCAATGACAAGAAAATCAAGACTGGGCGAAACAAAGCACATGACTGAGGAAAACAGAAAGATCGACAGGCCAAAAAGCATCATCCTGCGGTGGCCGTACATGTCGCCAAGTCGCCCGCCTGCGACCATGGTCATGGCAAAAAACAAGGCATAGATGTTCAGAACCCATTGGGTGCTGGTGATATCGGCGTCAAAGCTGCTTTCGATCGCAGGCACCAGCATCAGGGCGCCGGTAAAATCAATACCGATACCAAATCCGGTAACCATCAAAGCAATGACTTTGACTATGCTGCTGCGATCCATGATAAGGCGCGATCCGTTCAGAAAACGCCAATGATGCACGAATTTTGAAAGATTGACAGGAAAACCAGCCGGAACGGATCAGGGGTCGTCGCGGCAGATCCGGCGGAAAGCGCGTTTCAGCATATCCAGTTCAGCCCGCAGCAAATCAATTTCGGCCCTTAAGTCATCTGCGGCGGGCTCACCGGCAATCACCGTGAAGCTTCCCAGTTTCTCGGTCGTGGCTGCATCTGCAACGACGAACGTGTGCACGCCTTCGGATAGGGCTGCAACAGGCACCTGTATGCGCAAGTCCCATCCGTCTGCTGCGGGCGACAGGTCAACATTGCTCAGGGTTTCGCCCTGATAGCTTACCTCGGGGTTAGGCGTACTGCTGGCTTGAATGTGACCTTGCCAGATTCCGTTTTCGAACCGTATGAAGGTTAGCTTGGTCTGCGTCATGACTGATCTTCTCACAAATCGGCGCGATGAAAACGGCAAAACGTAAGATCCCGCACCACCATGCGATTCATCTCGGGCGTTTCAAAAATCAAATCCAGCCAGATTTTTTCGATCCTGCGCTCATTCAGGGGGAGATGCGCCAGATCAAAATCCACGGCCTTTGATACCTCGCCGGGATCAAGGCGTCGCAACACCTGTTCCATATTGGGCCCGTGCTGAATGTTGAGGCGCGCGAAAACGCCCGATGGCTTTTCACACTCGATCAGGGTTTCCAGCCTCACAAGATGCTCGCGCGTCAGGTGAATTGCAGCGTCCTCAGGCAATTCAACCGAAACGGACAGGAAGGACCCCCCAAAGCTGAAAGCCTCGATCACGAGACTGAACGGAGCCAAATCTCTGTCCTCTCTGTTTCGGACTTGCCGCACGGCAATTTCAGAAAACGGGCAATCGTGGAACACGCTGACCTGACTGTCCAGGACGGTCTTTCGCGGTGCCGAAGCCACACCCGGTTGCGTGAGGGGCGCACGCCATAGGTCGGGACGGCAGCTCCAGTCTGTTCCGACGGGTTTGGGAAACTGTGTGGACCCAATCGTCGGCCGGATCAAGCGACTGTCTGCCTGCTGAATTAAATGATCAAGATGCCTGCGCAAACTGCGGGCCTGATCCCGTTGCAAGCGCAAATCTGCCTGGCTGGCATACGGCGCCTGATGCGCGGCCCGACGCCAGCGCCCCAGAGTCTTGCGATGAATATAGCGATCCAGAATCCTGCCCATGGCCACGTCGTCCGATAATGCCCGGCCTTAGTCAAGGACAACGGCATGAACAAAACCGTAATAACGGAATTGCTATCGAAGCCTTGTGTTTTCCTGTTGGGGTCTGACCACAATTTGGATAGGCGCAACATGCTGAAACTGAACCGGTCTATTCTTGCAATGTACCGGGTCAGTGCTTACCGTTTGGCTCCTGCAAAGTGGGTCATCCCAAGAACAGCCACACAACAGTTTAGCGCATGACAAGGCCAGGTTATGGAGTCCACTTTATTTGCCTTCATTTGGAAATATTCGAAGAAACAGCAACTTGTTCTACTTCTGCTGACGGTCCTGTCGTTCCCGTTTCTTTACGCCTCGCTGGAACTTCCCAAACAGATCATCAACGACGCAATCGGCGCGCCGGGTGACACGGTAACCATCTGGAACTTCACCGTGACGCAGGTTCAGTATCTAATGATACTGTGTGTTGCGTTCCTGGCGACGGTGATCGTGAGCGGTGTCATGAAGATGCGCATCAACACGATGAAGGGCGTCCTTGCCGAGCGCATGCTGCGGCGCCTGCGCTATACGTTGTTTCAACGGTCGATGCGGTTTCCGAAATCCTATTTTGCGACCACCAGCCAGGGTGAGCTAGTATCGATGATCACGTCCGAGGCCGAACCGATGGGTGGCCTGATGGGGGATGCCATCGCGCAGCCGGTTTTCCAGTTCGGCCAGATGATGACGATCGTCACCTTCCTGTTCATGCAAAGCGTTTGGTTCGGACTTGCCAGTATCGCGCTGATCCCGCTTCAGGCCTGGCTGATCCCCAAGCTTCAGCGGCAGATCAACCTTCTAAACAAGGACCGCATTCAGGAAGTTCGACGTCTGAGCTCGGAGATCGGCGAAACTGCGGCAGGTATCAGCGATCTGCGTACCAACGGAGGGTGGCGCTATCGCCTTGCGCAATTCAGCCATCGGCTAGGGAAACTGTTCGAGATCCGTTTCAAGATCTACAACAAAAAATTCTTCATGAAGTTCCTTAACAACCTGATAACTCAGATGACACCCTTCCTGTTTTATTCAGTGGGAGGATATCTGGCGATTACCGGTGAGGTGACCGTAGGTGCGCTGGTTGCCGCATTGGGCGCCTACAAGGATCTGAGCGGCCCATGGAAGGATCTGCTGACCTATTACAACCAGGTGCAGGACATGTCTTTGCGTTGGGAAATCGTCACCGAAAGATTTGCGCCTGACAACATGATACCGGAAGAGCTGTTCGAGGGAGAACCTGAAACCATCCCGCGTCTGACTGGCGACATCGAGCTGCGAAATGTGACGGTTCGCGACAGCGATGGGAAAACCGTTCTCGAAGATCTTGATCTGACCATTCCGCGTGGCGCGCGCGTCGCAATTCAGTCTGGACAGGCGTCGGAACGCAGTGCGTTGGGACAGCTTTTGACTCGTGAGGTGTTGCCGGCTCAGGGTGAGGTGATAATAGCGGGGCATAATCTGCGGGGTCTGCATCAGGCCGTCATCGCGGCCCGGATCGGCTATGCCTATTCGCGCCCTTACCTGTTTGACGGCACATTGGGCGACAACCTCATGATGCCTTTGCGCACGCATCCACGACATCAAGCAGATATGCTCAAGGCCCCGACGCGGTGGCAGATCGAAGCTGTTCGTGCAGGCAATTCGCCGGATTCTCTGGACGATGAATGGATTGACCCGGGTCTCGCCGGTCTTGACGATATCGACGACATACGTGACTGGTGGTTCCAGCTGGTGGAAGCGATGGGCATCGACGAGTTCATGTTCCGCCGCACTTTGCGTACGCAGTTCGACCCGGAAATTCACCCGGTCCTGGCACAGGAAGTTGTCAATTTACGAGGGACCATCGCCGAGCGCCTGGCAGAAAAGGGGCTTGATCGATATGTGTACCGTTTCGACCCTGATCGCTTTAACCCGGCAGTTCCGCTGGGCGGAAACTTGTTGTTCGCGGCGCCATCCAAGGACATTTCTCCGGATATACTGGCGGGTGACGAACGGTTCGTTCAGATGCTCAGCGCCCATGATCTGGTTGACGACGTGATCAGCATTTCTCAGGCCGTCATGGACACGCTCAGCAAGACCTTCGGGCGGGACGGGGCGGATCACCCGCTTTTCCTGAGGCTTGGCATGTCCAAGGACATGTATCACAAATTGCTGGATATCGAAGAACGGCGCAAAGCCAAGGGTGATATGGCCGTAAGCGACCAGGAGCGCGCATTGCTATTGACGGTACCGTTCCTGTTGACGGCCGAGCAGATCGGCCCAAACTTCCCGGAAGAATACAAGGAAAAGATTCTTGCCATCCGCAAAAGTCAGGCTAAGCGGCTGCTGGACGCGATGGGCGGCATGTTCATGTCAGTTGCGCCGGACATCTATGTGCCACGTCTGACCGCGATGGAAAATGCGATCTACGGCCGGGTTTCGTTGATGGCCGGTGCACACGCGGACGAAATAGAAGACGTTGTGGCCGAAGCCATGAACGAAGCCGGCCTGCGACGCCGTGCAGCTGCCATCATCTACGATCTGCCAGCAGGCCTGGGCGGGAACAATCTGCCGACCGTCTTTCAGGAGCGTGCCGCATTCTCACGCGCGGGTATCAAACGGCCTGACGTCCTGATTCTGGACAGGGCCCTGGCAAGTCACGATTCCGAAAGCCGGTTGCGCACCCGCCTGAAACTGCGGGAATTGTTGCCGGATTCCATTATGATCTTTATGGAAGATCACTTTGCACATCCCGAAGCGTATGATCTGTTTGTGGAAATCAAGGATGGCCGTATCGATGGTGTGTCACGATCCAAATCCCCGCAAGAAGACAGCACGTCGGACGATCTGAGCCGCAAGCTCGAAATCATTTCGGCGACCGAGTTGTTTTCCGGCGTGGATGGCCGCAACCAGCGGTTGTTGGCGTTCTCAGCGCAATGGTACGAAGCAGCAGCGGGGCAAGTCATTTTCTCGCGTGGTCAGGTGCCCGACGCGGCGTATCTGTGCGTCTCAGGGCAGGCCAGGCTGGACTGGCCCACGGATGATGGAAAAAAACGCCCGATCTCGATCATTGAACCCGGGCGGCTGATCGGTGATCTCTCGATCATAACAGGAGAGCCCAGACAACTGGATCTGGTCGCCACCGAAGATTGCAGGTTCCTGCGTATCGGCGCCGAGGAACTGCGTGCCGTGGTCGAAAGCGACGCTTCGGTTGCTACGCAATTGCTACAGACTGTTGCGGGATATCTGACTACGTTGTCCACAAGAATCAATGCGGCGCAGAACCCCGAGGAGCTGCTCCCGACGATTACGGATCAGGCGATTCAGGAAAGCACGGGTGAAAATGCCTAAAGCATATTCCGCTCATGACCATCTGGTCGAAACCGCACGCGGCAAACCGGAAATCTGGCGCCTGTTGCTGGGGCTCTTGCTGGTTGCCGTGCTGGTCAGCGTTCTGAACATGGTATTTTTTACCGTGGTTGCCGGGATGGGTCCGGAAAACTGGGCGCAGACGCTTCTGTTGGGCGGTTCACCCCTCGCGCTGCTGTTGCTGTTGGCCAGTTTCGGATCCATCATTCTGGGCGTGGCCGTCGCCGCGCGGCAGGTTCAGCACAGGTCTTTGGTGTCCATCGTGGGCGGGTACCGATTGGCTGCGGGCCAATTCCTTAAAGTGTTGAAAGCACTTCTTATTTTGGGCGTTGTCGGGTTCCTGCTGCCGCCTTATGGCTTTGGCGGATCTCTGTCGCAGAACCTGCCATTGTCAACTTGGCTTCTTCTTTTGCCGGTTTCGGCCTTGGTTGTTCTGGTGCAGACCAGCGCCGAAGAGCTGTTGTTCAGAGGCTATATTCAGCAAACCCTGGCAGCCAGATTCCAATCGCCTGTCATCTGGATGGGGGTACCATCCATCCTGTTTGCAATTGGACATTACACACCGGACACGGCTGGCGACAACGCGTTGCTGATTGCGCTGTGGGCTTGCGTTTTCGGTCTGCTGACATCGGACCTAACGGCACGGGCGGGAACATTGGGGCCAGCTATCGCCTTGCATTTTTTCAACAACATCATTGCGTTGCTGTTCATCTCGTTGCCGGATAACCTGAACGGACTGGCGCTGTACACCCTTCCGTTTGATGCATCTGATGCCGAACAGCTTCGTCCCTGGCTTCTGGTGGACCTTGCCGTGATGTTCGTTTGCTGGCTGGCCGCGCGACTTGCGCTCAGGCGTTGATTGCAATTCCTTCCGTGGCGTCCTATTTGACGTCAACACCGCACAAGCCAAGGTTCCGACATGAACTGGATCACAAACTACGTCCGCCCCCGGATCAACTCGATCTTCTCACGCCGCGAAGTGCCTGAAAACCTCTGGCACAAATGCGACGAATGCGGAACGATGCTGTTCCATCGCGAGCTGGCGGAAAACCAGAATGTCTGCACACAGTGCGACCACCACATGGCGATCACACCGCGTGAGCGGTTCAAGCACTTGTTTGACGGCGGCATCTTTACCGAACTTGAAGTGCCCGCGCCAAAAGACGACCCGTTGCAATTCCGCGATCAGAAGAAATACCCCGACCGCATGAAAGCAGCGCAGAAGAAGACCGGCGAAAAGGAAGCCATGCTGGTTGTCTTGGGTGAAATTGGCCGCACCCCCATTGTGGCCGCCGCGCAGGACTTTTCGTTCATGGGCGGATCGATGGGCATGTATGTCGGCAACGCGATCATCGCCGCCGCGCAGGAGGCGGTAAAACTCAAACGGCCGCTGATCCTGTTCTCGGCAGCCGGGGGCGCCCGTATGCAGGAAGGTATCCTCAGCCTGATGCAGATGCCGCGCACCACCGTGGCAGTCGAGATGCTGAAGGAAGCCAACCTGCCATATATCGTGGTGCTGACTCATCCGACAACCGGTGGCGTTACTGCGTCTTATGCGATGCTGGGCGATGTCCATATCTCGGAACCCAATGCGCTGATCTGCTTTGCCGGACCTCGCGTGATCGAGCAGACGATCCGCGAAAAACTGCCCGAAGGCTTTCAACGCGCCGAATACCTGCTGGATCACGGGATGCTGGACCGTGTCACCAGACGTACCGAAATGCGCGATGAACTGATTACCATCACGCGGATGCTGATGAATCTGCCGCCGGCGATCATGGGCGATCTGCCGGCACCGGAACCAACCGACGCAACAGAACTCCCCGCCGAAGAGACAGATCAGAAATGACGGCCAGGACGTCCGACGCCATCCTCGACCGGATGATGGCGCTGCACCCCAAGATCATTGATCTGACCTTGGACCGTGTCTGGCGTCTGCTGGCGGCATTGGACAATCCGCAGTTGAAATTGCCGCCGGTCATTCATATTGCCGGGACCAACGGCAAAGGCTCGACTCAGGCGATGATCAGAGCGGGTCTAGAAAGGGCAGGGCGCTCGGTACACGCCTATACCTCGCCGCATCTGGCCCGTTTTCATGAACGTATTCGATTGGCCGGAGAGCTGATCTCGGAGCCAGAACTGACGGCGGTTCTGGATGAATGCTACGCTGCGAATGGCGGCGAAAACATCACTTATTTCGAGATCACAACATGCGCCGCCCTGTTGGCCTTTTCCCGCGCCAAGGCAGATTTCACATTGCTCGAGGTCGGGCTGGGTGGGCGCCTGGACGCCACAAACGTGATCGAAAACCCGGCCGTCACGGTTATTACCCCCGTATCCATCGACCATGAACAGTTCCTGGGTGATACTTTGGGCAAGATCGCGGCGGAAAAAGCGGGCATCATCAAGCCCGGCGTTCCGTGCATTGTCGGCCCGCAACAGGACGAAGCGCTTGAGGTCATCGAATACACGGCCGCCCGATTGGGTGCGCCTTTGTTGGTTCATGGTCAGCACTGGCACGTGCAGGAAGAAAACGGGCGTCTGATCTATCAGGACGAAACCGGTTTACGGGATGTGCCTCTGCCCAACCTTCTGGGCGCACATCAGATTCAGAATGCGGGCGCAGCGTTGGCTGTTCTGCGCCATCTGAACATGGGCGACGACGCATACGAAGCTGCCGTGACCAAGGCCGAATGGCCGGCGCGAATGCAGCGTCTGAAATCCGGCCCGCTTGTCGATCAGGCGCCGCATGCCGAGATTTGGCTGGATGGTGGTCACAACGCCGCCGCCGGAATCGCGTTGGCGGATGTACTGACGAACCTGCCGCAAAAACCCACGCACATGATCTGCGGCATGCTCAACACCAAGGATGTGACAGGGTATCTTGCACCTCTGGCAGAGAAAGCGACAAGTCTGACAGCCGTGTCCATTCCGGGTGAGACCGCAACGCTCAGCGCGGAAGAAACCGCTGCGGCTGCGGCCAGGGTCAACCTTCCCGCATCCACCGCCGACAGCGTGGCGGACGCATTGAAAGTGATTGCGGACAATGACCCGCAGGCGCGGGTTCTGATCTGCGGCTCGCTCTATCTGGCTGGGAAAATTCTGCAAGAAAACGCGTAGGCGCGTGCCAACCTCATGATCTGGCTGACACTGTCTTGGATGGGGCGCGGGCGATACGGGCGGATCAGTGTCCCTGTCGCCCCCAATCCTGATCCTGCATTTCACGCAGGCGTGATGCCGTGCGTTCAAATTCGAAGGTTCCTTCGCCTTCGACATACAGCATCTCGGGTTCCGCTGCAGCCGAGCAGATCAAACGCACCCTGGCTTCGTAAAGCGCATCAATCAGGGTGACAAAACGTTTGGCCTCGTTGAAATTGTTGCGCGACAGGCGTGGGATGTCCTCAAGCACGAGCACTTTTACCTCTTCGGCGATCGCCAGATAATCACCCGGCCCAAGCATGCGGCCACACAGATCATAGAATGAAGCCCGCGCGACCCCGTTGCGAAAGGCGGGCAATTCAACGGCCCGGCCTTTGACGTGCAGCACAAGCGGATCAGCGGGTCCACCGGCAAGATCTGTCCAGACTTCTCTGATCTTCTGCCGGGCTTCTGGGCCAATCGGAGTGAAATAGACCGGGGCACCCTCCAACCGGTTCTGCCGATAGTCCGTCGGCGACACCAATTCCCACACCTGCAACTGCTCTTTGATATGCGCGATGAACGGCAGGAACAGCTGCCGGTTCAGCCCATCCTTGTACAGATCGTCGGGATGCCTGTTCGACGTGGTAACCACGACCACGCCGCCTTCGTGCAACAAGTCAAACAGCCGCCCGACAATCATTGCGTCCGTAATGTCGGTGATCTGCATTTCGTCAAACGCGAGCAAGCGAACTGAATTGACCACCTCTTTCGCCACCGGTGCCAGGGCATCCTCGACATTCTGTTGCCGGGCCTTGTGCATTCCGGCGTGAATTTCCTGCATGAAAGCGTGAAAATGCACGCGTCGTGCCGGGATATTGCCCAGCGTATCGACGAACATGTCCATCAGCATGGATTTCCCACGCCCGACACCGCCCCACAGGTACAACCCTTTGGGTGGCGGAGGCGCCTTGCGGAAGAGCCCGCGTTTGACCGGCTTGGACAGCGCCGCCCGGATGCGTTCGAATTGGGGCAGAACGGCCTCTTGCGCGTCGTCGCGTGTCAGCGTTCCGTCCGCGATGCGGGCCTCGTAAAGCGAAATAAGATCCGTCATGAATCCGAGCCTTACCCGTCGCCTCGGCCGTTGAAAAGAAGCCATTTTTGGCGACACATCAATTTTGTTTATCCGTGACCGCAAATCTGCTGAATTGACGGTGACACCAAAAGTAATACGGTCCTTCGGACGTTACGCCTGAGGTTCCATGCCCCGATCCGCCCGCTTGTTGAATCCGATTCTGATTGTCGGATGTATCATCATCACGGTCAGCTTCGCCGTTCGTGCGTCGTTCGGCGTATTCCAGATTCCGATAGCCGATGAGTTCGGCTGGCTGCGGACCGATTTCTCGATGGCGATTGCAATTCAAAACCTGGCCTGGGGCATCGGGCAGCCGATCTTTGCGGCGATTGCCGAAAAGGTGGGCGACCGCCGAGCCATCATCCTCGGCGCTCTCACGTACGCGGCTGGCATGGTGCTGACGGCGTGGTCCGTTACACCGTTCGAGCATCAGATATACGCGTGGCTGGTGGGTTTCGGCATCGCCGGGACCGGGTTTGGCGTGGTTCTGGCGGTTGTCGGACGCGCGTCCACCGATGAAAACCGGTCCATGTCGCTGGCCATCGTTACTGCTGCGGGCAGCTTTGGGCAGGTTCTGGGGGCGCCGACCGCTGAATGGCTGCTGACTTTCCTGCCCTGGCAGCAGGTTTTTGTCGTGTTTGCCGCGGCAATTCTTGCCCTTGTGCTGACCTTGCCCTTCATGCGTGCACCACAGCCCGTTTCGAAGGCAGAGATGCAAGAAAGCATGAGCGAGATTCTGGGAAAGGCGTTCCGCGACCCTTCCTATGCGCTGATATTTCTGGGTTTTTTCAGCTGCGGATACCAGCTGGGCTTCATCACCGCGCATTTCCCGGCTTTCGTGGCCGAGATGTGTGGACCAATCCAGCCCGGAGGCGTACTGCATTCCATCGGGATCACCTCTACATCCGCACTTGGTGCGGTGTCGATTTCATTGATCGGTCTGGCCAATATCGGCGGCACGCTACTGGCGGGTTGGGCCGGCAACCACTTTCCGAAAAAATACCTTCTGGCAGCGGTTTATACGGGCCGGACGATTGCAGCGGCTTTGTTCATCGTGTTCCCGATCACACCCCTTACGGTCATCGTGTTCTCGCTGGTGATGGGATCGCTTTGGCTGGCCACCGTGCCGCTGACCTCGGGGCTCGTCGCGCATCTATACGGTCTGCGTTATATGGGAACGCTCTATGGCTTTATCTTCTTGAGCCACCAGATCGGCAGCTTCCTGGGCGTCTGGCTTGGCGGACGCATGTATGACCAGTATGGCGACTACAATATGGTTTGGTGGATCGGGGTCGCGATCGGTGCCTTCAGCGCCATAGTCCACCTGCCGATCCGCGAGAACCGGTCAGCAGTTCCTGCCTGAGGCACATCGACACGCCACAGGCAGGGAACCAATCGGGCAAAGGCGTTACCGAAGTTCGGCCTCGGTATTGCCGCCATCCACCGTCACGACATGACCGGTGGTGCGTTCCATCAGCGCCAGCGCAACAAAGGCGTTCGCGACATGCTTCGCCTCGACTTCGCGGCCCAGCAGGTTGCCTGACATATAGGTCTCCTCGGAAACGCCACGTGCGGCAGCGCGTTCCTGAATGAAACCATCCGTCAGCAGGCCAGACCGAATTCGATCTGCATTCACCCCGTTTACACGGATTCCATATTCGGCCAATTCAAGCGTCAACTGGCGCAACAGGAACAGTGTGGCGGCTTTTGGCGTACCATAGGCCCCCATGTTCCGGCCCGGGTTGATCGCCTGTTTGGAGATATTGAACAGGATCTGACCGCCGCGGCCCTGAGCTTGCATCACTCGGGCAGCCTGCGTCGCAAATGCCTTATGCGCGAAGAAATTCAGTTCAAAAGCCGCGCGGAATTCGTCGTCACCAAGATCCAGCAAAGCGCCCGAAGTCGCCGACCCGGCATTCGATACCATTACATCGATCCCACCAAACCGGTGTATCGCCGCCGCAATCGCGGCATCTGCGGCGCCTCTCTCGGTTACGTCGCAGGCATATGTCGAATGCCATGTGCCAAGGGTCGATTTGGCCTTGGCCAACGCCCGTTCATCCCGGTCCACCAGAACGACATTTGCACCGGCATCAGCAAAGGCCTTGGCGGTTGCCAGACCTATCGCCCCTGCACCACCGGTCACCATCACAATCTTGCCCTGAAGCGGAGGTGGTGAGCTTTTGCCCAGCTTCGCCTGTTCCAAGGACCAGTATTCACAATCAAAGCGATCTTTTTCATTGATGGGAAAAAAACCGCCCGCGTCTTCGCCCACTGATCGCACCCGCAGGTTTTGTTCCGCAAGATCTGCCGCGGCCGAGGCAGCCTTTGCGTTCGGGCCCATTCCCAGGATCCCCACGCCCTCGATCCACGCATGCTTGGGGTCTTGAGGCAGCAGTTTCTTGCGTTCGTCGGCCTGCGGCGCCTGCCGTTCAAAATACGCCCGATAGTCTTTGGCAAACTCTTCGACCTTTGCCTTGATCCGAGACCGCCCCCCAGACAAATCCGACGCGCGCAATACAAGCGGGCAGCCTTTTGTCCGTAATACGTGATCCGGCGACGCCATGCCCCGCTGGGCCAATGAATCAATATCCGGACGATCGAAAAACTGCATGACATCCGGCCCGTTGCGGAGGTCAAAAATCGGCATCGGGTCATCCCGTTGGGCCGCCACTTCGGCGATGACCCCGCGCAGGATCGGCAATACCTCAAGATTCTCAGCCGGATCGCGACGGCCAATTGTCGTCAGGTCCTTCATCCCGAAATAGGCAGCAACCTCGTTGGTATGCGCCACGATCCGGTCATAGCTTTCCTGCGCCGTCGCGCCGAACGTGAAATGTCCGTGCTGAAGCAGCAGAAGCCCTTCGACATTCGGGTTTTCTTCAAATACCTCGGCCGCCTTTTTGGCCAGCCCGAAGCCAGGCATGATGTAGGGCACAATGCCCAGTCGGTCGCCAAAAATCTCGCGGCAGACGTCCTCGGCATTTGGCAGATTGGCGAGCACCAGAAAGGGTGTCGCATGCGTGTGATCCACATATTTGTGCGGTAAAAATGCATGCAACAGAGTTTCTACAGAGGGGTTCGGAGAACCCGAATCCAACAGATTGGCGCGCTGAACATTGACCATCTGTGCATCTGACAGATGGTCCAATGCGCGCAGTTTCATCAAAGGATCTAGCCACACGCCCGGCAAGCCCGGTGCCTCGATGCTGTCCAGATCCCACCCAGATCCCTTGACATGCAGAACGCGCTGTGGATCGCCAAACAGATCAGGGCGTTCCAGTTTGACCGACGTGTTGCCTCCCCCGTGCATCAGGAGGTCCGGGTTCTGACCGATCAGCCGCGAGGTATAGACACGTTCGCCCAGTTCCTGATCTGCGGGGTCTGTTCCGGCCCGGTCACGCCATTTCCGTGCCTCGTCGGCCCTGTACCAGTTTTCAATCATCATTCATTCTCAGCAAGTTAAGCGGGTGCATGATCCGCGTGGGCGATTGCACAATTCAAGACTGTGCTAAACAAAGTGTTAACCAGCCCGTTCGGGAAACAACCGGGCAAGCCCGTCAGCAGACGCCTCGCTGACGCCGCGCTCGGTGATAAGCCCTGTCACCAGCCGGTTTGGGGTGACATCAAAGGCAGGATTGCCACCTTCCGTGCCGTCTGGCGTCACGCGTACATCCGAGATGTTCCCCTGCCCATCAACCCCCATGACATGGGAGACTTCCCTGGAATCACGTTCTTCGATCGGGATTTCGGCCACACCGTCGCGAACGGTCCAGTCAATCGTAGGAGAGGGAAGGGCGACATAAAATGGCACACCGTTGTCCCGCGCAGCCAAAGCCTTTAGATAGGTCCCGATCTTGTTGCAAACATCACCTTGGGCCGTGGTTCGGTCCGTGCCCGTAATCACCAAATCAACCAGGCCGTGCTGCATCAAATGACCGCCGGCATTATCCACGATGTAGTGGTGGGGAATGCCATGTTCGCCCAATTCCCAGGATGTCAGTGCGCCCTGGTTGCGCGGTCTGGTTTCATCCACCCAGACGTGCAAGGGGATGCCCGCGTCATGTGCGTGATACATCGGGCTTGTGGCCGTGCCCCAATCCACAGTCGCCAGCCATCCCGCATTGCAATGCGTCAGCAACCGAACCGGCTCACCGGCGGGTTTTCGGGCCGCGATATCCTTGATCAGTTCCAACCCGTGCCGGCCGATTGCGGCGTTGATCTCGACATCTTCGTCTGCAATCTCCTGCGCCAGCGACCAGGCGCGCTCGGCGCGGTCACCCGGAGCAAGCGGCATCAGCGCTTCTCGGCATCTGTCCAATGCCCAGCGCAGGTTGATTGCCGTGGGTCGGGTTGCATGTAAAACGTCATACGCGGCGTCAAACGAGGCTTCTGAGCTGTCCCGAGACATCTGCTCGGCAATTCCAAACGCAGCGGTCGCGCCTATCAAAGGTGCGCCCCTGACCCACATATCCCGTATCGCAGCTGCAAATTCATTAAGCGTTTTCAGGGTTACGACCCGAAAATCATGCGGCAACCACCTTTGGTCGATGATCCGAACCACGCCTGCCGGTTTGTCCCACCAAATAGACCGATAATGGGTGCCTTGTACTTTCATAACGCAGTCTCCGTATTCGAAAAGCCTGATCGGAATTCAAGCACAGGGTGCGTTCTAATGAGGTACTTGTAAACGGGCGTTTCGGAATTCGGGTCAGTATTTGATCTAGCAAAAGGAATGATCATCCCTTTCTGGCGGCACGTATTTCCCGTTCCAAGGCGTCCAGAAACCGCGAGCGGTCGGCTTTACCGAAGGGTCGCCCACCGCCGCCGGTTCCCAACGGATTGGCCGCGCGCAGATCGGCCATCAAGTCACGCATTGCCAGTTGTTGGCCAATATTCGCCGCGGTGAAGGTTTCACCATTGGGGCGCAGCACGCGTGCGCCTGCTTCGACGCATTTTGCGGCCAAAGGGATGTCGGACGTTATGACGACATCCCCTTCTCCACAGCGTTCGGCAATCCATTTGTCGGCCTCATCCGCGCCTTCGGAAACGACAATGACCTGCACCAGCGGGTTGGCCGATGGACGAAGCCCGCCATTGGACACCAGCGCCATCGGCACCTTGTGCCGCGTCGCGACCCGTTCGGCCTCGGCTTTTACAGGACAGGCATCGCCATCGACATACAGCGTCGTCACGCCTTCTTTGCCTCTTTCTTTGCCGGCTCCACCGGTTTCTTTTTGACCTTGAATTCCTCGGGTATGGGCATGCGGTTGAACGCATCCAGGCCCGCGATTTTATACGCTTCGGCAAGTGTCGGGTAGTTGAACGTGTTCTGAACGAAGTAGTCCACCGTACCTTTCAGGTTCAGCACGGCCTGCGCAATATGGATCAACTCCGTCGCGCCTTCACCAACGATCTGGACACCCAGCACCCTGCGGGTCTTGAGCGAGAACAGCATTTTCAACATGCCGTGTTCCAGCCCCATGATATGTCCGCGTGACGTCTCGCGGAATCGCGCGACACCGACCTCGTAGGGGATGTTGCGCTCCTGCAATTCTTCTTCCGACATTCCGCAGGTTGATATTTCGGGCACTGAATAGATGCCATAGGGGTACCACGGGCTTTCCGGCAGCGTGGGCGTTTCAAGGGCGTGACAGGCAGCCACGCGCCCCTGCTGCAAAGAGGTTGATGCCAGCGAAGGATGTCCGATCACATCGCCCGTGGCATAGATATGCGGAACCGCCGTTTGATATGTCTTGCGGTCTACCTTGATCCGGTTGCGGTGGTCCGTCTCCAGCCCGACGGCATCCAGATTGAGTTTGGACGTCGCCCCCATGCGTCCGGCCGCAAACAGAAGCATTTCAGCGCGAACGTGGCGACCGTTTTCAAGGGTCACTTCCACATGTTCACCGGCGTCTTCAATCTTCTCGACAGCCGAGCCCAAACGCAGGTCGACACCGTTTTCCCGGATCTGATGGGTAAAGTCGTGGATCAACCGGCTGTCGATGAAATCCAGAAACGTGTCGCGGGGTTCAATCAGCGTCACACGCACGTCCAGGGCTGAAAACATCGTGGCATATTCCACGCCAATGACCCCGGCACCGATAACGACCAGCGAGCGCGGAATCTCTGCCATTTCCAGAAATTCGTCACCATCCACCACCGTCTTGCCGTTGAACGGGACATAATCCGGGCGATAGGTTTTCGTACCTGTCGCAATCAGGAACTTCGCGGCCGTCACACGCGTTGTTTCCCCGGCATCGGTTGCGACCTCTACTTCGTGCGGCCCGGCAAATCTGGCCAGACCGTCCAGGGTTTCGACATGGTTCCTGTTGAACTGATGTTCCAACACGTCGACTTCATGGTCGAGGGTCATATGCAGGCGGGCTTTCAAGTCTTCTGCCCGGATCTGATCCTTTACCCGGTATGAACGCCCGTAAAAGCTGCGCTCGCGCCAGCCCGACAGGTTCAGAACCGTTTCGCGCAGGGTCTTGGACGGAATCGTGCCGGTGTGGACAGAGACGCCACCAAAACGGTCTTTGCGGTCGATGACCAGCACACGCCGTTTCAGTTTGCCTGCCTGAATCGCCGCAGAACGCCCAGAAGGCCCCGACCCTATGATGATCAGGTCATAATCGTAATTGCTCATCCCTCAGTCTCCGTACAGTGCCTCGGCATGGAAGATGACGTGATCTTCCATAAACGTGGACACAAAGAAGTACGAATGATCGTAACCCGGCTGGAAGCGATACGTCGCTTGCTGGCGGCGTTCGGCGATGGCTTGCGCCAACGCTTCGGGGCGCAAAAGGTCCATGAATTGATCGTTTGCACCTGTGTCGATCAGGATCGGACCGTCAAAGCCGGTTTTCTTCATCAACACGGACGCATCGTGTTTTGCCCAAAGCGTTTCGTCGTCACCAAGGTAGGCGCTCAGCTGTTTGCGTCCCCAATCCGCTCCGGTCGGGTTCGAGATCGGCGCAAAGGCTGACACCGAACGGAAGCGTCCGGGCAGGTTCATGGCAAGCGTCAGGGCGCCGTGCCCCCCCATGGAATGGCCCGTTATGGCCTGGCGTTCGCTGTCGATGGCGAAGTTTTCGAACAGCAGGGCGGGCAGCTCTTCGGCGACATAGTCCCACATCCGGAAATGCGGCGCCCAGGGTTCCTGTGTCGCGTTCACATAGAACCCTGCGCCCTGACCCAGATCATAATCTTCATGATCTGCGACGCCGTCACCACGCGGCGAGGTATCCGGAAACACCACGGCGATCCCTTGTTCCGCGGCCCACGCCTGAGCCCCGGCCTTGGTCATCGCGTTTTCATGGGTGCAGGTCAATCCCGACAAATACCAAAGAACCGGGACCGGGCCGTCCTTGGCCTCGGCTGGAAGAAACAGGCCAAAAGTCATGTCACACTTGCACGACGAAGAGGCGTGGCGGTACACGCCCTGCACACCGCCAAAACAGGCATTTTCCGAAAGGGTTTCCATCAGGCACCGTCCTTGTTTTCGAGTCGCAACATGGCTAACGATCCGCGGACCCGGCGTAAAGTCTGTGCGCCTTCGTTGAGAGTATTTTTCGAAAAGGTGAAGGTCAGAATGTGCCCGCCCAGGCGATCACCATCGGCACGGTGAGAATACTGACGATTGTGGATAGAAGGATTGCCGCCGACGCGCGATGCGGGGCAATGCCGTAATGCGCGGCCAGCATGTAAACATTGCCCGCAACGGGCAAAGCAGCGGCAGAGATGGCAACAGTTGCGGGAAAAGTATCAATCGGTATCAGCCATAACAGAGCGACCGCAACGCAGGCCGGATGGATCGCCAGTTTGCAGAAGCTCAACCATGCCGCGATCTGGACACGTTCAGCCGACTTGTCTGCCAATGACGCGCCAATGGCGAACAATGCACCCGGAGTCGCTGCACCACCGAGAATGATCAGAAAATCGCCAAGAGGTTCAGGAACAGGCAATTGCAGCGAGGACCAGATGAGACCGGCCGAGATGGATACGATCATGGGATTGCGGACCAAACCCATTCCGATCAACTTGAAGGTGGTCGGGGTCAGTTTGCCGTCACGGCCGCCATTGATCAGGATCACGATAAGGGAAGAGAACACGACCAGATCGACGGTCAGAACCAGCATCACGGGCCCGATCGCAGCCTCGGAGAACAAAAGGGAAAGCATGGGCAGCCCGAGGAACCCGACATTGCCGATGGCCGCGCACTGAGCCTCGACCGCAGCGGTCGGAATGTCGAGCTTGCGCAGCCAGGCGATGGCCGACGCCAGAACGTAAACGGTCATGGTTCCCAGCAGATATCCAAGGATGAGCCGGGCATTGAAAATCTCGGCAAAGGGAAGGGTGGCGGCAAAGCGAAACAGCATCGCCGACAGCGCAAAGAAAAAGACGAACTTGGTCAGATATGCCGTTGCTTCAGCCGTGAAAAAACGCGTGCGCCCCGCCCAAAAGCCCAGGCCGATAATCGCGAAAAACGGAAGGGTGCGCAGAAAGATTTCGACCATGGGCCCAGTCCTAGCACGGTTTGAACGCGCTGCAAGTACCCGACATCAAAGCAAATGCAACCTCCGCTTCGCTGGAATATTTGAGAATCGTTGTATCTAAACCGAGCGGTTTATAAACTGGCGCAGCTATCGATCGAGGAGAAGACATGACCCAGACCGCCACCATCCTGCGCACCGGCCGTAAATTCGACCAGGTTCTGCGCGGGGCTCGAGAGGTTTTCATGGCGGATGGGTTTGAAGGGGCAAGTGTGGATGACATTGCCCGCGCGGCGGGCGTGTCAAAAGCAACGCTGTACAGCTATTTCCCGGACAAGCGCCTTTTGTTCATGGAAGTGGCCCAGACAGAATGCTGCCTGATGGCCGAGCGGGTCATCTCGATGATCGACGAAACCAAACCCGCCCGCGAAGTGCTTCAGATCACGGCGACGCAATTGACGGCCTTCCTTGTGTCGGATTTCGCGCAGCAGGTTTTCAGGATCTGCGTTGCCGAGCGCGACCGGTTTCCCGAGCTTGGCCGTGCGTTTTACGAGGCAGGGCCGCAAAACGGCCAGCGACAGATGGCCGAGTATCTGGAAAAAGCCGTGGCCAAGGGCGAATTGGCCATTGATGATGTACATATCGCTGCCGAGCAGTTTTCCGAACTGTGCAAAGTGCGGATCTGGACCCGGGCGGCTTTTGGCATTCAGAACACGTTCACCCAGGAAGAAATAGATCAGGTCGCTGCTCAGGCCGTTGACATGTTTCTTGCCCGTTACGGGGTCTGACCCACAAAAGTGATGGCCCGCGCCCGGAACAGGGGCGCAGGCCATCGCTCACTCACCAAAACACTCGATACACAACAGTTTAAAGCTGCAAGTCTTTTAAAACCCTTTACTCGAAGAAAGTTCTGGCCTGACGCTCGCTGACAGGCTGTGCCAGATATGCAATCACTGCGCGTTCGCTTGTGTTGACGAACAGGTCTGCGGGCATGCCGGGGACCAAGTCCAAAGCCGCCACTTCGTCGGATTGCCGATCGTTCAGTTTGACCCGGGTCTTGAAATTGCACTCGCCAGTGCGTTCGTCCTCCAATGCGTCGGCTGAGATATTAAAGATTGAACCTCGGGCCTCGGACACATCGGCCTGCGCAAAAGCCGACAAACGAATCCGTGTGGCCTGACCGATTTTCAGCTTGTTGACGTCACCAAGTCTAATCCGGCCCGAAATCGCCGAATTGCAACCGATAAGGATGTCGTCGCCGCCTTAACCGTTCTGCGGATCAACGCCGACCGCGCCGTTCAGCGCATTGGTCAGATCGCTGCCGACAATCACGTCGCCATCAGCCGAGTCAATGACGTACTTAGTTGAAAACAGTCCATCGGTTTCGACCTGGTTCGAGATCACGTCCTGACCGATGACACCGAGCCCCCTGATGCGTTCACGTTCAGCGTGGCGCCTGCCTCCGCCAGCGATTCCTGTACAACCGGGCCGTTTCGGCCGACCGGCACATTGTGCAGATGGATGGCCGAAACCGCGCCGGGGATGGGTGTGTTCAGGTCAGCTTCGCTCCGACCGACAACGCTCAGTTCGCTGGAATACGAGATTTCTCCGGTCGCCGAATTCCGGGTGATGACTACGGTCGCGTGGCCGGTGACCTTGCTGTCCAAGGCCGGCCCGGGCTCTTGCTCTGCGTTCAGGCTGCCGCTCAGGGTGACGGTGCGAATGTCACCCTTGGCCAACCAGATCAAAAAACTTGAACAGGAATTGGGAACCGATCTGTTCCTGCGCCTCAACAACGATGTGCCCCGACAGTGTACGGTGCCCGTGTCGTTGAACAGGCTGGGCGCCTTCTGAACGATGCGCGGAAAATCCGTGACACCGCGACCGAGTTCCGCGACCCCGAAGCAGTTCCTTTGACTGTCGGAATGACTCCGACTTAGGCCCCTTATCTGACCGGGTATCTCTGAACCCTTCAGCCCGCTGTTTCCGTGGATGCGGGTCGCGCTGGTCGAGGATCTGCCTGAAAACATGTTGCGTATGGTCGATGATCACTTGCTGGACAAGGCGCTTGCGGCGAAAATCAACAGCAGCGCCGCTTTGGATTTCACTTCAATCTGGTCTGAACCATTGTTTCTGGCCCTTCGAAAAGGGCACGCGCTTTGCTCCTTGTCATCCATCACCCCAGAGGATGCTCCGCCGTATGATTTCATCCGGCTTCCACACGGTTTTGGATACGAACTTGAGGGGAGGCTTCCCAAACAAGATGGATCAAGCCGTATCAGCAAGCGTTTCGACCTGACGGCGCTGAGGTTCGAGACGACCTGCCGCCATATTTGCCATTCCGACGATTGTACAATTGTCTCTGCATTGGCCATTGAACAACGAGAACCAAATCTCGGCTGCTTCGGATGCTGAACGGGCAAAGGTGACTGCCACGACAGTCAGGAAGGTGGAATCGAAGTGATAAGGTTTTTGCTCCTATGTCAAAACCTGTTCGGTGCTCTGGCCTCAATACGTGGTGCGCATCTGGTATCCCTGATGGAAGGTCATGCGCACGAAAGTAACAGGATCGCTGCGAAACCATGTCGTGCGTTCTAGCTGAAACAACGGTGTGCCGGGCGGTACCGCCAGAAACTCCTGCAAATGCCCTGTTGCCGGGACGGCAGAGAAGGCAATTTCAGCGTTTGAAAACGGCACCTCGGACAGCAGCCATTCATTCGGCCCGGCGGTCAGGAAATCTTCGTCGAGAACCTGAGGCACGGTGCTGACGTTGATCCAGCGTTCCTCGAACTGAAACGGACGGTTGTCGGCGTGGTGCATGCATTGCAGATGGACGACCTGCGCACCTTCCGGGATGCTCAGCTTTGCCTGCAACCACGCGGGGCAATCGATTAGTGTTCGGCTTACCAGAGCATAGCGGTATTCGGCGTTCATTTCTTCGATGGCCTGTCGAACGACAGTGATCGGCAATTTCGCCTGCTTTACCGGTGTGGTCACAACACGCGTGCCACCCTTGCGTTTGCGGGTGACAATTCCCTGTTCGGCAAGTTCCCGCAGCGCCCGATTGACCGTCGCCCGTGCAACACCGAATTCGGCTGCCAGTTCCATCTCGGTCGGCAACAGGCTGCCCTGTGGCCAGACACGGGTTTGAATGCGGTTCACGACTTCGTCCCGAATGTCCTGAAAGCCGAGAGGTTTTTGATCGGTCACGTGGTGTTCATCCAATTACGTACAAACATATTGTTATTATGAGGCCATTATTGTCGGCCCGTAAAGGCGCAGCAAGCTCAAAGTCTCGGCATGAGATCAGCCATGGCCTGTCGATAGTCAGATACAATCCGATCCCGAGCGATATGGCGGCCCCGGCGTACCTGATGGCGGCCAGCCGACCACAAATCGGTCACTACGTGGTCCTTCGCGGCAAAGACCAACCCGTCGAGCAACTGTTCAGGACGCAGGGCACAAAGCGCGGGATCCTGACTGTCAATAGCAACAAGATCCGCCAGCATCCCTTCTGCGATCTGCCCCGCCGTGCGCCGCAGGGCCTGCGCACCGCCCAAAGCCGCATTGCAATACAGTGTCTGTCCAACCGAACCCTCCCCTTCGACCAGGACATTGCGCGACAGATCTCGCAGGCGTTGGGAATATTCCAGCGTACGCAGTTCCTCTGTCATCGAAACCAACACGTTTGAATCCGACCCGACCCCAAAACGACCACCGGCTTCAAGAAAGACGGCTCCATTGAAGGGGCCATCCCCCAAATTGGCCTCGGTGATCGGGCAAAGCCCCGCGACCGCGCCCGTTGCGGCCATATCGCGGGTTTCCTTTTCCGTCATGTGAGTGGCGTGGATGAGGCACCAGCGATGGTTTACCGTTGCATTGTTCAGCAGCCATTCCACCGGGCGGGCGCCCAGACCCTCGTGAACCTGTTCAACTTCCATGGGTTGTTCCGCGATGTGAATATGGATAGGTCCCGTCTTTTTTGCGTCCAGAACCCGGGCAAGATCTTGCGGTGATGTCGCGCGCAAGGAATGCGGGGCAATGCCTATCTGACAGTCATCCGGCAGATCGCCCAGTGCCGCCTGCGCCTGTTCGACCAACGCCAGATAGCGGTCCACATCATTGCCAAATCGTTGCTGTCCCGCTTCCAACGGTTGCTCGCCGACCCCTGCGTAAGAATAAAGTACGGGCAGATGCGTCAGTCCGATTCCCGTCTCGGCCGACGCAGCCATGATCCGCTGGGACAGCTCTGCGAGATTGTCATAAGGTGTGCCGTCTGGCTGGTGATGCAGATAATGGAATTCACCAACCGAGGCATAGCCGGCTTCCTGCATCTCCATATAGACCAGAGCGGCAATCGCCTGCACCTGTTCAGGCGTAAGGTGCGCAGTGAAACGATACATCAGTTCCCGCCACGTCCAGAAACTGTCGCGACCGGCCTTTCGATATTCGGTCATACCCGCCATCGCGCGCTGAAATGCGTGGCTGTGCAGATTGGCCAATGCGGGCAGCAAAGTGTCGACGCAAGTATCGCCTTCTTGCGCCGTCGCGCCCTGTTGCACCGACACCATCAGCCCTTGCCTGATTTCTACCCGCAGGTTTATAGCCCAACCGGTGCTCAGTAATGCGCGATTAGCGAAGATAGCCATTTTTCACCTCATTTTATGCATAGACATATAAATGATAGAAATGTACTAGAAAAGTAGGAAATGCACGGAGGGTGCGAGTCACATGCAGACGCAAACGCAGGTTTTGACGGATCTTGATGCCGCAACGATGACCGAAGGCGGCGCGCCATACGGTTTGGTCCCGGATGCCGCGATCGCGTTGCAGGACGGGCGCATCGCATGGGTCGGCCCTGTCGCGGATCTTCCTCCTCGTTTCGCCGACCAGCCAAGGGCTCGAATGGGTGGGCGCCTGGTTACGCCGGCCTTGATCGATTGCCACACCCATGTGGTTCACGGTGGCCATCGCGCCGCAGAGTTCGAAATGCGCCTGAACGGCGCGAGCTATGAAGAGGTCGCGCGCGCCGGGGGCGGGATCATCTCGACGGTCAAGGCCACGCGCGCAGCCGGAGTGGAGGAGTTGGTCGCACAGGCATTGCCGCGTGTGGATGCGATGCTGGCCGAAGGGGCATCGGTCATCGAAGTAAAGTCCGGCTACGGGTTGGATGACAAGACTGAATTGAACATGTTGCGCGCGGCTCGGGCGTTGCCCGATCATCGCCCCGTCCGTGTTCTGACCAGCTTTTTGGGTGCTCATGCGGTGCCTCGGGACTATGAGGGCAGGGCGTCGGACTACATTCATCAGGTCTGCATTCCCACGCTTCGCGCCGCTCATGCCGAGGGATTAGTCGATGCGGTCGATGCCTTCTGCGAAGGCATCGCCTTTCAACCCGAAGAGTTGATCCCGCTTTTTGATGCCGCGACAGCGCTTGGCCTGCCGATCAAGATCCACGCCGAACAATTGTCGAATTTGGGCGGCGCAAAAATGGCTGCCGGATACGGCGCGCTTTCGGCAGATCATATAGAATATCTTGACGAAGCAGGTGTTCTGGACATGGCGCAGGCCGGTACCGTCGGTGTTATTCTGCCGGGGGCCTTCTACACCTTGCGCGAAACACAGGCGCCACCGATTGACCTGTTGCGCCGGCATGCTGTGCCCATGGCGCTTGCCACGGATTGCAATCCCGGTTCGGCGCCGATGACCTCGCTGTTGCTGGCGATGAACATGGGATGCACCCTGTTTCGCATGACGCCAGAAGAGGCCCTGCAAGGCGTGACGGTTCACGCGGCCCGTGCTCTCGGGTTGGCTGATTGCGGTCAGATCTCAGTCGGGCGGCGCGCTGATCTGGCGGTTTGGAATGTCGAACACCCCGCGGAATTGGCCTATCGCATCGGCTTCAACCCTCTTCATACCCGCATATTCGGAGGTATATTTTGACGACCCTCACCCTTACCCCGGGCACCGTTACCCTGTCGCAACTGGAACTGGTCCTTCGCGAAGAGTGCGCTGTTCGGTTGGACCCAGCCTGCCGCCCGGCCGTCGAAGAAGCGCACAAGCGCATCGCCGATGCGGCGACGGGAGAGGCCGCCGTATATGGCGTGAACACAGGGTTCGGGAAACTGGCCAGCGTCAAAATCGCGGCCGAGGACACGGCAACCTTGCAGCGCAACCTGATCCTCAGCCATTGCTGCGGTGTTGGCCCTGCGATCCCGCGCGCCCTTGCCAGATTGATGATGGTTCTGAAATTGCTGAGCCTGGGGCGCGGAGCGTCGGGGGTTCGGCCAGAAGTGATCACCCTGCTGGAAGGGATGTTGTCACAAGGTGTGACCCCGGTGATCCCGGCGCAGGGTTCAGTTGGAGCTTCGGGTGATCTTGCGCCCTTGTCCCACATGGCTGCCGTCATGATGGGCGCTGGTGAGGCCGAATTCAGTGGCGATGTGATGCCCGGTGACGCTGCGCTGTCCAAAGCGGGTCTGCACCCGATCGAACTGGGCCCTAAAGAAGGGCTGGCGCTGATCAATGGCACCCAGTTTTCGACGGCCTTTGCGCTGTCCGGGCTGTTTGGCGCGTGGCAGGCGGCGCAAAGCGCGTTGGTTACCTCGGCGCTGACGACGGATGCGATCATGGGTTCGACCGCCCCGTTGCAACCGGAAATTCACACGTTGCGCGGGCATCGCGGGCAGATCGAGGCCGGCGTGACCATGCGGGCGCTGCTGGCCGGGTCGGTCATTCGTGAAAGCCATCGGGTTGGCGATACCCGGGTTCAGGACCCGTATTGTATCCGCTGCCAGCCTCAGGTGGTGGGGGCCGCGATGGATGTGCTGAGGCAGGCTGCAACAACGCTGGAAATCGAGGCCAACGCGGCGACGGACAATCCTCTGGTTCTTTCGGAAACCGGCCTGATCGTTTCGGGCGGGAATTTTCACGCCGAACCCGTTGGGTTTGCCGCAGACATGATTGCGCTCGCCGTGGCCGAGATCGGGGCAATTGCGCAACGCCGCATTGCGTTGATCGTCGATCCGGCACTCAGCTTTGATCTGCCGCCTTTTCTGACGCCCAATCCGGGCCTGAATTCGGGCTATATGATCGCTGAGGTGACGACCGCCGCACTGATGAGCGAAAACAAGCATCTGGCCAATCCATGCGTGACGGACTCGACGCCCACATCGGCCAATCAGGAAGATCACGTTTCGATGGCGGCCCATGGCGCGCGGCGATTGGGGCAGATGGTTGCCAATCTGGAACGCATTCTGGGGGTCGAACTGCTGTGTGCCACACAAGGGGTCGAGTTCCGCGCGCCGCTGCCTACGAGCGAAACGTTGCAGGCTGTGATGGCACGGCTGCGTGCCGTGGTGCCGGCCTTGGGTGACGATCGCTATATGGCACCCGAGATCGAAGCAGCCTCGGCCCTGATTGCCAGTGGCGAGATTGCCCGTGGCACGGGCATCGCCATGCCGGAACTTGGCGCATGAGCGGCCTGGTCGAGATTTCGCGCGGTGACAGCCCCATCGTGCTGGGTCTGCCGCATACCGGTACCCATGTGCCGGCCACGATCGAGGCCAAGTTGAACGCGCGGGGTAAAGCTCTAGCAGATACGGATTGGCATGTTCATACCTTGTATGAAGGACTTCTGCCCGGTGCGACCACGGTTCGGGCGACCTTCCACCGATATGTGGTCGACGCCAACCGGGACCCGTCGGGCGCGTCACTCTATCCCGGCCAGAACACGACCTCTCTTGTGCCGCTGACGGATTTTGACGGCCAGGGAATCTGGGACATCCCGCCTTCCGAAAAGGATATCCTCGAACGACGGGAAGCTTTTCATGCACCGTATCATGCCGCCCTGAAGGCCGAGCTGGAACGCGTGAAGGCGGCCCATGGGGTTGCGGTGCTGTATGATTGCCACTCGATCCGCAGCCATATTCCTTTTCTGTTCGAAGGTACTCTGCCCGATATGAGCATCGGCACGAACAATGGGGCGACCTGCGCGCCGGAAATCGAAGCCATAGCGCATGAATTCGCGACGTCCTCGCCCTATACGGCTGTTCTGAATGGGCGGTTCAAGGGCGGATGGACAACGCGCTATTATGGCCGCCCCTCCGAAGGGGTTCACGCGATCCAGATGGAGCTGGCTCAGTCGACCTACCTGAAAACTGAAGCGCCGCCCTGGGCTTTTGACACCGACAAAGCCGACCGCCTGCGCCGGTGGCTCAAAGACATTCTTGACGCTATCCATGACACTGCATTGGAGCTTGCCCGATGACCGATCCTCGTAAAAATACCCGTGACATCTTTCCCCCGACAGGGCCCGAACTGAACGCCAAAAGCTGGATGACCGAAGCCCCGATGCGGATGCTGATGAACAATCTGCACCCGGATGTGGCCGAGAACCCGCATGAGCTGGTTGTCTATGGCGGGATCGGCCGTGCCGCGCGGACGTGGAAAGATTTTGATACCATCGTTGCCAGCCTCAAGGATCTGGAGGAAGATGAAACGCTGGTGGTGCAATCCGGCAAACCGGTCGCCATCGTTCGGACGCATGCCGATGCACCTCGGGTGCTGATCGCGAACTCAAACCTCGTGCCGCATTGGGCCAACTGGGACCACTTCAACGAGCTCGATAAGAAGGGCCTGATGATGTACGGCCAGATGACGGCCGGTTCGTGGATCTATATCGGGACGCAAGGCATCGTTCAGGGCACCTACGAAACCTTCGCCGAGGCGGGACGCCAACACTATGACGGGGACCTGACCGGCAAGTGGATTCTGACTGGCGGTCTGGGCGGCATGGGTGGCGCGCAACCCCTGGCGGCGGTCTTTGCGGGGGCGTGTTGCCTGGCCGTCGAGTGCAATCCAGACAGCATCGATTTCCGCCTGCGCACCAAGTATCTCGACGAAAAGGCCGAGACGCTGGACGAAGCGCTGGAAATGATCGACCGCTGGACCAGGGCGGGCGAGGCGAAATCGGTCGGATTGCTGGGCAATGCGGCCGAGATTTTCCCCGAGATCTACCGGCGGATGCAGGCGGGTGGGATGCGCCCCGATATCGTGACCGACCAGACCAGCGCCCATGATCCGGTCAACGGTTATCTGCCATTGGGCTGGAGCATGGCGAAGTGGAAAGACAAGAGGGAAAGCGACCCCAAGGCCGTGGAAAAGGCAGCGCGCGCGTCGATGAAGCAACACGTGGCCGCCATGGTCGATTTCTGGAACGCGGGTGTGCCAACCCTGGATTATGGTAACAACATCCGGCAGGTGGCGCAGGACGAAGGCTTGGAAAACGCCTTTGCCTTTCCCGGTTTCGTGCCCGCCTATATCCGCCCGTTGTTTTGCCGCGGCATTGGCCCGTTCCGCTGGTGCGCGCTGTCGGGTGATCCCGAGGATATCTACAAAACTGATGCAAAGATGAAGGAACTGTTCCCCGAAAACACCCATCTGCACAACTGGCTCGACATGGCGCAGGAGCGCATCGCCTTTCAGGGCCTTCCCGCGCGCATCTGCTGGATCGGACTGGGTGACCGCCACAAGGCTGGGCTGGCATTTAACGAGATGGTCAAAACCGGAGAGTTGAAGGCGCCGGTCGTCATCGGTCGTGACCACCTCGACAGCGGCTCGGTCGCGTCGCCGAACCGCGAAACCGAGGCGATGAAGGACGGCTCGGACGCGGTGTCGGATTGGCCGCTGCTGAACGCGCTGGTCAATACCGCATCGGGCGCGACATGGGTCTCGCTGCACCACGGAGGCGGCGTTGGCATGGGTTTCAGCCAACATGCGGGCGTCGTGATTTGTGCCGACGGCACCGATGCAGCGGCTAAACGCCTTGAACGGGTTCTGTGGAACGATCCGGCTTCTGGCGTCTGGCGACACGCAGATGCGGGTTATGAGGATGCCAAGGCATGCGCACGTGAGCACGGGCTGCGACTGCCGGGGATTCTGGGCTGATTTGCCATTGATCTTTGAATTTGTCTGCATGGCTTAGCGCTAACGTCTCATTTTCCGGTTTCGAACCGGGGATGTTTCCGCTAGGGCTAAGCCGTTAAGCAGCCCGCCAGGCTAACGACAACTGACAAAGGTGGCTCGCCCGTTGCTCGATATTGCACAAGTCCGCACTGTTCTTTCGGACGTCTATGACCTCGCCCCATCGGCCACGTTGGCCAATGAGATGAAAGACACGTTTGCCCGTATGGATCGTGTGATCAGCCCGCCGGATTGGGCGATCTATGCGCCCTATGTGCGGGCGATCAACGCGCTCAAGAAAGAGCGTAACGCCGTGATCCTTGGGCACAATTACATGACACCGGAAATCTATCATGGTGTGTCCGATTTCGTGGGTGACAGCCTGCAACTGGCGATCAAGGCCAGCGAGGTGGAAGAGGATGTGATCGTTCAGGCCGGGGTTCATTTCATGGCCGAGACATCGAAAATTCTGAGCCCCGGGAAAACTGTTCTGATGCCCGACATGGATGCCGGCTGTTCTTTGGCAGAATCGATTACTGCCGAAGGAATCGACGAAATGCGGGCCAAATACCCCGGTGCGCCGGTTGTGTCTTACGTGAACACCACTGCCGAGGTCAAAGCGGCCTCGGATATCTGCTGCACCTCGTCGAACGCCTTGCAGATCGTGAATGCCATGGAGAGCGACACGGTCATCATGACGCCGGATCAATATCTGGCTCAAAACGTGGCCAATGAAAGCCACAAGAACGTGGTGTATTGGCCCGGTTCCTGCATCGTGCATGAACAATACACCGCACAGGACCTGCGCGACTTCCGGGAATGGAACCCCGGAACGCGCCTGATTGCGCACCCGGAATGCCCGCCGGATGTGGTGGCCGAGGCGGATTATTCCGGTTCAACCAGCGGGATCATCAAATATGTGCATGATGAGAAACCCGAAAAGGCGATGCTGATCACCGAATGTTCGATGGCGTCGAACATCGCGGATGAACTGCCCGAGGTCGATTTCGTAGGGCCGTGCAATATGTGCCCGTACATGAAAAAGATCACGCTGGAAAAGATCCTCTATGCTCTGCACACGATGGAAGGCCAGGTCGAGGTCGCCGAAGACGTGGCAGAGAAGGCCCGCAAATCTGTACAGGCGATGATTGATCTGTCCCGCAAGCTCGGCATCTGATCGGCAATGACCGACATCACCACGGATCGCGTCATTATTGTCGGGGCCGGGATTGGCGCGCTTTATGCTGCGCTGAAACTGGCGCCGCGACCGGTGGTGATCATCTCGCCTGAACCTTTGGGCGAAGGTGCAAGTTCGGCATGGGCGCAGGGTGGCGTGGCGGCGGCGATGGACCTGGCCGACAGCCCGGAAAGCCACGCCGTTGATACCGTCAATGCCGGGGCAGGCACCGTCGAACCTGACGTTGCGGATTTGGTGACCCGAGAAGCGCGGGACTATATTCTGGACCTGACCACTTTGGGCACACCATTTGATCGCACCGAGGGTGGCGGGTATGTCCTGTCCCGAGAAGCCGCGCACAGTTTTGCCCGCGTCGTGCGGGTAAAGGGCGATCAGGCAGGCAGTGAAATCATGGCCGCCCTGATCGAACGAGTGCGCGAAACTCCGTCGGTGCAGGTGTTGGAGGGGGTCCTTGCCGTTGCGCTGGAAGTGACGGAAGGGCGCGTGTTGGGCGTGGTTCTGCAGGATGCCTCGGAAAGCGGATCTGCGTCCGTGACGCTTCGTGCACCTGCCGTATTGTTGGCGGGCGGCGGTTCTGGCGGGCTTTATGCCCTGACGACCAATCCGGCCCGCATCCGGGGGCAGGTCATCGGAATGGCCGCACGGGCGGGGGCGCTGATCGCCGATGCCGAATTCGTGCAGTTCCACCCCACGGCCATGGACGTGGGTGAAGACCCGGCCCCGCTGGCGACCGAGGCCTTGCGCGGAGAAGGGGCAATACTGATAAACAAGTACGGCGAGCGTTTCATGCAGGCCGTTCACCCTGATACCGAGCTTGCCCCGCGCGACGTTGTGGCCCGGGCGATTTTTGCCGAAGTACAGGCCGGCAACTGCCCGATGCTGGACACCCGCAAGGCTTTGGGCGCGCAAATCAACGAACTTTTCCCGGCGGTTGCCGCATATTGCGCGCGCAACGGAATCGATCCGGTCCGGGACGCGATCCCGGTTGCTCCGGCAGCGCATTACCACATGGGCGGGATTGCCACAGGCACTGATGGCCGCGCGACGCTGGATCGGTTGTGGGTGTGCGGCGAGGCGTCTTCGACCGGCCTTCACGGCGCCAACCGGCTGGCCTCGAACGGTTTGCTCGAAGCGTTGGTGTTTGCACGCATCTGTGCCGAGGACATTGCGCGTTCGATTCCGGACACTTCCGCGTCGGAACCTGTGGCCCTTCAATTTGATCAAGCTGACATCCCCGATACGTCTGAAGCGGTCAGTATGTTGCGCACGACCATGTCGCGCGATGTTGGCGTGGTCCGGAACCGCGCCGGGTTATGCCGGGCATTGCGCAGGATTGCCACGCTCGAAGAGCAGCATGGCACATGCCCGTCCTTCAGAAACATGTGTGCCACATCAACCTTGATCGCCGCGGCGGCATTGCAGCGCGAAGAAAGCCGCGGCGCGCATGAGCGATCCGACTTTCCGGAAACTGCCGATGGCCCCGGCAAACGATCCCGGATGTATCTTAGCGACGCGCTGCACATTCGCGCCGAAGCCTGCAAGGAAATATCATGAGTTTTGCGACCCTGCCCGATCTGATCCTCGAACCCGTCATCCGCGCGGCGTTGATGGAGGATCTGGGAGCATACGGTGACGTGACCACCCGCGCCGTGATCCCGCCGAACGCGACCTATACGGCCCGGCTGAATGCGCGTGAGGATGCCGTCGTTTCGGGCATGCAGGTGGCGACGATTGCGTTCCGGCTGGTCGACCCGACGCTTGAGGTTGAGGCGCATGTCAAGGATGGCCAGCCCTGTCGGCGCGGCGACACGCTGATGACCATCAAAGGTTCTGCCGCCTCGATCCTTTCGGGTGAGCGGGTCGCGCTGAATTTTGCCGGTCGTCTGACCGGTATTGCCACAAAAACTGCCAGCTTTGTTCAGCAGACAAAGGGCACGAATGCCCGCATGACCTGTACCCGCAAAACCACGCCCGGACTTCGCATTGTCGAAAAACAGGCCGTGCTGCATGGCGGCGGTTTCAATCATCGCTACTCTTTGTCCGACGCGATCCTGATCAAGGACAACCACATTGCCGCTGCCGGGGGTGTGCGTCAGGTTCTTGAGGCCGCCAAAGCGCAAGCCAGCCACATGATGGCCGTCGAGATCGAAGTCGATCGACTGGACCAGCTGGCGGAAGTGCTCGAGGTTGGCGGCGCGTCCGTCGTATTGCTGGACAACATGGATGACGAGATGCTGCGCGAAGCGGTTGCCATGGTGGACGGGCGGATGAAGACCGAAGCCAGCGGTAATGTGACGTTGGACCGGGTTGCATCAATTGCGGCGACCGGGGTCGATTACATCTCGTCCGGGGCGCTGACGCATTCCGCCCGAACCGTTGATCTTGGTCTTGATTTCTGAAAAGCGCGGCATTTCCGCTTGATTTGGGATCGTTTGCGCCAACACGGTTGCGCCTTCAGATTTTATCGATAATAAATCCTCGGCAACGCAAGCTGCAGGAAGTTTTATAGATAAAATGATCATCCCTCATTCCGGCTGGACCCGAAAGTCTGCGCAAGCTGTTCATGACCTCCCGTTGATGGACCTTCTGTTCCGGGCACAGACCGTGCACCGCGAGAACTTTGATCCGAACAAGATCCAGACCTCTAAGCTGTTGTCGATCAAAACCGGCGGGTGCGCCGAGGATTGCGCTTATTGCTCGCAATCGGCCCGCAACGGATCCACCCTGCCTGCATCGAAACTGATCGAGGTTCAGCGTGTACTGGCCGAGGCCAAAAAGGCCCGCGACGGTGGCGCGACCCGGTTCTGCATGGGGGCCGCCTGGCGCGAGCCCAAGCCGCGCGATATGCCTGCCCTGGTTGCCATGGTGGAAGGCGTCAAGGCGATGGGCATGGAAACCTGCATGACGCTGGGCATGCTGGATGACACCCAGGTCGTTCAGCTGCGCGATGCCGGGTTGGACTATTACAACCACAATATCGACACGTCCGAACGCTATTATTCCGAAGTGATCACAACCCGTACTTTCGCGGACCGGATCGACACGATGACCCGGGTGCAAGAAGCCGGGATCAAGGTCTGCTCGGGTGGTATTCTGGGGATGGGTGAACACACTGGCGACCGTATCGATATGTTGCTGACTTTGGCCAACATGACCCCGCCGCCGGATTCGGTGCCGATCAACATGCTGATGCCACAGGCGGATACCCCGCTGGCTGATGCGGAACCGGTTGATCCAATCGACTTTGTGCGGATCATCGCAACCGCTCGCATCCTGATGCCCAAAGCCTATGTTCGGTTGTCCGCCGGGCGCAGCGACATGAGCGACGAGATGCAGGCGATGTGCTTCTTCGCCGGAGCAAATTCCATCTTTGTCGGTGAAACTCTTTTGACGGCGGAAAACCCCGAAGAAGACACCGACTCGATCCTGTTTGCAAAACTGGGCCTTCAGGCCGAAACGGCTGAAGACCATAAACGCACGGAAGCCGCCGAATGAAAGCAGTCGAACGACTGGAATCCATGCTGGGTGCGCTGGAAGCCCGGCACCGCCGCCGGGTTTTGATCCCGGCGCGCGGGCTGGATTTTGCGTCCAACGACTATTTGGGCTTGGCCGGGTCAAGCCTGTTGCAAGAGGCCGCACAGGCCGCGCTGGCGCGCGGCGTGCCCGTGGGCTCGGGTGGCTCGCGGCTGCTGCGGGGAAATCACCCCGAGCATGAGGCGCTGGAACACGAAGCAGCTGCGTTCTTTGGGGCCGAGGCCGCATTGTTCATGGGCGGGGGGTTTCAGGCCAATCAGGCAATCTTTTCCACCCTGCCGGCTGCCGGGGATCTGGTTTTGTATGACGAACTGGTTCACGCCAGCGCCCATGAGGGGATGCGCGCCAGCCGAGCGGATCTGCGCGCTTTCCGTCACAACGACGTCGCGGATGCGCGCAACGTTCTGACCGAATGGCGATCCGCTGGTGGGCAGGGTCAGGTATGGATTGCCGTTGAAAGCGTCTATTCCATGGAGGGCGATCTGGCTCCGCTGGAAGATTTGTCATGTCTGGCGCGTGAAGCCCAAGCTGTTCTGATCGTGGATGAGGCGCACGCAACCGGCGTTTTCGGGGCAAATGGCAAAGGTCTGGCGCATGATCTGAACGCTGACCTTTTGACCCTGCACACCTGCGGCAAGGGGCTTGGAGTTTCCGGCGGGCTGATCTGTGGCCCGCGGGCGATGATCGATACCCTCATCAACCGCGCACGGCCCTTTATCTTTGCAACGGCGCCGTCCCCTCTGAATGCTGCGCTGGTACGGGCCGTCCTGCGTGAACTGGCCGGGAATGACGATTTGGTCACTGCTGCACTCAAACGTCTGCGCCATGCACATGATGCAGCCCGTGAAACTGGGTTGCCTGACGCGGCCTTGAACAGCCAGATCATTCCCGTCGTTCTTGGGGACGAGGCCCGCACGATGGCGATGGCACAGGCTTTGCAACATCAGGGGTTTGACATTCGCGGCATTCGCCCGCCTACCGTTCCGAAAGGCACATCCCGTCTACGCGTCTCGATCACCGGGAATGTCAGTCCTGAGGACATTTCGGCCCTGTTTGCAACCATCTCCAGCCATCAGTCGGAGGCCGCATGAGCGCTCTGGTCATTGTCGGAACCGACACGGGCGTCGGAAAAACAGTTTTTTCGGCTGGCCTGACGGCGGCCCTGAACGCCACTTACTGGAAGCCGGTTCAATCGGGGCTCGAGGATGCAACGGACACGGAAACCGTCTGCACCTTGTCCGGCGTGGGCGTGTTGCCCGAGGCGTATCGCCTGAACATGCCCGCCTCACCCCATCTTTCTGCCGAAGATATGGGTATAGAGATCGATCTGTCCCGGCTAGCGCTGCCGCAGGTTGAGGGGCCGCTGGTTGTGGAAGGGGCAGGGGGGCTGATGGTGCCTCTGAACCGCAAATCCTACTATCTGGATCTGATTGCCCAATGGCAGGCCCCGGTCGTTCTGGTCGCGCGCACGGCGTTGGGAACGATCAACCATACTACGTTGTCCCTGATGGCACTCCGAGGCGCTGGGTGCGAAGTGGTCGGCGTTGCCTTTGTCGGAGATCCGGAGCCCGACGTGGAACAAACCATCGTCGAAATGAGCAAGGTGCGACACCTCGGACGCCTGCCTTATCTTGGAGACCTGACGCAGCAAAGCTTGTCAGATGCCTTCTCGTCCATAGACGTGGCGACCATACGGAGGTTTCTGTGACCCCGCTGGAGTTTGACGCCAACCACCTTTGGCATCCCTATACCAACGTGGCCGATCCCGGCGCGATGCATCTCATCGACCGGGCCGAGGGCGTGTATCTCTATCGGGAGGACGGCGCAAAGATGATAGACGCCATGTCGTCATGGTGGTGCGCCATCCACGGCCACAAGCATCCCGAAATTACGTCCGCCATGCAGTCCCAGCTGGACAAGATGCCTCATGTGATGTTCGGAGGGCTGACGCACCATCCGGCCATTGATCTGGGGCGCAGGATGGTCGACATGTTGCCCGAAGGGCTGGACCGCATTTTCTATTGCGACAGTGGGTCTGTTTCGGTCGAAGTGTCGATGAAGATGGCGGTGCAGTATCAAATGGCCCATGGCCGCACCCGCAAATTCGAATTTGCGACAATTCGGGGCGGCTATCACGGTGACACGTGGAAAGCGATGAGCGTCTGTGACCCTGTGACGGGTATGCACGGGCTGTTCCGGGGGGCTTTGTCGATCCAGCACTTCCTGCCGCGTCCCCAGGTTCGGTTGGGGGATGACTGGCCCGAAGATAGCGCGTTGAACGGATTGGAGGCGCTGGAACGACTGTTGGCCGAAAAGGGCGATCACCTCGCGGCCTTGATCCTTGAACCCGTGGTTCAAGGCGCCGGGGGCATGTATTTCTATCATCCCAAATGGCTGCGCGCGGCACGCGCCATGTGCGATGCCCATGACGTGCTGATCATTTTTGACGAGATCGCAACCGGATTTGGCCGAACCGGCAAGCTGTTCGCCACCGATCATGCGGGCATAACCCCGGATATTATTTGTCTGGGTAAGGCATTGACCGGGGGGCATATATCGTTTGCTGCTACCGTGACCAGCAGGCAGGTGGCGTATGGCATTGGCAACAGTGAGGCCGGAGTGTTCATGCACGGCCCGACCTATATGGCCAACCCTCTGGCCTGTTCCGCAGGTTCGGCCAGCCTCAGACTTCTGGCCGAGGGGAACTGGCAACGCCAGGTGGCTGATATCGAACGCCAGATGCGGACCGAACTGGAGCCAGCGCGCAGTTTGCCGGGCGTTGCAGATGTCAGGGTTCTTGGCGCCATTGGCGTTATTGAAATGAAGGAAACGGTTGATCCTTCGGTCGCTCATCGGCTGGCCCCTGAAACCGGAGTGTGGCTGCGCCCCTTTGCGCGCAACATCTATTGTATGCCGCCTTACATTGTTTCACCTGATGAGCTCGGCCGGATCACCAGCGCGATGGTCGCTTTGGCCGGGGGGAAGCAATGAGACACCAGTGGCTGGCGCAATCGGATGACAGCAAGCTGACACTGGTCTTCGGGGGGTGGGCGCTGGGTTCTGCCCCGTTCCGCGGGCTGACCGGAGGCGGATCTGTTCTGCTGGTGGATGACTATACCCGGCTCGATGATCCCTTGCCCGATCTGGCCGGGTATGACCGAGTCGAAATGCTTGCGTTCTCTTTCGGCGTCGCATCCGCGGCCCATTGGTTGGCCAGCACAGGGTTTCGCCCTGACCGGCTGGTTGCCGTCAGCGGTACGTTGCATCCTGCCTGCGCAGGCCGGGGCATCGCGCCCGATATTGTCCGGGCCACGGCGGATCAGCTGTCTTCGGCAAGTTTCGTCAAGTTTTGCCGACGCGCCGGACTGTCTGCTGACATACCTGAACTGGACATCGAGCAGGCAAGAAAGGAACTTCACGCGGTAATCGAACGCGGCTCGGCGCCTGATCCCGGCTTTGATCGGGTTTGGATATCAGAGCGGGACCGGATCATTCCGTCCAATGCTCAAAGGATAGCCTGGGCCGCGACCCCGGATGTAGTCAAGGGCGTCGCTGCTCCGCATGTACCTTTCCAACCGGGGCAAAGCTGGGCGGAGTGGATGTCATGACCGCGCAATTGGCAGACAAGGTGCAGCGAAGCTTCAGCCGAAGCTTCCAGACTTACAACGATACAGCCAGCCAGCAGGCCTGGGTTGCCCGCAAGCTGGTTTCCGAGATGCGCCGGGTTGGCGCGCCGAACCGGTTTGATGTGGCGTTCGAGCTGGGATGCGGCACTGGCCATCTGACCCGGTTGCTGCGGCAGAACTTTGATCTTCCCGATCTTCACCTGAACGATATCGCGCCGCAGGCTCGGGCGACGGCAGATGCGGAAAATGCGGCTTTCGTTGACGGAGACGTCCGCCTGGTCGAATGGCCTGCAAAGCTGGATTTGGTCGCATCGGCCTCGATGATCCAATGGATGGAGGATCCGGCCGGTTTGCTGCAACAGGTTGCCGAGGCGCTTGAACCCGGAGGGTGGCTGGCGATTTCCGGGTTTGGTCCATTGCAATATCAAGAGCTTGCGCAAATCGGATCGACAGCCCGTGCACCGGGCCTATGCCTGCCTGACGCCCTTGCAACCGCCATAGATGGGCCGTTCAAGATTCTGACGGTAGGCCAAAGTGTTCGGCCATCCTATTTTGACACACCCAGAGATGTGCTAAAACATTTACGCAGTACAGGGGTAAATGGCCGGGCTCAGGGTGCATGGACCCGGTCCACCTTGGCCCGGTTCGAAGCTGACTACGTGCAAAAGTTCGGAGAAGACGGCAGGGTTCCTCTGACTTACCACCCGGTTTGGATCATTGCCGAAAAGCGTTAGGCGCTTATTCGGCGACGACAAGGTCGATTTCATTTGCCGACAGCATCTGGCAGATGTCCTCGGGCGGGTTCACATCGGTAAAGAACAGATTGATCTTGTCGGCAGGTTCCAATGTGACCGGCGCGCGCTTTCCCAGCTTTTCGCCATCGGCCACGACAATGCGGACCTGTGCGTTTCGAATGGCGACGCGGGCCAGGTTTGCTTCTTGCAGGTCGTGCAGCATAAAGCCCGGGTCCGCATTGACCGCCCCGACTGAAAGAACGGCGAAACGGACGTTCAAACGTTTGATCAGGTCCTGAGCTTCAATACCAAATGCGCCCCCATCGTGCGACCGCAGCTCGCCACCAGCCATGAAGACCCGGTTGTTGTTTCTTGAAGCCAATGCCTGAGCAACAAAAACCGAGTTCGTCACGACAAAGAGGTCACTGTGGTTGCAAAGTGCCTGCGCCACATAAGCGGTAGTAGAGCCGATATCGAGGAAAACGGAGTCTCCGTCACTGATGACCTCCGCAACCGCCTTCGCCAGCTTCTCTTTCACGTCAACTTTCTTGTCCAGGCGGCTTTGCAGCGACGGTTCCAGAATGTCTTCGAGAAGATGAACCCCGCCATGGACCTTGCGCACGATGCCGCGCTCTTCCAGATTGCGGACGTTTCGCCGAATGGTTTCCAGGCTGACCTCAAGTTCATTCGCCAGAACACTTACGCGGCACGAACCGCCCGCGCGAAAGAGGGCGCGCAGGATTTCTTCTTCTCGTTGGTTTGTGGTCGGCAGGTTCATGTTTCGCGCTCTGATGGCATCGTCATAAGGGACGTTAAGCCATACCACAATACCCACATAAAGCAACGTTCTACCAAAGAGAAGCCGTTGAAACTTGCCTCTAGCAGGAATTTATGTGGCTTTACGTGGTTTTTATTGACACAAAACCCCACGATGTGGTCGTCTATACTCAATACCACCGATTCATCAAAAAAATCACGACAGGGAGAAGGTGTTATGAATTGTAAAATGGGAATTTCCGCGCTGGCCCTCATGGCCGCCGGAGCCGCAACAACTGCTGGGGCTGTTGAGTCCACGGACCCAATCAAACTGACGCTGCACGACTGGTCGGGGCAGTTGATCAATACCAAGATCATGGGTTCGATCCTGGAAGAAGCCGGGTACAACGTTGAATATGTTCAGGCGGATTACATTGCTCAGTTCGCCGGTCTGAAAACGGGTGACCTGCATCTGGCAATGGAAATCTGGGAAACCACCGGGCGCGAAGCGCTGGACGAGGCAACCGGCACCGGCAAGGTTGTCAATGTCGGCGAAACCGGCCTGATGGCGATCGAAGAATGGTGGTATCCCAGCTACATGAAGGAACGGTGCCCGGGATTGCCGAATTGGGAGGCGCTGAAAGACTGCGCCGAGGAATTCGCGACGGCGGAAACTGCTCCGAACGGGCGTTATGTCGGCGGCCCGGTGACCTGGGGTGGCTTCGATGACGAGCGTGTCGAAGCGCTTAAACTGGATTTCGAAGTCGTCCATGCGGGCACCGACGCGGCCCTGTTTGCAGAATTGGAATCCGCTTATCAAAGGCAGGATCCAATTGTTCTGTGGGTCTATGTCCCACATTGGGCGCCGGCGAAATACGAAGGCGAGTTTGTCGAGTTTCCGCCATTTACGCCAGAGTGTTACAGCGACCCTTCGGTTGGTGTGAACCCGAACATGGCCTATGATTGCGGCAAGCCGCGTGGCCCGATCTGGAAAGCAGCCTGGTCTGGCCTGCAAGAAAAATGGCCGGGCGCTTATGACATCATCGAAGCCTACAAAATCAACAATGATGAAATGAGCGCCATGGTTGGCAAGGCCGATCTGGACGGCGTGGAAATCGACAGCGTTGTTGCAGAGTGGATGGAGACCAACAAAGACCGCTGGTCTGGCTGGATCTCGAAGTAATCCACTGGCCAGAGCGGGCCTGCCGCTCTCTCGGACCGCTCTGGCCTTTTTCGCGAACGAACCGGACCACCCTGATGCCCCCCAAGACCAAACTGTCGTGCCGAAACGTCTGGAAGCTTTATGGCCCCAACGCAGATCGGTTGCTGCGGACAACCCCCGAACCTACGGCAGAAGAAATTCGCAAGGCAGGCGTGATCGGCGCAGTGCGCAACGCCAATATCGAGATCTCGGAAGGTGAGATTTTCGTCATCATGGGCCTGTCGGGGTCCGGCAAATCCACTCTGGTACGGTGCTTGTCCCGGTTGATCGAACCAACCGCCGGAGAAGTTCTGTTCGACGATGCTGACCTCTTGCGCGCCAGCGAGAATGAGCTGATCGAAATCCGGCGTCATAAGATGGGCATGGTGTTCCAGCATTTCGCGTTGCTGCCGCATCTGACCGTTTTGCAGAATGTGATGTTTCCGTTGACGATTCAGGCCACGCCCAGACCCGAAGCCGAGGCCAAGGCCCGCGAGGTGGTGGAACTGGTCGGTTTGAAGGGGCGCGAGGATTATTACCCGCGTGAGCTGTCCGGCGGCCAGCAACAGCGCGTCGGCATTGCCCGTTCCTTGGTGACCGAGCCTGATCTATGGTTTCTGGACGAGCCGTTCTCGGCCCTCGATCCGCTGATCCGGCGCGAGATGCAGGATGAATTCCTGCGGTTGCAGGAGCGGTTACACAAGACCATCGTTTTCATCACCCATGATTTCGAAGAGGCCGTTCGCCTGGCCGACCGCATCGCCATCATGAAGGACGGAGAGGTGATCCAGATCGCCACGCCGGAAGAGCTGGTGATGCACCCGGCCACCGACTATGTGGCTGAATTCACGAAACATATTCCCCGTTCAAAGGTCCTGACCGTCGGCGGTGTCATGACCTGCGGCGCTGTGGGCGAGGGCGATCCGATCTCTCAATCCACGCGCATCTCGGACGTGGCGGAACGGATTATCGCGGCAGATGCGCCGATCCCCGTCGTGGATGCAGAGGGCCAGCCCGTCGGAGCGATTGACCGCAAGGCCGTTGCGCATGTGCTGTTCGGCGGCGGAGACATGGCATGATCCGCCTGACCCGCAGCCAGATGGCCATTCTGCTGCTTGTTCTGGTCACCATCGTGCTTGGCTATTTCGGTCGTGATTTGAGCAAGGCGCTGGATGCGCGCTGGTTGACCAAGTTCCCTTCGGCCTGGGTGATCCCGTTCAAAACCTACATTTCCTCGGCGATGACATGGCTGATCGAGGATGCCGCCATCGGGCCAGTGTCCTTCACCGATGTCACCCGCGCCATCGCGTGGTTGATCGAGCAGCCCTATAATCTGGTATTGGCTCTGCTGGCCGACGGCTTTGTCAGCGGTCAGGGAAATGACGCGCAGGTCATCCTGCCTGCGATCAGCTGGATCGTGGTCATCACCGCCGTTGTCGCCTTGGGGCAATACTGCCGTGACTGGGGATTGGCCGCTCTGGTCGGGGCCTGCTTCGTCTATCTTGCAGTTTTCGGACAATGGGACAGCGCCATGGTGACGCTGGCCTCGGTCCTGATCGCGGTGCCGATTGGCGCGGGCGGAGGGTTGCTGTTGGGCATTCTCGCCTATCGCCATCCGCTTTTTGAAAAGATCATCTCACCAATCCTGGACCTGATGCAGACAATCCCGATATTTGCCTATCTGGTGCCGATCCTGTTCATGTTTGGCTTTGGCCCGATCTCTGCCTTGGTCGCGACGATCATCTATGCGACCCCGCCGATGGTGCGGATCACAACGCTGGCGCTGAAAGGTGTGGATCCTGAGATTCTGGATTTCGGACGCATGGCGGGCACGACCCGGCGGCAGTTGATGTGGCGCGTGCTGGTGCCCTCGGCCAGCCACAGCCTGATGGTGGGCGTCAATCAGGTGATCATGCTGACCCTGAACATGGTCATCATCGCCTCGATGATCGGAGCTGGGGGGCTGGGCTTTGACGTCCTCGCCGCGCTGCGCCGTCTGGACATTGGGGCAGGGTTCGAAGCCGGCATCGCCATCGTGGTTCTGGCCATCGCCGTCGACCGTCTGAGCCAGGCCTTTGCCGAACGGATGGGGCAGGTGCATCATGAGGTCCCCGGCTCGTGGATCGCGCGTCATCGCCGGACGGTTCTGGTTGTGGTCCTGATGCTGCTGACCTGGGTGCTGGGACAGTTCTCGCCTCTGTTGTTGGAATATCCTGAAAGCCAGACCATCACCACCGGCGCGTTCTGGGACAACACGGTCGAATACCTGAACGTAAATTATTTCGACACGTTCGAGGCCATCAAGGTTTTCTTCCTGACCTGGTTTATGATCCCGATCAAAACGGTTCTGCTGGGCATCCCGTGGCCATGGGTCATTGCAATGCTGACCCTGTTGGGCTGGCACGCGGGCGGCTGGCGTCTGGCACTGTTGTGCGGAGGAATGGCCTCTCTGATCCTTGTGTCGGGCCTGTGGTCCAAGGCGATGGTGACGGTCTATCTGTGCGGCGCATCTGTCACTCTGGCGACGCTGATCGGGGTGCCTCTGGGTGTTCTGGCGGCACTGAACAAACGCGCTGGGACGGCCATCAACCTGCTGATCGACACGCTACAAACCCTGCCCAGCTTTGTTTACCTGATCCCTGTCGTCATGCTGTTCCGGGTTGGCGATTTCACCGCCCTGATTGCCATCGTTCTATATGCGCTGGCCCCGGCGGTCCGTTATGCCGCCCATGGCGTGCGCTCGGTCAGTGAGGAACTGATTGAAGCCGGTTTGGTTTCCGGCTGCACCCGTACGCAATTGCTGCGCCATATCCGCCTGCCGATGGCGTTGCCTGAAATCCTGCTGGGCGTCAATCAGACGATCATGCTGGCGCTGTCGATGCTGGTGATCACCGCCCTCGTCGGCACCCGCGATCTGGGGCAGGAGGTCTATATCGCCCTGACCAAGGCCGATACCGGCCGCGGTCTGGTGGCCGGCCTGTCGATTGCCTTCATCGCCATCATCACCGATCGGTTGATCAATGCCAGTGCCCGTCAGGCCCGCATCCGCTTTGGACTGGAGAGTTGATATGAGCCATCCCGACCTGATGACCCGCATCCGCGCTCTGCCGATCTGGCAGGGAGAGATCGAGGCCGCTCCGTTGACCGGTGGCATAACCAATGTGAACTACAAGGTCACGGATGGCAGCGGGTCTTATGTGGTGCGTGTAGGCGACGACATCCCCCTGCATCAGGTGATGCGGTTCAATGAGCTGGCCGCCAGCAAAGCCGCCCATGCGGCGGGTTTGTCGCCAGCGGTTGTACACTCGTCAGGCGATCTGACGGTGCTAGAGTTCATCGAAAGCCGTACACTGACCGAGGAAGATGTCCGCAACCCGGATATGCTGCCGCGCGTGCTGGAATTGGTTAAGGCGTGCCATGCCGAGGTACCGAAGCACCTGCGCGGTCCATCGCTGGTGTTCTGGGTGTTCCACGTCATCCGCGACTATGCCGCGACACTCACTGAACGCGGCAGTGTCCATACAACGCTGATCCCTGACCTGATCGATGCAGGCGCTACGTTGGAACGCGAGGCCGGCCCGTATGACATGGTGTTTGGCCATAACGATCTGCTCTGTGGCAACTTTCTGAACGACGGCAACCGCCTTTGGCTGATCGATTTCGACTATGCCGGGTTCAATTCTCCGCTGTTCGATCTGGGCGGGCTGGCGTCGAACAATGGCCTGTCGCCTGAACAGGAAGACTGGGTGTTGGAGAGCTATTTTGAAGCCCCGGTCACCGACGATCTGCGCCGCCGCTATACGGCGATGAAATGCGCCTCGCTGCTGCGGGAAACCATGTGGAGCATGGTGTCCGAGATCACCTCGGATATCGACTTTGATTACGCAGCCTACACAGCTGAAAACCTGGCGCGGTTCCGCGCAGCCCTAACCGATTTCAAAAACACCTGAGGACAGACATGACCGACCTTCCGAATACAGCCAAAGCCGTCATTATCGGTGGCGGGATCATCGGCTGCTCGACCGCCTATCACCTGGCCAAGCTGGGCTGGACGGATACGGTGCTGCTGGAGCGCAGGAAACTGACCTCGGGCACCACCTTCCACGCCGCAGGGCTGGTGGGACAGTTGCGTTCGAACGCCAATATCACGCAATTGCTGGGCTATTCCGTCGATCTGTACAACAAGATCGAAGAGGAAACAGGGCTTGGCACTGGCTGGAAGATGAACGGCGGCTTGCGTCTGGCCTGCAACGAAGAGCGCTGGACCGAGGTGAAACGCCAGGCCACTACGGCGCATTCCTTTGGTCTGGACATGCAGCTTCTGACCCCATCCGAGGCGCAGGAGCTGTGGCCCTTGATGGATGTCTCTGACGTGATCGGCGCGGCTTACCTGCCGACAGACGGTCAGGCGAACCCGTCAGATATCACGCAGGCATTGGCCAAGGGCGCCCGCATGGCCGGGGCGAAGATATTCGAAGATACCAAAGTCACCGATATCGAGATCGAAGATGGCAAAATTCGTGCGGTAATCACCGAACACGGTCGGATCGAGTGTGAAAAAGTGATCTGCTGCGCCGGGCAATGGTCCCGCACCTTTGCCAGCCGCTTTGGCGTCAACGTTCCTTTGGTTCCGATGGAGCACCAGTACATGGTGACAGAACCTTTCGACGTGCCCGGCAATCTGCCCACTTTGCGCGATCCCGACCGGCTGACTTACTACAAGGAAGAAGTCGGAGGTCTGGTCATGGGCGGCTATGAGCCGAACCCGATCCCCTGGGCCACCAAGGGTATTCCGCAAGGTTTCCACTATACCCTTCTCGACAGCAACTTCGATCATTTCGAACAGCTGATGGAACTTGCGCTGGGGCGCGTGCCCGCGTTGGAGAACGCTGGCGTCAAGACGCTGACCAACGGGCCGGAAAGCTTCACGCCCGACGGCAATTTCATCATCGGCGAAGCGCCCGAGTTGAGGAATTTTTTCGTCGGTGCGGGCTTCAATGCCTTTGGCATCGCGGCTGGCGGTGGTGCGGGCATGGCGCTGGCGGAATGGGTGCACAAGGGTGAGCCGCCCTTCGATTTGTGGTCTGCCGATATCCGCCGCTTTGGCCGCCCGCATTTCGACACCGACTGGGTTCGCACACGTACCGTCGAGGCATATGGCAAACACTACACGATGGGTTGGCCGCATGAGGAACATGACTCGGGCCGCCCCTGCCGAAAATCGCCGCTTTATGACACGCTGAAAAAGCAGGGCGCGTGTTTTGGCGAGAAACTGGGCTGGGAACGCCCCAACTGGTACGCGGACGCGTCAAAGGGCGAGGTGCCCAAGGATGAATACAGCTTTGGCCGCCAGAACTGGTTCGATGCTGTCGGGCGCGAACATAAAGCGGCACGCGAAGCGGCTGTGTTGTTCGATCAGACCTCTTTCGCCAAATTCGCCCTCAAGGGCCCGGATGCTTTGGCGGCGATGAACTGGATCTGTGCCAATGATGTGGACAAGCCGGTTGGTGCGCTTGTCTATACCCAAATGCTGAACGACAAGGGCGGGATCGAGTGTGACCTGACTGTTGGGCGCGTAGCCCATGATGAGTTCTATATCGTCACCGGCACCGGCTATGCCACCCGTGACTTCGACTGGATCAACCGCAGCATTCCCGAGGGCATGAATTGCCAGCTGTTCGATATCACCTCATCGAATGCGGTTCTGTCATTGATGGGGCCAAAATCGCGTGAGATTCTGGCGGCGGTGACGCGCGATGACGTCTCGAACAGCGGATTCAAGTTTGGCACGATCCGCACCATCGGGATCGCGGGGTGCCCGGTCAAGGCGCTGCGCGTGACTTATGTGGGTGAGCTGGGCTGGGAACTGCACCTGCCGGTGGAATATGCACAGACCGTGTATGACGCCTTGGCGGAGGCAGGGCGCCCGCATGGTTTGATCAATGCGGGCTACAGGGCAATTGAATCGCTGCGTCTTGAAAAAGGCTATCGCGCCTGGGGCTCGGATATCGGGCCGGATCATACGCCGTTCGAAAGCGGCTTGGGCTGGGCCGTGAAACTCCGGAAAAATATTGATTTTAAAGGGCGCGCCGCCTCTGAGGCGCAAAAAACCGGCGGCGTAAAGAAGATGCTGGCATGTTTCACGGTTGACCCCGAGGTTGTTCTTCTGGGGCGTGAAACGATCTATCGGAATGGCGAAAGGGTCGGATGGCTGACTTCGGGCGGCTATGGTTACACCGTCGGAAAGTCGATCGGCTACGGTTACATCCGAAACGCCAACGGTGTCGACGCACAATACGTCACATCAGGGACATATGAATTGGATGTCGCCACTCAGAGGGTTCCTTGCGAAGTGACGCTGGAACCGCTTTACGACCCGCAGATGAGCCGAGTGAAGGCCTGACCCGAGGGTGCAAGAGCTGATCAACAGACACACGCACAGCGATCGGAACACACGGGGAAAGCATGCAAACAGGGCAAATCCGCCCCGAATGTGCGAAAGTTCGTCGAATCTGACGGGTTCCGATCCATAAACCATTGATAAAGTTTCAGTATTGTCACACCTCATGCCCATCTGAAAACTGAACTGCAAGACTTCTCATTCAGCTTTCAGGGTAAACAACCTTTCATCCGTCGGAGATTGGATGACTTCAGCCGAAAGGACCGGAAATGGTAACCCCAGATGCGTTGACTGAGCATGCGATGAAGATTGCTGATATTGCCTCGGAATCCGCGATGCATTTTTTTCGGGGGTCTTTGGGCATTGAATTCAAACAGGATGAAAGCCCGGTGACGCAGGCCGACAAGGCAGTTGAGGCAGAAGTACGAACCTACCTGAAACAGCATTTTCCCGGACACGGCATCTTTGGCGAAGAGCACGGGCAAGAAGCAGGCGACGGGCGTCATATGTGGGTGATTGACCCGATTGACGGAACCCGTTCGTTTCTGTCCGGCCATCCTTTGTTCGGGTTTCTTTTGGCGCACCTTGTGGATGGGCGCCCTCGGTTGGGGCTGGTCGGAATGCCGGCCTTGCATGAGACCTATTTGGGTGTGGTTGGTAACGGGGCCAGCCTGAACGGGCGGCCGATAGAGGTGTCGCACACCACGCGTCTGGATCATTCGGTTTTGTATGTGAATGAAGGCGACAAGATTTTTTGCGACCATCCTGACCTGTTCAACCGGTTGATGAATGCAGGGCAGACGCGCCGATTTGCCTATGATTGTTACCCCCATGCCTTGCTTGCTTCGGGCCATGTCGATGCTGTGGTGGATTACGATCTGCAACCTTATGACTATCTGGCGCTTTCACCTCTGATCACGGCTGCTGGCGGAGTGATGACCGATTGGCACGGGCATGCGTTGGCCCTCGATTCAGATGGCGCGGTCGTTTCCGCCGCAACCCCTGAACTGCATGCTGAACTGCTTGACCTCATCAATGCTGAGAAATGACAGTGTTGCGCAACCTTGGAAAACTAGCTTCCGCGATCAGATTTGAACAAATACAAAAAGACAAAAAGTGATCCTATTGACGTTGTGACGATTCCGACGGGCAACTCCTGCGGGGCGAGAAGAAGGCGTGACAAGATATCGGACAATGTCAGCAGAATCGCGCCCACGATCGCCGAGACAATCAGCAGGTTTCGGTGCAGAGTACCGGCGATGCCGCGTGCAATATGAGGCACCATCAGCCCGACAAAGCCGATGACACCGGCAACTGAAACGAAACTGGCCGTCGCCAAAGCGGCAACGAAAAACATGCTGAACCGCAGACCTTGAACGGGAATACCCAGTGACGAGGCTGTGAAATCCCCGGTCAGCAGCGCGTCAAGCCACCGACTGCGATAAAGTGAATAGCTCAGGATCAGGCCCAGTCCGATCAGGACAAGCGGGAATGTTTCCCATCTTGCCAGTCCCAGGCCGCCAAGCATCCAGAATATCACCGAATGAGCCGCGCGATTGTCGCCAGAGAAAATAAGGTAGTTGGTGATTGCGGAAAACAGAAAGGACACCGCCAGGCCAGCCAGGATCAGTTTTTCGGGTGCGCTCGTACGCAAGCCCTGAACCAGCGCCAGAACAATGCCGGACGCGATCAGGCCACCGCAAAATGCTGCCAGCGGCAACGTCCAGATTCCCAGGACATCCCCTGTGACGGTGATCACCAGAACGGCGCCGGCAGCAGCACCCGAGGACAGACCGAACAGAAACGGATCTGCCAGATCGTTTCGCGTCGTTGTTTGCAGAACGACACCAACGACGCCCAGCCCCGCACCAATCACGGCGGCAAACAGGGCGCGGGGCAGGCGAAGGTCGAAGACGATCCGGTGCAAGGGCGACATGTCTCCTTCCACCATACCGGTTCCGAGGCCGATTGCCGAAAAGACTTCGCGCACGGGGATTGGGGTGGTCCCATAGACGATCGACAACAGCAAAAGGGCGGTCAGAACAACCGCCCCCAGCACTATCAAACGGCCCAATTGGACCATATCAGTTGGTCTCCGGGTGCATCGCCTGTGCCATCTTCTCGATCGCCTCGATATTTGCCGGGCCGGGAGTCAGCTCTTCGTAACGCAGGCCAATCCAGCGCTCGTTCTTTACCGCGTCCGTTTGTGACATCACCGGGTGATCCTTGAGGAACTGGAAAGTGTCCTCTGCGCCGTTGCCGGACTGATAGTCGAGCAGCACCAGAAATTCCGGGTTAGCCGCTGCCACAGCTTCCCACGACGTGCGGCCCCAGCTGGTATCCAGATCATGAGTTACGTTCTCACCGCCAGCGGCTGCGATCATCGCATCGGGAATGGCGAACTTGCCGGCGGTAAACGGAGCATCGGCCGGTCCGTCCAACAGGAATACCCGCGGCTTTTCCAGATCGGCTGTTTTTGCTTGAATGGCGGACAACTTGTCCTTCCAGCCGGCAACCAGCGCCTCGGCCTTGTCTTCGACCTGCATGACCTTGCCCAGGCGCAGAACGTCATCAAACAACAGGTTCATGCTGGCTTCGGGGCGATCCTCGTCCACATGCACGCAGCTTTCGGTCAGGATCATGGTCTTGATACCAAAGGGTTCCAGCGTGTCGGGCGTGACATCTCCGCCGGGTTTCATGCCATAGTACCAACCGGCAAAAAACAGATCAGGTTCGACGGCCACAAGGTTTTCAATCGTCGGGTATTTGGGGGCAAGCTCTGGGATGTCGCCGCGCTGAGCATCAAAGTCAGGGCTGGTTTTGTACCAGCCCGAAATCCCGGTAAGTCCCACGATCTCGTCCTGAAGGCCGAGTGCAAAGGCCATATCCGCCATGTTCATATCATGCACGACCAGACGTTCCGGTGCCGAGTCAAAAACCAGCGGTTCGCCGCAATTGTCCACGGTGACGGCTTCCGCTGCCACGCCACCTGCCAAGCCAGCGAAGACAACCACCGGCCAGAGTTTCTGCATCATATGTAAGCTCCTGTTATTATGACAATTTCCGTTTTCGGATGTCCAGTGCGGGGATCATGCGGCCTTCGTGCTGAAAGCACAGATAATCCACGCCGAATGTCTCACTTACCCGGTCTGGGGTCAGAACTTCGCCAACAGGCCCGAACCCCGTCAGGCGCGTGGCTTTCATCAACGCCACATGGGTGGCGAATTCCGGGATCATGACCAGATCATGGACGATCATGACGACCGTTACCCCCAGATCAGCGACCAGAGACAGCATGTGCCCCTTGGCATCGGGGTCCAGATGGTTGGTTGGCTCGTCCAGAAACAGCAAGGACGGGTTCTGGGCCAGCGCGCGCGCGATATGTGCGCGCTGACGTTCTCCGCCGGACAGTTGACCCATAGTTTTGTTGGCAAAATGCAACAGCTCGGTCGTCGTCAGCACCCGTTCAAGATCAGCCCTGTGCTGAGCCACCGAACGTTCGCCCTGAATCGGGATTTGCCCCAGCGCAACGTAGTCTTGCAGGCGCATCCGCCCGTCGGGCATTTCCTGCTGCCCGACCACAGCAATGGAGCGGGCACGTTGGCGGGCGGACAGGGTCCGAAGGCTTTGTCCTTCTATCCAAACATCGCCCAACGCAATCCGTTCAATCCCGCACAGCAGTTTCAGCAGAGTGGTTTTGCCGGCGCCGTTCGGCCCGGCGATTGCCAGAATTGATCCTTCTTCCAGACGAAAGGACACATCCTGCAACAGGATGTCGCCATTGAGCGCGTAGTATTCCAAATTCTCTGCAATCAGAAAACTCATGATGACCCCCCGAAAGGCAACGCGGGAATTCGCGATAAGGTCTTTGCGAAAAGGGCAGGGGGGCGGTCCGAGGCACTGGTCCAGCCGTCGTCGCTGTCGCCGAACTGGATCGCAAATTCGACCAAGGCAGACAGATCGCGGGATGTCGTGATATCGCCAAACAGGTACTGCGCTTTGCCCGGGGCCTGAAATCCGACGGTCATGGCCCGTTCACAGCCTGCCATGCAGGCCACCATTCGGGTTTCAAAACCGTCAGGCAACCGGGCATCCAGCGCGTCTTGCGCGGCTTCGGCAGACATCGTCCCCTGACATGTTGAACAGATCAGAACGTAGTGATCAGAATAGCAGGTCATTGCCTTCTCCGTCGTTTGCCAGATGCAGACAGAGGGCACATACCCGGATATTACGCAAACGCGCCATCAAGCCTCCTTCCGAGACGCCCCGCCTCGGGTTGGTTCATAGTGTGATGGCAGGTCTCCTGACTTGCGGGTCGTTGCTTGGCCGACCTTCCCAACCCTTTTGGGTCAGTGGTGAAGTGGCGTCGCTCACCGCTTACAGTTGCGGGGGCAGTCACGGACTTGGCACATTCCAGCGCCGCACCGTGTTCCCATTTTCATCCATTACGGAACCATCCCGCTCAGCTAGTCCGGCTACGCCTGACTTGTCAAGCGGCAGGCGAAAGGGTGGTGCACGGAATTGCAACGGTTGAGCCAGCGATCCTGGTGCGCCAGCCCGGACCGAACGGTGTCAATAGTCTGATACAAGAAGAAAATCCGGTTCGGTATCTTCCTCGACCTTTGAAAACCGTGGGATTGGCTTTTCAAACACATTGTCCGTTCGGTCGTCATTCACGGTCGATACCTCGCCAATAAGGCAATCGCCGCGCTCAGCCCAGAAAGCGTGCCAGATGCCGGGCATCAGAGTTACGCTTTGCCCCGGCTTCAGCCGCAAGTGCTCTTCGGGTTGCAAGGTTACAGGGCAGGCATCGCTTGGGACCGTCACCGGGTTGTCGCGGTCGACGCCACCGTTTGGATCCGACGCATGGATTTCCAGAACGAGATCGCCGCCGCCCCGGTTGATGATGTCTTCTGCCTTGATGATATGCCGGTGCATCGGAGAAAGCTGATTTTCTTTCGAGATCAACAGTTTTTCCGCATAGAGCATCCCGCGCCCGGATTTCAGATCCTTCGCCTCACCATTGCGCAAAGTGAATAGAAACAGTCCAAGTTCATCAAAACGGCCCTGGGCGTAATCGGTAATGTCCCATCCCAGCCCGCGGCTGCGGATCGTTTCGGCCAGAGGGCTGCGCATTTTCTCGGGCGACCAATCCGCAAAGGGTGGCAACACGGCACCGAAGGACCGAATGAACGCCTGTGCCCGGGTCTTGATACGGTTGATTTCGGATCGTTTCATCATGCCGTCCCACAGATCAAAGTTCGTGCGCCCAAGGGGGTTCTGCCCCGGCTCGGGAAACGGTCACGGCCGCCACGTCAGCGCCCAGTTCCATGGCTGCTTGCAGGCTTTCAACCGTCAATCCGCGCAGACCTGACTTGGTCAGATGCCCTGCGCGGCTGAGCTCGGTCAGAACGCCGGCGTTGAACGTGTCACCTGCGCCGATCGTATCGACCACTTCAACGGGTTTCACGGGAACCGAAACTTCGGAACCATCCGCCAGGTAACCGTGCGCCCCGTCACTGCCGCGCGTGACGATGACAACGGAAGGACCCGCCTGCAACAGCACAGACGCTTTTGCGGCTTCGGATTCAGCGCCCGGAATGATCCAGTCCAGGTCCTCGTCTGAAACCTTTACGATATCCGCACGCGAGATCATGCGGTTCAAACGCGTTCGAAACCGGGTTTGATCCTTGATGAAATCCGGGCGGATATTCGGGTCCAGCATCACCGCCCGGTCGGAACCGTGGCGGTCCAGAAGGGCGGCATATGCATCTGCGCAAGGTTCACACGCAAGGCTGATTCCGCCGAGATACAGGGCCGAGACAGCAGGAAGTTGATCGGGCATGTCTTCGGGCAGCAACATCCGGCCCGCGGTGTTTTCATCAACAAAGCTGTAAGTCGCGTGCCCATCCGAAAGCTGCACAAAGGCAAGCGTGGTGGGACGGTCCGAGATGATCACATGTGTTGTGTCCACATGGCTCGCTTTCAGCGCATCGATCAGTTGCTGTCCGAACATGTCCGATGACAAACCTGTCAGCATCCCTACTGGAACAGCCAGACGTCCCATTGCGACGGCTGTGTTCAGAACTGCACCACCAGTATGTGGCACAAAACCCAATGCGCCCGACGCGGTCGGTTCCGAGATCATATCTATCAGCGCTTCACCACAGCACAGGATCATATCTTGGTCCTTTTAGGTAAGAGATTTCGGTTAGTCTTGTTGCTGTCTCAGCGCGTTCTTGCAAAAGTTGTTTGCGCCGATGATCCCGAACTCTGCCTGTTCAGACACGTAAAGGTTCAGGGAGCGGCGCAAGTCGCTGAAGCGGCCGCCGCCGTTGAACGCATCCTTGAAGTTGTCGCTGAATAGCCAGCGGTTTTTCTCGGCAACGCCGCCGACGAGGAAAACGCCTCCCTCTGGCATCAAGGTGACCGCCAGATCACCCATCAAAGCACCCAGATGGGTGGTAAAAATCTGCGCGGCTTTTTCGGCGACCAGATCGGTACCGTTGCGGGCATCGTTCAGAATTTCCTTTGCAGAGCGCGCCTGAGACCGCGCCTGACCGGCTGCCAATTCAACCGCCTGATACAGGATCGGCAGGCCGGTTCCGCTCAGGAACATTTCTGCTTCCAGCGCCAGGCTGTCGCCAAAGAAACAGCCCGGTGCGATGCGACGTGCCGCCTCAAAGATATCAACTTCGTCGCGATGGCGCGGGTACAGGCCCACGTGCCCGCCTTCGCCGGAGACCGTGTGATACCTGCCTTCGGAAAAAAGCAAAGCACCAACGCCAAGCCCGGTTCCGGGCCCTACAACCAGCCGTGTGCCTGCGGGCGGCGCCTCCTGACCCTGCAAGACCGCAACATCCGACCGAGTCACCTCGGCCACTGACCACGCCGCAGCGGTGAAATCATTTATGACAAAAGTGCGCTCTGCTCCTGTTGCTTTCGTCAGCTCGGTTTCCGAAAGATCCAGGTTCGCGTTGGTCAACTGAATCGTTCCGTCCCTGACCGGCCCGGCTCCGGCTGCTACGACGGCCTGTGGGTTGGTTCCGATCTCGTCCCTGAGGTCATGGAACGCCTCGAGCAGATCTTCCAATGTCCCCGTAGGGTGTTTCCGAAGATCTGCCAATTCTCCGTTCGTAACAACGCCCAGACGTGTGTTCGTACCGCCGATATCCGCAACCAGGTTCCAATGCTCATGCACGGCACCGAATGGTTGCGCTAACGGCTGAGAGACACTCTGACCCCCGGACAGGGCGGATTTCAGCGCCATGAAAGACGCTTTGGGCGTTCTCGCAAGTGTTTCGAAATCCACGTCCACCAGTCCAAACCTCTTCTCGTACCCGAAGGCCCATTCATAATTGTCCAGCAGCGACCAGACAAAATAGCCATTCACCGGAACACCTTGTGCCAAAGCGTCCAGTACGGCCGCAAGGTGCTTGTCGAGATAATCGATACGATCATCGTCCTGCACGCGCTCCTCACTCGCCATACCGTTTTCGGTGATATAGATTGGAAGGGCGCCCGTATAGTCTTTCCTTGCTCTGACAAGAAAGCGGGTTAGGGCAGAGGGATCGATTTCCCATCCCATCTGCGTTTTGGGTAACGGTCCGGGAACCTCTTGCAGGCTGGGCCAAGCGGTGTCCGCCGGGGCTATCAACTTTCGGGTATAGTAGTTCAACCCGCACCAATCGACTTGTGTGCCGATGGTTTCAAAGTCGTTCTGCCAGCCCTTGGGCAAGTGCGGCTCCAACCCCTCCAAGGCTATTTGGGGATATCCCTTGTTGAAGACACCGCCAAGGAAGAACCGGTTGTAGATCGCATCGTAGCGATCTGCCGCAAGCCGCGCATCTGCGCTGTCATCCGCGGGCTCGGACCATTCGAGGTTGAACACGGCACCCAGATTGCCCATCCCAAGACTGCGCATGGTCTGAATGGCCCGCCCGTGTGCCAACAAAACGTGATGCATCGCCCGGGCGGCGGCGCGGATATCGCGCAGACCGGGCGCATGGTGGCCTTCAAAATGGCTCAGCCAACTGACACACCAGGGTTCGTTGATCGGCGCGGCACTGAACATCCGGTCTCCGATCCGACCCATGATGACCTGCGTATAATCCGCAAACCAATCCGCGATGTCGCGATTGCACCATCCCCCCTGATCCGCAAGCGCTGACGGCAATTCCCAATGATAAAGCGTCACACAGGGGCGGATACCGCGCTCCAGCAGGGCGTCCGCCAATCGGTCATAATAATCCAACCCTGCCTGATTGACCGGACCACGCCCGTCCGGCAGTACGCGTGCCCAGCTGGTTGAAAAACGATAACAGTCAAACCCGGCCTCGCGCACCAGATCGAAATCCTGCTCGAACCGGTTCAAGTGATCGCAGGCGACGTCTCCGTTTTCCCCGCGCACCACGTTGCCCGGCGACGCCGCAAAGGTATCCCAATGAGTTCGCCCCGCCCCGCCCTGTGCGTGGCCTTCGATCTGGTACGCAGAAGTGGCAACACCAAAGAGAAAATCTTTGGGAAAATCAGCGCGTGCGTGTTTCATGGGTGCACCCTGTTGGTCGCAGGGCCGGTTGACCTGCCAACGACCAGCTCGGCCTCCAGCAGCCTGGTTTTGACGGGATCATTCGGGGATTTGATGCGCTGGATCAACATGTCAGCCGCCATTTCACCCGCCTGACGGACGGATGAGCGTGTTGCCGTGAAAATCGGAACATCCTGCCCGTTCTTCAAATAGGACAGGTCGTCGTCATGGGCGATCACTGACACATCCCTACCCATCTCAAGCCCGTATTCGGACAGCGCACGCCGTACGCCGATGGCAGAGATCATCGATGAACACAAAATAGCGGTCGGAGGGGAATCGAGGCGCAACATGTTCTGCGTTTCGTGATGGCCGTAAACCTCTGTCATTTCAGCGCTGCGCATCAGATTTGCATCGGGCGCAAGCCCGGCCTGACCAAGCGCCTCAAGATATCCGTCGCGGCGGCGTTGGGCAAAATCCATATCTTCCAGACCGTTGATCAGAGCGATACGGCGATGGCCAAGGTCAATCAGAAAGCGCGTGGCGCGCATGAACGAACTTTTGTTGTTCACGTCGATCCAGTCATACTGAGCGTCGACGCCGGTCGAGCGTCCGTGCACGATGAATGGGACGCCCATGCGGGTCAGGACTTCGATCCGTGGTTCGTTTACTTTAGGGCCTTGCAGCACGACTCCGTCCACCGCGCCGCGCTTAAAAAGACTCCGATACGCTTCTTCAATCGAAGTGTCGTCGGCATTGGTGAACATCATGTCATAGCCATGTTCAGCGTATTTCTTTGCGGCACCGGCGACGAAATCTCCGAAGATCGGGTTGACCATTTCATGCCGGGACGAGCTGGGAATGACGTGGCCGATCACCATCGATCGTCCGGTCGCAAGCCCTTTGGCGCGACTGTTCGGCCGGTACCCGTGTTTGCGTGCCGCGGCTTGAACGCGCGCACGTGTGTCCTCGCTCACTTCGGGGTACCCGTTCAGCGCCCGGCTGACCGTAGTTTGCGAAAGGCCCAGAACTTCCGAGAGCTGCTTCAGGTTCATTTTACGATTCAAAGCGCCTTAAATTGAGTGGCTCTTTTTTGTTTTGTGAGCAAATACGGCATCCGTCAACTTGTTTTGCGTTAAAAGCAAAAAATATAATTTATTTTGGCGCTGGGAAGCAAAATATTGACAGGGTGCCGATGTTAGCGGATAACACACGTCATCCAAAGCGCTTTGAAAGCGAGTCTTTGAGTACATGAAAGCTTGGGAGGAGGATTTGATGAAACACGGGCTTTACGCAGGTGCGGCGGCACTCGCCCTGATGGCCGGATCAGTTCAGGCAGAGGGTGAGATGATCCACGCCGTCGGCGAGGGCAGTTTTGACTGGGATGGGTTTCAGGCCTTTGCCGAAGCGAATGATCTTTCCGGCGAAAGCCTGACCATTTTCGGCCCCTGGCTGGCTGGCGAGGGCAAGTCCTTCGAAAACCTCGTGGCCTATTTCGATGAGGCAACAGGCGCGAATTCCAGCTATGTGGGTTCGGATTCTCTGGAACAGCAGATCCTGATTGATGCGGCCGCAGGCTCGGCGCCGAATCTGACTGTTTTCCCGCAGCCTGGTTTGGCGGCAAACCTCGCAAAACAGGGCTATCTGACGCCATTGGCCGAAGGCACTGCGGACTGGATCAAGGAAAACTTCGCCGCGGGACAATCCTGGGTCGATCTGGGTACGTTTGAGGACGCGGAAGGGTCTGACGATTTTTACGGGTTCTTCTTCAATGTGAACGTCAAATCGCTGGTTTGGTACGTGCCCGAAAACTTCGAAGACTTTGGGTATGAAGTGCCCGAAACCATGGAAGAATTCAAGGCTCTGATGGATCAGATGGTCGAGGACGGCGAGACGCCTTTGTGCGTCGGTCTGGCCTCGGGCGGCGCAACGGGTTGGCCTGCGACGGACTGGGTCGAGGATCTTATGCTGCGTACGCAACCACCTGAAGTCTATGACCAATGGGTTTCGAACGAAATGAAGTTCGATGATCCCCGCGTCATAGCCGCGATTGAGGAATATGGCAGCTTTACCCGGAATGACGACTATGTCGTAGGTGACGCAGACGACACGGCGGCAATCGATTTCCGTGACAGCCCCAAAGGTCTTTTCGATAGCCCGCCCGCTTGCATGATGCATCGTCAGGCTTCGTTTATTCCCGCCTATTTTCCGGAAGGCACCGAATTGGGGGTGGATGCTGATTTCTTCTACTTCCCGGCTTATGCCGAAAAAGACCTGGGGACACCGGTACTTGGGGCAGGGACATTGTTCACAATCACCAACCCAAACCCTGCTGCCGAAGCCTTTCTGGAGTTCCTCAAGACACCTTTCGCCCATGAGATCATGATGTCGCAGGACGGTTTCCTGACGCCACATCTGGGTGCGGACCCGGCGAACTATTCGAATGATTCACAGCGGGGACAGGGTGAAATTCTGACCAACGCAACGACCTTCCGCTTTGACGGGTCCGACCTGATGCCCGGTGCAGTCGGGGCAGGTACGTTCTGGACCGGGATGGTCGATTACTCGTCGGGTGCAAAAGATGCAGCCACCGTGGCACGTGAAATCCAGGCCTCCTGGGACGCAATCAAGTGACCAACTCATGGGGCGGTCCTGAGGCCGCCCCGTTTGCCAAACGGATGGGCGTATCATGACACCCGCATTACAAGGCCTGCTGACGATCGCCATCGGCGTGTCGGGTTGCGTGGGCTACTTCTATCTTTCCAACCAGTTTCTGGACAAAGTCCTGTTTCCGCCGCGCGGGCCAAAGGCGGGCCGAAACATCAACCGTGCGAACTTGATCCGCCCGTGGTTGTTTCTGTTCCCGGCGCTTGCTGCATTGGGGCTGTATCTGGCGTATCCGGTGGTTGAAACCTTGCGCCTTTCGCTTACGGAACGCGTGCCCGGTGGCGGATACCGTTGGGTTGGCCTGGACAACTATACCCAAATGGCGGCGGAGCCGAAGTTTTGGGAAGCCATGCGCAACAACATGTTCTGGCTGATCGTCGTGCCGGCCATGTCAACGGCTTTTGGTCTTCTCGTGGCGCAACTGACCGACCGCATCCGCTGGGGCAACTTTGCCAAATCCCTGATTTTCATGCCGATGGCCATTTCATTTGTTGGTGCATCGGTGATCTGGAAACTGGTTTATGATGCGCGACCAGCGGAACAGGACCAGATAGGCATCCTGAACGCGCTGTACATCTTCTTCGGCGGAACCGAACCCAACACTTGGTTAACAATCCCCTTCTGGAACAGTTTCTTTCTGATGGTTGTCCTGATCTGGATACAGACGGGTTTCGCGATGGTCATCCTGTCGGCGGCCTTGCGCGGTATTCCCGAAGAAACCATCGAGGCGGCCATTTTGGATGGGGCCAATCCCTTTCAGATCTTCTTCAAGATCAAGGTACCGCAGATCAAAACCACGATCCTTGTTGTTTGGACGACGATCACGATCACCGTTCTCAAAGTGTTCGACATCGTCTTTGCCATGACGAACGGCCAGTGGGAGACGCAGGTGCTGGCAAACTACATGTACGACAAGCTTTTCCGGGCCAATGACTGGGGCGTCGGATCCGCCTCGGCCATGGTGATCATGTTGCTTGTTACGCCGATCCTCGTCTGGAACGTGCGCAACGCGCGCAAGGAGATGGAGTAAGCCATGAGCGATATCGCCGGAACCAAACCAGCGCTCAGATGGGTGGTGCATCTGTCAGTCATCTTCCTGGTGGCTCTTTGGGTCATTCCTACGCTTGGCTTGTTGATTTCGTCCTTTCGGACGGCAGATCAGATTTCGTCCAGCGGCTGGTGGCGGTCGCTGTTTCCCTCTGAACAAAACCTGACGCTTCGCAGTGCCGCGCCCGAGACGCAGGTGCTGGAAAACGGACTGTATGTCATTCAGGGGGCGTTGTTCGGCGAAGATGAGCAAGCAACGATTTCCAGATGGGGGATCAGTTCGCGCGAGGTTGATGCATTTGAACCGGGCCAAACAGCCGAGCTGCGCCGAGGTGGTACGATCACGGTGGATGCGGCGGGCAACTATCGTATGGAAAACACCGAGGAATTCACCGGGAAACGTGGTGCGCGCATCTTCGTAACAGCGGAACTGCCACCCGAGTTCACTTTGGAAAACTACCGAAAGGTTCTTCTGGATCAAAGCAGTACGGACAGCATGGCCAAGGCGTTCTTCAACACGCTGACGGTGACCATCCCTGCAACAATCATCCCGATTCTGGTTGCCGCCTTTGCGGCTTATGCGCTGGCGTGGATGGAGTTTCCCGGGCGCGCCCTGCTGATTGCGGCCGTTGTTGGCCTTTTGGTCGTTCCGCTTCAATTGGCCTTGATCCCGTTGCTGAAATTTCACCTCAATATCGGGATCGGCAAAGGCTATCTGGGAGTCTGGCTTGCGCATACAGGCTTTGGGATGCCCCTGGCGATTTACCTGCTGCGCAACTACATGGCCGGATTGCCGCGTGATCTGATCGAAAACGCCCGCGTCGATGGCGCCACAGAGTTTCAGATCTTTACCAAACTGATCCTGCCACTCAGCTTCCCGGCGCTGGCGTCTTTCGCGATTTTCCAGTTCCTGTGGACATGGAATGACCTGCTTGTTGCCAAGGTTTTCCTGATCGACGCGACCGGCCAGACAACCGTGATGACGAACCGCATCGTCGAACTGCTGGGTACACGTGGCGGCAATTGGGAAATCCTTGCGACCGCTGCCTTTGTCTCGATCTTCGTGCCGCTGGTCGTCTTCTTCGCAATGCAAAAATACCTGGTCCGGGGCCTGCTGGCCGGATCTGTCAAATAGAGGCGTCTGATGAACGTGCAGAACAACCCTGAACAATGCAAAGCAACGAAACTGTCTTCGGACTGGTGGCGCGGTGGTGTGATCTATCAGATCTACCCACGCAGTTTTCAGGACAGCAACGGGGATGGGATCGGTGATTTGAAGGGCATCACTGCGCGACTGGATTACATCGCCTCGCTGGGCGTTGATGCAATCTGGATCTCGCCGTTTTTCAAATCGCCGATGAAGGATTTTGGTTACGACGTCAGCGATTATCGCGACGTCGACCCCATGTTCGGAACGCTTGAGGACTTCAAAGAACTTCTGGATCAGGCGCATGCCAAAGGGTTGAAGATCATGATCGATCTGGTTCTGTCGCACACGTCGGACCAGCACCCTTGGTTCAGCGAAAGCCGCAGCAGCCGTGAAAACCCGAAATCCGATTGGTATGTGTGGGCTGACCCCAAGCCGGATGGCACGCCACCAAACAACTGGCTTTCGATCTTCGGCGGCTCGGCCTGGCAATGGGATGCCCGACGGCTGCAATATTATCTGCACAACTTCTTGACATCGCAGCCGGATCTGAATTTCCACTGCCCGAATGTTCAGGATGCGTTGCTGGACGTGGCGCGGTTCTGGCTTGATCTGGGAGTGGATGGCTTTCGGCTGGATACCATCAATTTCTATTTCCACGACAAGGCGCTGCGCGACAATCCTGCGCTGCCGATGGATCAACGCAACGCCACGATCGCACCGGCCGTGAACCCCTACAACCATCAGGACCACCTGTTTTCAAAAAGCCAGCCCGAGAACATCGCCTTCCTCGAAAGACTGCGGGCCTTGACGGACGAATATGAAGGCCGGGCTTGTCTGGGCGAGGTCGGAGATGCGCAGCGTGGGCTCGAGATCATGGGCGAATACACATCCGGGGATAAGCGGATGCACATGTGCTATGCCTTCGAGTTCCTGGAAAAACGTGCATTGACGGCCACTTACACCAAGCACGTTTTCGACCAGTTGGAAGCGAAGGCAGGTGACGCATGGCCATGTTGGGCATTTTCCAACCACGACGTGCAGCGTCACGTCTCGCGCTGGAATCTGGATGACGCCGCAACCCGCCAGCACGCGGTTCTCATGATGTGCCTGCGCGGCTCTGCCTGCCTTTATCAGGGCGAAGAACTGGGCCTGCACGAAGCGGATGTGCCGTTCGAGAAACTGCAAGACCCCTACGGCATCGAGTTCTGGCCCGAATACAAGGGCCGCGATGGCTGCCGCACACCGATGGTTTGGGCGGCACAAGATGAACAATCGGGTTTCAGCACAGCAGAGCCCTGGCTGCCGGTAAGCGCACAGCAGGCCGGGCAGGCGGTGGACCGATTGGAGGCGGATCCAGGCTCGATGTTGAACCACTACCGTCGCGCCATTGCCTTGCGGCATGCGCATCCTGCTTTGGCAACGGGGGCGCAGACCGGCATGACGGAAACGGGTTCGATTCTGTCTTTTATGCGTGAGGATTCGCATAAGCAGATATTCTGCGCGTTCAATCTGGGCACGGATTCTGCCGCGTTCAAGCTGCCCGAAGGCAGTTGGCGGGTCATGGGTCAGGACCTGGGCGGTGTCGAAGGAAGCGGCAACGTTGTCCTGAACGCGGCGCAGTTCATCCTGATGTACAGGAAAAAGGGATAAAGCATGTCTGAACTCAACCTTACGGATGTCGCCAAGTCCTATGGCCCTGTCGATGTTTTGAAGAGCATCAACCTCGACATCGAACAAGGCGAATTGATCGTTTTTGTCGGTCCTTCCGGATGCGGCAAGTCCACCCTGCTGCGGATGATTGCCGGGTTGGAGAAGATTACAGGCGGCACGCTGGAAATCGAAGGGCAGGTCATGAACGATGTTCCGCCTGCACAGCGGGGCATCGCGATGGTGTTTCAAAGCTATGCCTTGTATCCCCACATGACCGTTCGCGAGAACATGGCCTTTGCCCTGAAAATCGCGAAGATGCCCACGGCCGAGATTGATGCTGCCGTAGACCGTGCCGCTCAAATCCTTCAGCTGGAACCATTCCTGGACCGCCTGCCAAAAGCTCTTTCCGGAGGGCAGCGTCAACGGGTTGCCATCGGGCGCGCGATCGTACGTGACCCAAAGGTGTATCTGTTCGACGAACCCCTCTCGAACCTCGACGCGGCACTTCGGGTGGCCACGCGGATCGAGATCGCGCGTCTGAAAGAGGCCATGCCTGACAGCACCATGATCTACGTGACCCACGATCAGGTCGAGGCGATGACACTGGCCAGTCGGATCGTGGTATTGGCCAACAAGGGCATCGCGCAGGTCGGGACACCGCTTGAACTGTATGAGGCGCCTGACAACGAGTTTGTTGCGCAGTTCATCGGTTCGCCGTCCATGAACCTGTTGTCCGGCACAATCACCGGAACCGGCGAAACGACCACCGTTGAACTGTCATCAGGCGGGATTGCAAGATCCGCGGTTCCAACTGAAGACAATGACCTTGGGAAAAAGGTCAATATCGGGGTGCGCCCCGAAGATTTGGCGATGACGGAAGACTCCGCGATTCTGTCCGGCAAGGTGGATTTCACCGAAGCCCTGGGCGAAGTCACGCTGCTGTATTTTGAGAAAGCCGATGGTGCGGATGCAGTCATTGCAAAGCTGCCGGGGGTTCAGCGGAACCTGCGCGGCCAGACGGTCTCGGTCACGGCCTCACCGGACAAGGTGCATCTGTTCCACAATGGATTGTCCATGCGCAAATAGCAGCGAAACGCAGTTCTTGACAGAATTGCGTTTTGTGTTTCACCATAATTGAAACGTTTCAATGGTGAAAAATGCGGGTATCGGCGCAGCTTTACACGGTTCGGCAATACCGTGACCTCTCGGACCAACTGAAGTTGGTTTCCGCTTGCGGGTTTTCGGATATCGAAACTACCGGTCTGCATGACATGACACCGCAAAAGATGGCACGCATCGTCCATCAATCAGGTCTTAACCTTCGTTCTGCACATTTTGATTGGGAGGAGTTCCACGAGCGTTTCGACGAGATCGTTGAAGTACTGCACCTTTTGGAATGCCAGGTGGCGGTCATGCCTTGGCTGGCGCCACAGGTGCGGCCCGGCACTGTCGAGGGATGGAAGGCAGTGTCGGGCCAGTTGTCCGATTGGGCAGAACAACTAGGAGATCACGGCGTCAGTTTGGCCTATCACAACCACGACTTTGATCTGTTCGGCGCGCCGGGAAAAACACCTCTTGAACTGATTCTGGCGCAAGAAAACATCTATTGGCAGCCCGATATCGGTTGGATTGTCGCGGCCGGTCAGGACGTGGCTGACCTGCTGGTGCGCCATGCGGATCGCATCCTGTCGGTTCATGCAAAGGACGTGGATCCGCAGGGCGGATCAGGCGACAGGCGCTGGCGCAATCCGGGTGAGGGTGTTGTCGATTGGGACGCCACGATACGAGCCCTTTCAAGCACCAAGTGCACCGACCTTTTCGTCGAGCATGATGAAACCGCCGATCACAGGCGCACCTTGCAAATGGGGCGGTTGTTTTTGACTGAACGGCTTGGGGGTATCGGCTGATGGCGCGGGCAACGATCAAATCGATCGCCCGTATGACAGGCTATTCAGTAGGCACGGTTTCAAACGCCCTGCGCGGCGCTTCGTCGGTTAAACGGGAAACGCGGGAAGAGATCCAAAAGGCGGCGTCCGAGCTTGGGTATCGGGTCAATCTGGACGGCCTGAAGCTGCGCACCAATAAATCCTACAGGATTGCGGTATTGGTCAGCGTTTCGGGCAGCGCCGCTGAAGAGTGGGAGGGTGTGGAGTTCACCCGGATCCTGGCCGGAATATCCGACGCGGTTCAAGGGTCACGCTATGAGTTGAGTGTCTTCAGTGTACGAGATGTTAAAGCCGCATTGCAGACCCTGCATTCCATTGTACAGGAAGGGTTGGCAGACGGCGTAATCTTTTCGGGAACTCGGGTGAATGACCCGCGTATCGCCTATCTGCAAGATGAGGGATTTCCGTTTGTCACATACGGGATGAGTGACAGTGCCCAACCACATCCTTACGTGGATCTCGACAGTCAGGCTGCCGCTTTTGATGCAACGTCTCGGCTGCTGGCATTGGGGCACAGGCGGATAGCGCTTATCAACCCGCCGGATGACCTGATCTATGCCCGTCAACGACTTCAGGGATACTCTGATGCTTTGTCGGCCGGTGGCATGGAGTTTGACCCGGCCCTTGTTCTTCCCGGCCCGACCACGGCGAAGACCGGTCAAAGGGCCTTTGCGTCGCTCATGCGAATGCACAACCGGCCAAGCGCCATCATTTGCGCCAACGAGGCGATGACCCTTGGCGCATTATCCGCCGCCGCCGATATGGGCGTTCAGGTCGGCAGGGATGTCGTCGTCATTTCAAACGACGATCTGAAACTCAGCCAGTATTTCGTCCCCCCACCCAGCACCTATTATTTGCCAATCGGCGAGACCAGCCGCCTGCTGGGTGAATTCATGCTAAAAACACTGGACGGCGTTGATCCGTCGGAAACGCAAAAAAAGATCAGGGCCACATTGATCGAGCGGCAACCTGACACCCCGGCGCCGGGTATGGCGCAGACCAACTGAGCCAACAGAGGAGAAACCGAACATGTTCAAAAACCTATTTGCCGTTGCAACGCTTGCAATGCTGACAGCGCCTGCGGCCTTTGCCGCCGATCTGGAAGGTCGCGTTCTCAAGATCGGAACGGATGCGACCTATCCCCCGATGGAAACCGTCGACGAAACAACTGGCGAAATCGTAGGCTTTGATGTCGATGTGATGAATGCAATCTGTGAAAAGATCAATTGCGTTCCGAATTTCGTAAACACCGCCTGGGATGGCATCTTTGCGGCGCTTCAACAGGGTGAGTTCGACCTGGTCATCTCGGGCGTATCGATCACGCCCGAACGTGAAGAAACTATGGACTTTTCCGAACCGTACATCGTTGTCAGTCAGGCCATTTTGATGCAAGTCGACAACGCGGATTTGACGCTTGAGGATTTCAAAGCGGGTGGCCAGAAACTGGCGGCACAAACCGCGACGACCAACGCCCAACTGGCGGAAGAGCTTGTAGGGCGCGAGAATGTCAGCCTCTACGACAATTTCTCGGCGGCTATCCTGGCGCTTCAGAACGCAGACGTGCAAGGGGTGATCATCGATGGCACCTCTGCCGCGGCCTACGAGCAGGAGTTTGCCGGAGAACTGACCGTAGGCATCACAGGCCTGCAATCCGATCCATTGGGAATCGTGTTTCAGGAAGGTGACCCGACGGTGGATGCAATCAATGCCGGTCTTGCCGCCATTCAGGAAGACGGCACGCTGGACGCGCTGAAGGCCAAATACTGGGGCACAAACTGATCCTCCAAGCCCTTCTGGGCCCGGCGGCAGTCGTTGCCGGGCCATGTTTCAGCGGAGAAGTTCCATGTCGCGTCTCAGCACGATCCGCCCGAGCAATCTTGTATTGCTCGCAGCCGCTCCCTTCATCGTCTATCTGTTCGCCACGTCCTCGAAATATCTGCGATCTCTGATTGCAATTCTGGGGATCGGCAACAATGCAGGGCCGATTTTCGTCGGCTTTCTGCTGATCGTCTCGGTTGCAATCCTTGGATATCTCTGCGCCCGGTATGCACGTTTTGCCAATCACGCCCCCAGCTGGTTGCGCGCTTCGGCCCTTGCGGCGCTGCCCGCGTCAATTGCGCTTTTGGTCATAAGCTTTTTATCTCCACAGCTTTTGATGCCCTTCGCGGAATCCGTTTTCTTTCATGCGCTCAGCGAGAACACATCAACCCTGATCGACCGGTCCAGTCAGACGTGGGTGTTGTATCCCGACGTCGTGACCCAGATTCAAACAGGACTGCAAGTTCTTCTGGCCGCATACACAGCTGTTGTCGCCTTGAGCCTGCTGTCGGTGCGGTTGCAACCCCCTTGGCGCGGGCGCGTTCTTTTGGGGCTGGAATGCCTTACAGGTGCGGTTTTGTTCTATCTGATGTTCATGGCCCACTGGCAGTTCGCGACGGGCGTTGCCATTACGTTTCGCGCAGCCATCTTCGCCTATATCTTCTCGGCCATTCTGGGCTTGATCTGGGTGGGGCTGCAATCGTTCAAACCACGGGCGCGCACCACGATTCTGTATGGTTCCATCAGCCTGTCATTGCTTGCGATATCAGCCTTTTTCTTCATGCAGCCGCAGGTCAGTTACGTTCTGGTCGGAAGCACCGAAGGGCGCATTGCCATTGTGCGCGGCACACCACAGGCGCAGGCTGACATCATCCGGTTTGGAGAGTTCGACGGTGCCGGCGAACAACAATACCGCATACGCAGCGCCACTGATGCAGCGGCCGCCCTGGAGCAGATTGAAACCGTCGACAGCGTTTCCGGAGCGTTTGTTCCCGTGGATGCTCATTCACAAGGCTATCCAGTTCTGTGGCAGACCAGTTTCTTGCCTGACAAATACCGGAATCCCGCTCTGGCTTTTGCTGTTTTCGGCTTTCTGCTGCTGACGCTGACCATTGGCGGCGCACAGCACAAGCTGCATCCCTTGGCGGTCGGGGCCGAATTTTTCGTGGACACGATACGCGGCATTCCGATGTTGGTGATCATTCTTTACATTGGCCTGCCCTTGGCGGGCGCGGTCAAGGATGCCACGGGGGGCGGCATTGATATGACCAACATGACACGCGGGATCATCGCGATTTCGGTCGGGTATTCGGCCTATATGGCCGAAATATTCCGATCTGGGATCGAGGCCATCCCGAAAGGGCAACTGGAAGCAGGCAGTTCGCTGGGCTTGTCGCGCTGGCAGACGGCGCGGCTGATCGTTCTGCCGCAAGCCCTGCGGATCGTCACCCCGCCATTGGGCAACGAATTCATCGCGATGATCAAGGATACCTCGTTGCTGTCCATCCTGTCCGTCCGCGACATGACCCAAAGGATGCGAGAGTTTCAGGCAGCAAGCTTTCTGCCCTTTGCGCCGTTCAATACGGCAGCAATTCTGTATGTGGTACTCACCCTCTGTTGCGCAAGCTTCCTGAAATGGATCGAACGGCGCACGGCAAAGGACAACCGATGAGCAAACTGGAGCTTGGGGTTTGCTACTACCCCGAACAATGGGACCCGTCCCAGTGGCGCAGTGACGCCGCGCGGATGGTCGAGATGGGTTTGGATTGGGTTCGGATCGCCGAGTTCACCTGGGGTCTGATTGAACCGGAACGCGGCCGGTTTCATTGGGACTGGTTGGATGACGTCATCGAGATTCTGGGGCGGGCCGGCCTGCGGGTCATGATGTCGACTCCAACGGCTGCGCCTCCCAAATGGCTGATTGATGAGCACCCCGAAATTCTGCCGGTTGGCCCGGACGGCCGGGTCAGGGGCTATGGTTCCCGCAGACATTATTGTTTTTCCAGTGACGTGTACCTGGCCGAGGCGCAAAGGATCGCCACGGAATATGCCGCCAGGTATGGCCAGAACCCGCATGTCCATGCCTGGCAGATCGACAATGAGTACAATGACCACGACACTGTTCTCAGCTATTCTAATGCTGCCCAGGCGGGCTTTCGGCGCTGGCTGGCAAAACGATACGGCACAATTGACGCATTGAACGAGGCCTGGGGGACTGTGTTCTGGGGGAGCCTTTATTCCGGCTTTGACCAGATTGAACTGCCCAATGGTCTGGTCGCTACACCCAACCCCACCCATGCCCTTGATTTCAGGCGCTATTCCTCGGACAGGGTGCGGTTGTTCAACAAGACACAGGTGGACGTGCTGCGCGAACATGCGCCGGGTCGAGATATCACGCACAACTTCATGGCCGGCAGTTTCGAATTCGATCACCACGCAGTGGCCGCCGATCTGGATATCGTCGGCTTTGACAGCTACCCGCTGGGTAATTTGATGGGCTCAACACTGTCAGAGAAGGAAAAGCGCCGTTATCTGCGAACCGGCGCGCCTGATTATCAGGGATTTCATTGTGACCTGTATCGCAGTCAGGGGCGGGGGCGGGTATGGGTGTTGGAACAGCAGCCGGGGCCGGTGGACTGGGCGGCACAAAACCCTTCCCCAGCCGAAGGGATGGTTCGGCTTTGGACCTGGGCCGCATATGCACACGGCGCGCAAGCTGTGATGTTCTTTCGATGGCGACAGGCAAAGTTCGCGCAGGAGCAATACCATACAGCCTTGCTGCGCTCGGATGGCAGTGTGGATCAAGCCGCGCTCGAACTGGCTCAAATTGTGCAGGATCGTGAAAAGCTTCCGCCGACGACGCGCGGAAAAGCCTCGGTGGCGATGATGCTGGATTACGCTTCGATCTGGGCGGCCGATATTCTGCCGCATGATGATGACTTCCCCAATTCCCATATCTTCCGTGAATGGTACACTGCCTTGCGCAGTCTGGGGGTGGAAATTGATTTTGTGGGTCCCCAGGATGGTTTGGAAGGTTACGCCCTGATCGTGCTGCCGCAAAGCATGATCGTGACCCCGGATCTGGCCGCAAGACTTGAGGCTTCGGGGGCAAAGCTTTTGATTGGTGCCCGGTCCGGCAGCAAGACGGCTCAAATGCAGACGCCTTCGAATCTGGCGCCTGGTGCGTTGGCGGATCTGACCGGCGTCCGTGTCGTCCGTGTCGAATCGCTGCCGGATATTGCAAGAGAATCCGTGCTGTTGCAGAACGGTCAGCTTTTTGACTTTGCCGGTTGGCGCGAAATCATCGAGACCGAGGCAAATGTCCTGGCGCGCTTCAAAAGTGCCTATTGCGACGCCAGCCCAGCGGTTGTCCGGTCGGATCGTGCGACATATCTGGCCATGGTGCCCTGCGGTGCGCTCTTGTACGAGATTATGCGCGATGTCTTGGAATGGGCAGGGCTGAAGCCTCTGGACTGCGATCCAGACTTACGTGTAACCCGCTTCGGTACGTTGCATTTTGCCTTCAATTTTGGTGACATGTCCAAACCCCTGCCTGGTGGTGGATCACGACGAATTTTGATCGGCTCTGATCCGGTCGGCGCGCACGAATTCACAGTCTGGCAGGTAAACTAACGCCCTGAGATTCAACCAAAACGTGTCAAAAACAAAAACTGGATATAAGATTTCCGCAAACTGTCACTTTTGGACTGACGAACGGGCACAGAAAGTCCTATGAATATAAAGACAAAAATAAACTCATCCAACAACGGGAGATCACCTATGGCTAAACATTCGTCACTTTCGAGACGCTCTGTGTTGAAAGGCGCAGGTGCTGCGGCACTTGCGGCACCCCTTTACAGCAAGAGCGCTCTGGCGTCGTCGGGCGAAATCAACATTCTGATGTGGTCGGACTACCTGCCGCCCAGTTTCATCGAAGAGTTTGAGACTCTGACCGGAATCAAGGTGAACTATACCGGCATCGGCTCGAACGAAGAGATCATCAACAAGATGAAGGCCACCAAGGGCCAGGGTTTTGATATCGTTTCACCGACCAACAACCGGTCGTTGCAGTGGGAACCGCTGGAGCTGCTCCAGCCCTTCGACATGAACAAGGTTCCGATCGATCTGGTGAACCCGGCCATGGCAAAGATTGGTACTGATGCGTGGAACTTTGGCGATTCAGGTGCGCACTGGCTTCCGCATATCTGGGGTACAGAAGGTATTGCTTATCGTACTGACCTGTGGCTGCCGGATGGTGATGCGCCGTCCTATGGCGACGTGTGGTCGGAAGCGAACGCTGGCAAAACCATGGGCCGCGCGCATTCCATGATGCTGGGCGCCGGCCTTTATATGGAACGCGCTGGCGAGATGGAGCCGGGTTCGGTCTGGGCGGCATATGGTGATGAAGACACCATGCGCAAGGTTTGGGGCCAGATCACCGACTGGTGTATTGCACGCAAGGACCGCATCAAGCTGATCTGGAACGACGCCGATACACAGAAGAACGGTCTTCTGAACGAAGGCGTTGTCGTTGGCCAAACCTGGGACGGCCCACCCCTTGCACTGAAATCCGCAGGTGAGCCGGTGCACTATCAGGCACCCGTCGAAGGTGCGATGGCTTGGGTGGATGGTATGTCCATGCCGACTGGTGCCGCGAATATCGATCAGGTTTACGCCTTTATCGACTTTGCCTATCAGGCCAAGCCGGCCGGTGTCGCCATTGACAGTCATGGCTACAACTCGCCGGTATTAGGCGCCGACCAGTATTCCGGCGACACCTACAAGAAGAACTTTGCCGAGGCCTATCCGGGCGACTCGCTGGCCAACCTCAATCCGTGGCCTGCAGAAGCGCCGTGGTATGCTGAAACCCGGACCGAGTTCGTCAACAAGTTCAAAAGCGCTTAAGCGTTCCGAACCTTCGCCCTCCGCATCCTGCGGGGGGCACCCATCTGCGCGCCGTCCCGGCGTGGCGGACGCTAATACTGTGTGGTGACAACACGCACCTCAGGGAGAAACCAAAAATGAGTGCAGGGGTCGGAGTCGATCTGGAAAACCTGTGGATCCGTTTCGGTGACTTCGTCGCCGTGCGCGATGCAAACGTCAACATCAACGGGGGAGATTTCTTTTCTTTCCTCGGGCCATCGGGCTGCGGAAAAACAACCATTCTGAGGGCAGTGTCCGGCTTTCTTGAACCAAGCGAAGGCAACGTCCTGATTGGTGGCAACAATATGCGTGGCATCGGGCCCAACAAGCGCCCGACGGCGCTGATCTTTCAGAACCTCGCATTGTTCCCGCTGATGAAGGTCTGGGAAAACATCACGTTTTCCATGGAAATCAAAGGGGCCAGTGCTGCCGAACGCCGCAGGCGCGCCGATGAGCTTCTGGACATGATTGCGTTACCGGGGCAGGGGGACAAACTGCCAAGTGAACTGTCAGGTGGTCAACGTCAGCGTGTTGCTATTGCCCGTGCTCTGTGCGCCGAACCGGACGTGCTGTTGCTGGATGAGCCTCTGTCGGCACTTGACCTGAAGCTGCGCCAGCACATGCGGACCGAGTTGCGTGAAATTCAACAGCGTGTCGGCATTACTTTCATCTACATCACGCACGATCAGGGTGAAGCGCTGACCATGTCGGACAATATCGCCGTCATGCGTGCCGGTGTGATTGATCAAATCGCCGACGGGAAGACGATTTACAACGATCCCAACACGGCTTTTGCGGCTTCATTCGTTGGCGAAAACAATGTGTTCCGCGGTAAAATCAAGCAAGTGATGGGCAAGGAAGCTTTGATCTCGACCAACCGTTCGGGGGATCTGGTGGCAAGGATTTCGACGGCCAATCAGGGCAAGATTAAAGAAGGTGATGACGCGATGATGTTCATCCGCCCCGAGGCCTTTGCAATTGCCCCCGATGGCGCAACGGGCGATCACTTCGTCACCGCCCGGGTCAATCATGAAGAGTTCGAAGGCAACGTCTTCAACATCTTCACCGAAGGCGAAGGCGGAAAGGAAATCAAGGTCTCGATCCCCAACCATGGGCAATCCTTCGAGGACCACACCGGACAGAACATCACGCTGGAATACGAGACGCATAATGCCGTCGTCGTTCCCGCGGGTGAGCTGGCTGCGGAATAAGGGGAACAGTTCATGCCCCGATTTCTGAAAGAATTCTTCAATCGCAACGGCACCGGTATGGGCTTGGCGATCCTGGGTCTGGTTTTGTTCTGGACAATCGGCCTTATTATCCTGCCGCAGCTGTCGATGCTGGATTTCTCGTTCCGTCCAAACCTGCCCCCACCAGAAATTGGCGGGCCGAAGGACGTCTATACGCTGGAGAACTACAAGTACCTGATATACGGCCCCGAAGGTGGCAGTCAGGATTACAACACGGTTGACCTGCGGGTGTTCTTCCGCACCCTCGTGGCGGCCGTTTGCGTCACGATTTTCAACCTGATCATCTGCTATCCGATCGCCTACTATCTGGGGCAGTCCGAAGGCAGCCATATCCGCATCTTCGCGATCATGCTGATCATCCCTTACTGGATCAACGAAATCCTGCGCGCCTTTGCGTTGCGCATTATCTTCGGTGAAACCGGTGTTCTGAACACGCTGTTCGTGGGACTGGGGGTCTGGGATACGCCGTTCGACTTCATCCGGAACGATATCGCGCTCTATGCCGGGCTGGGCTATGCCTATATTCTGCTGATGATCTTCCCAATGTATAACGTCATAGAAAGCCTGGACAAAAATCAGATCGAAGCAGCGCGCGACCTTGGCGCGCCATGGTGGCGGATACACTGGCGTGTGGTCATTCCTTATGCCAAACCCGGGATCAGTTCAGGCTGTACGATGGTGTTCATGCTGTCCGCCGGTGCGCTGGCGGCACCGCAAATCCTGGGCGGGCCGTCGTCGCTGTGGTTCACACAGCTGATCTATCAGCAGTTCAACGATAACAACGACTGGCCGCAAGGAGCTGCTTATGCGATCGTCCTGCTGGTGACCTGTATCCTGTTCGTGCTGGCCATGATGCGCCTGTTCAAAGTGAACATGGGGGATATCGGGAAATGAACAATTCCTTTCTCCGCATAAGCATCTGGGTCTATCTGGCGATCTTCTTCCTGTATCTGCTGGGCCCGCTTGTGATCATGTCGATCACCGCGTTCAACTCGTCCGGCTTCCCGCGGATGAGCCCGTGGGAATGCCTGACCTTCCAGTGGTTTGGCGAGTTGTTTCAGGATCAGCGCATCCTGAACGGTATCAAGAACTCACTGATCATCGGGATCGGCACGGTCATCCTGTCAGTGGCCATGGGTCTGGCGGGCGCATTGATGCTGACCCAGATCTGGCCAAAGCTGCGGGCGACTTACTATACGATCATTATCGCTCCGATCCTGATCCCGGGTGTTGTTCTGGGTATCTCGACGCTGGTGTTCTGGGATCGTATCAACCGGATGCTGGGACTGGGGGCGGACAGCTTCCTGTCAAATGGCATTTTTCTGACGGTGATCGGCCAATCCACCTTTATCGCCAGCTACTGCATGCTGGTGTTGGTGGCACGCTTGCAGCGCTACGACGTGGCCCTGACCGAGGCGGCACTGGACCTTGGGGCCAGCCACGCCCAGGCCTTCCGCAAGATCCTGTTGCCGTTCATGCGTCCGGCGATTGCATCGGCAGCGGTGTTGGCGTTCCTCGCATCGTTCGAAAACTACAACACCACCACCTTTACCTTCGGTGAATACCCGACGTTGACGATCGAGCTGGCCCAAAAAGTCCGGTATGGCATCACACCCGCAATCTCGGCGCTGGCCTTCATCATCGTGGCGCTGACAGTGTTCTTCGCTCTGCTGAACGAAGCCAAGCTGAAACGTCAGGAACTGGTGGCAGCGGCGCGCAAGAACGCGACGGTTGAGGAGCTGGCCGGCAAGATCAAACTGCCCAGCTTCTTTTCCGGCAACATGGCAGCGGTTCTGTTGGTTGTATTTGCCGTCGCAACGATCACAGTTGTCGGCACTGCGGCCACCTACAATCCGGCGCAGTGTATCGCCGATATTCGCGAGCAGAAGCAGCTGGAAGCGGAACAGCGTATTCAGGAGTTGCGTAAACAGCGTGAAGAACGCCGCAAGCAACGCGAAGCTGAAGAAGCGGAACAGGGCGGTGCGCAATCCACCCCGAAACCGACGAACAACAGCGGCTTTGGCAATGTTTTCGCTCCGAACTCTTTAGGGGGCGAGGAAAGCGAAGGCGCAGATAGTGGGCCTGAATCCGAAAACGCTCCGTCCAATAACAGTGGTTTCGGCGGGGTGTTTGACCCCAATAGCCTGCAAAACGACGAATAGCGGCGCAGGTTCGTAGCTTCGGCATCCGCCCGGACTGACCTCAGGTTTGTTCGGGCGGATTGCGTTTCAGGATTTTGACGTCACAACCTTCGACGGTGAGCCCGTTCCAATCCACCGGTCCTGCGTTGTAGTTGATCAGGAAGGCATGATCGGCCGTCTCGTGCAGTCGCAGGCCTTGCGGCATCCTGCGCAATGTCAAATCGGCTTCTTCCGCCGCCATGGCTATCACGCGATCCCAAAGGTTTGCATCCGGGAAGCCGGCCAAGTACCAGATTCCGTCCCCTGCCTTGAGAGCAGGTGTTCCGTCTTCGAATCTCAGCAAGTCTTTGGCCGTTCCTGACAATCGGTCGATCCAATGCCGCGCCGCGCCGCCACCCTTGACCGCGCGTTCAACCGTGGGCGGCAGAGTTTCGACCAGATCAACATCGCAATCGATCCTTCTCAGACCGGGTCTGCCCTTTTCAGGAATTTGAAAATCGCGGGTGATCGCGCCGCCGCGCGGTCCCAGAATGGCAAGATCGCATCTCTCTGCCAGACGTTGTTCCAAATCAGGATCCATTGTGGCCAAACCGGGGGCAAAGATCACCGAGTAATCACCGGGAATGTCCTTCGCCGAAACAAAGTCTACCGACAGACCGGCCCGTCGCAGCGCGCGGTAAGCCGAAAAAACCAATCGGAAATAATCAAATCCCGCGCCTTGTGGTTGTGTGGTCCACGCCCAGTCCGAGGCGTAATCAAACAGAATGGCCACTTTGGCCTGTATCTGTTGCACCGCGCCCAACGTGTTCAGGTCATCTGCGGTCTGGCGGGCCTCTGCCAGTGCAGCAGCAGGGTGATTGTTCGATGTCAGCAAGCCCGCATGCATTTGCTCTTGCGCAAACGGGGCTTGCCGCCATCGGAAATAACTCACCACCTCGGCACCATGAGCCACGGCTTCCACGGACCAAAGACGCACCATTCCGGGCAGGGGCGCCGGATTATACGGTGCCCAGTTCACCGGGCCGGGTTGTTGTTCCATCACCCACCAACGGCCGCGCCCGACCGCCCGGTAGAGATCATGGTGAAACGCCTGCATGTCCGGATCACCCTGTTGCAAAAAGGCGGTCTTGTGCGCGTCGTCGGCATCCAGCCGGTCCGACAGAAAACCGATCGGATAACTGTCCCAGGTGGCGATATCCAGATCCGCGCCAACCTTGAAATGGTCGAAGTCCAGAATACGGCCCATGTAATTGTGCAAAAGCGGCGCATCGGTCAACGGGCGCAGCGCATCCACCTGTGCTTTGTTGAAAGCCGCGACCTGATCCGAACTGAAGCGCCGGAATGCCAGCACATGAGCCGGGTTCGGCTCGGTCACCGTTTGATTGGGCAGGTCGATTTCGCTGAAGTTGCGATATTCCATCGACCAGAACACATTGCCCCACGCCTGGTTCAGCGTTTCAATTGTTCCGTACCGTTCGGCCAGCCAATGGCGAAATGCCTGTTGGGCAGCTGCGCTGTAGCTGAGAGTGGTGTTGTGACACCCGTATTCATTGTCAATCTGCCACGCGACCACATGCGGGTTCCTACCGAACCGTTCACCCAATATGCGTGCGATGCGGGTAGATTCGTCGATATAGCCTTGATGGCTAAAGCAGTAATGCCGCCGTGATCCGAACTTGCGCGGGTTGCCGTTTTCATCGGCGGCCAGCATATCCGGATGTTTGTCCAGCATCCAGCGCGGCGGTGTTGCGGTTGGCGTGCCCAGCACGACCTTCAATCCGGCTGCTCCGAGTGTCTCAATCGCGCGATCTAGCCATTCGAATTGAAAAACGCCGGATTGCGGCTCGATGCGGCTCCACGCGAACTCGCCAATGCGCACCCATGTCAGGCCTGTTTCGACCATTTGCGCGGCATCGTCTGCCCACATCGCCTCTGGCCAATGTTCAGGATAATAACAAACGCCCAGTTCCGGCTTCATAAGATGACCTTGTGTTCTGCCTGACCCTGACCTGCATTTCGCGCGGCAAAGGTCATGCCGTTGGTCGGTTGGCTGTCTATTGTTTCTGCGTTCAATCCCTGACGGGCCGTTGTGCAGAAAAGCGTATTCAGTTCATCGCCCCCGAAAGCGGGACATGACGTATGGGATGCGTCAAATGCAACGGCCTTCAGAAACATGCCGTCGGCCTTGTATACCGCAATTCGGCTGGCACCCCATTGTGCAATCCAGATATTCCCCTGGGCATCGATGACCGCGCCATCCGGGTTCAGACCTTCTTTGCGCAAATCCAGAAAAACTGCGCTGTCGCCTTCCGGCCACCCGGTTTCGGCGTTCAGACGCCAGCGCCTGACTTGTTTCGTTGCGGTGTCGCAGAAATAGGCCACCGAACGATCGGGGGCAAAACAGATCGCGTTGGAGATTGTCACATCCGGAACCAATCGTCTCAACTCGCCTTTCCAGAAGCGATAGATTGATCCGGCCCCGGGTTCCGCCTGCTTGCCCATTGTGCCGATCCAAAACCCACCCCACGGATCGGCGCGGCCATCGTTTGAACGCGTGACGGGGTTGTCGGCTTCCAGAGGCGTGATCAAGTTCCGCTTTCCGGATTGCAAATCGAGACGCCACAGTCCCGTTTCCGACGCCATAAGAAGCGTATCGCGATCCACCCAGCCCGCGGCCGAAACATTTTCATCGAAGCTCCAGCTTTTGGGCATTCCCCGCTCGCGGGTCATCAGACGTTTGCCTATGATATCGAACCAGAAAAGCTGACGTCTTTCAGGATGCCACAACGGGCCTTCGCCCAACTCGCAGGGGCGGTCGTCAAAGATAGTGCTCATCCGGCGGCCTCGTCATAGGCCGTAACGATATGCCGGGCGCGCTCGGCGATTTCGGCGACATCCATTCCGGGTTTGTAAAGTGCAGAGCCTATCCCAACGCCATCCGCGCCCGCTTTGATCCACTGCCCGAAATTGTCGGGTCCGGCACCGCCAACGGCAAAAACAAGCGAGCCTATGGGCAAAACCGGACGTAAGGCGGCCAATCCCGCCGGACCAGCCATCACCCCGGGGAACAGCTTCAAACCGGTGGCCCCGGCCTTGAGGGCCGCAAAAGCTTCGGTTGGGGTGTAAACCCCCGGCCAGCTTTGCAGGCCTAACGCGGCTGAACGCTTGATGACCTCGGCGTCATAGTTGGGCGATACGATCAACTTGCCTCCGGCGGCCGACACAGCGTCCACCTGATCGACTGTCAAAACAGTGCCCGCGCCGATCAGGGCCTGGTTTCCAAACGCATCAACCAAAGTTCTGATACTGTTGAGCGGATCCGGAGAATTGAGCGGCACTTCGATCCGGTCGATGCCGGCATCGATAATGGCGCGGCCAACGGCTTTGGCTTCGTGCGGTTGCAAGCCACGCAATATGGCGATGATGGGACGGCTCATGCGGTTTGCCTTGTCATGTTTCGGGCCAGCGCAAGCCCGGCCAGAGTTGCCTCGGTGGCGTTTGCGGTTTCCACGAACGCGCCTTGCCGTTGCAGGGCTGTTGCATATGTCTGCGATACGCCTTCTGCTCCGATAATGGCCAGTTGCTGGCCCAGCCAATAGGGCCGTGTCGCGGCCAATTCGGCCCCGATCAACATTCCGGAAAGGCGCGCGCGTGCGGTGGCTTTGGCCTGACCTTGCAGCAAGTCCGCCGCTCGCAAGTTGAAAAGACGCGCAGCCAATTGTTCGGGCTTTGACAACGTATCCGCAACCGCCTCGGCGAAAGCGTCTTCGTCCCAGCCCGGGCCTACAGAGTGCCGCAGCACGGACTGACCACATAGCAGGTCGAACAACTCACCCGTCATGAAGGTACGAAAGCTTACAACCTCGCCAGCGCTTACCTGAACCCATTTCGTGTGGGTTCCGGGCAGGCAGATAACGCCGTCCCAATTCTGGCGCGCGCCCAGAAATCCGGCAATCTGGGTTTCCTCACCCCGCATCACATCCGGCGGGGTTGTCTGTTTCAGACCGGGTATGACATAGGCCCGGATGCGCGGATCTGATCCGGGTACGCGGATCGGGACATCGGGCAAGGGGGCCGACGGCACGGTCGAATAAGGGGCTTCCACCCAGCCTTGGCGTGCGCCGACCATTCCGCAAGCGACCACATCCACCGGCGCGCCGGGCAACCAGTTTTCGATCAAATCCAGCAGGGCGGCTTGAAACCCGTCAGGCCCGACATGCGCCATGCCCTTGTCGGATTGCGCATGGTCCAGCGCAGTCGAACCCTGCATGGCCCAGGCCCGTAAATGAGATGTTCCCCAGTCGACGGCGATCCATTCAGCGTTCATAACATCACCCCGAAACCACGACGCCGCCATCAACAGCCATACATTGCCCGGTCATTGCATGGCTGGCCTTGGACGCCAGAAAAAGTGTTGGTGCTATCATATCCTCGGGCTTCAGGTGCGCTTTCAGACATTGCCGGTCCAAATGCGCCGCCAGATCCTCGGGCGTGGCCCATTTATCCAACTGTTTTTGCGTCAGAACCCAGCCGGGGGCCAGAGCGTTTACGCGGATTTTCCTCGGCCCCAGTTCTCGTGCCAATGACCGTGTCATCCCTGTAATCCCGGCATTCGAGGTCGTATAGATCGGATAGCCAGCATTGCCCATCATGTAACTGATCGAGCTGAAATTGATGATCGACCCGCCATCTTTCATTTGCCGGGCGGCTTCCTGACACGCGAAATAATAGGCTTTCAGGTTCACCTCGATCATCCAGTCCCAGAATTCCGTCGTGGTTTCCTCAAGCGTATGACGTTGGTCGTTGGCTGCATTGTTCACCAAGACGTTCAAAGGGCCATGAGCCTCGGCAGCTTTGGCCATCGTCGCGTGCAGCAGTTCGGTATCCGTTATGTCGCCTTGCAGGAACAGCGGCGCGCGGCCGTGCTTGTCGCGCATCTCTTCGACAAAACCGCTGGCATCCGACCGACCAATGAAGGCCACATTGGCCCCCTGTGCCATGAATCCATCTGTCAGCGCCGCACCAACGCCCGAGCCGCCGCCGGTGATATAGACGGAGGCCCCGTTGAGATCGTGGAATGTAGCTGGTTGGGTCATCAGTGGCTCTCTCTGGTCACGAGGCGCGTGTCTTTGCCAACAAGGAAATCCAGATCCGCCCCCTGATCCGCTTGCAGCACGTGGTCGATGTAAAGTTTTGCATATCCGCGTGTGTAGTGCGGATCATCCGGTTGCCACGCGGCGCGGCGGGCGTTCAGTTCGTTTTCGTCCACAAGAAGTTCCAGTTCGCCGCTGCTGGCTGAAACACGGATGCGGTCTCCGCTTTTGACCAGCGCCAGCGTGCCACCCGCCTGTGCTTCGGGGCTAACATGCAAAATGACGGTGCCATAAGCTGTTCCCGACATGCGGGCATCCGAGATCCGGATCATGTCTCGCACACCCTCTTTCACCAATTTCGCCGGAATTGGCATGTTGCCGACCTCGGGCATGCCCGGATACCCCTTGGGGCCACACCCTTTGAGCACCAGAATGCTCTTGGCTGTGACCGGCAGGTCTTCACGGTCGATATTGGCCTTCAGATCTTCGATGTTGTCGAACACAAAAGCCTCGCCCTCGGTTTCAAGAAGCGCGTCAGTGGCCGCCGAAGGCTTGACGATTGCCCCATTCGGCGCAAGGTTGCCGCGCAGGACTCGCAGGCCCGCAGCGGGCTTTACAGGATCATCGAAGGGACGGATGACGTCCGAGTTGCAACACTCGGCCCCTTCGTAATGTGCTGAGATATCCTTGTTCAGAACCGTCTTTGCCGGGCGCAGGAACGATTTGAGTTCATTCAGTACAACCGGCATGCCGCCTGCGTAGCAGAAGTCTTCCATCAGGTATTTGCCCGACGGCATGCAGTTGACCAGCAGCGGTATTTCGGATCCGATTTCAAAGTTTTTCAGGGTCAGGTCAACCCCGACACGCCCCGCCAGCGCCAGCAGGTGAACCACAGCGTTGGTCGAGCCTCCTACGGCGGCATTGGCGAGGATGGCGTTCTCGAACGCCTCTTTGGTCAGGATGTCCGAGGGCTTGAGGTCTTCGTCGACCATCTCGACGATGCGCCGGCCGGTCATGTGCGCCAGCGCCATGCGGCGGGCGTCGACCGCCGGAAGCGCGGCATTGGTGGGCAGGCTCATGCCCATCGCCTCGACCAGCGACGCCATGGTGGATGCGGTGCCCATGGTCATGCAGACGCCAGCGCTGCGCGACATGCCGGATTCGGCGTTCATGAAATCCTGCAAGGTCATTTCGCCGGCCCGAACCGCTTCGGAAAACTTCCAGACGTCGGTGCCGGATCCGATATCCTGTCCACGGTATTTACCGTTCAGCATCGGGCCTGAACTGACGACGATCGAAGGCAGATCGACTGAAGCGGCCCCCATCAGTTGCCCCGGCGTGGTCTTGTCGCAGCCGCCCAGCAGAACGACCCCGTCAATACCATAGGCGCGGATCGATTCTTCGACATCCATGGCCAGCAGGTTGCGGAACAGCATCGCGGTGGGTTTCATCTGGGTTTCACCCAGCGACATGACGGGGAATTCTACCGGGAAGCCGCCCGCCTCCCACACGCCGCGTTTTACGCCCTCGGCCAGGTCGCGCAGGCCCGAGTTGCAGGGGGTCAGTTCCGACCAGGTGTTGCAGATGCCAATTATGGGTCGTCCGTCAAAAGCGTGGTCGGGAAAGCCCTGGTTTTTCATCCACGACCGGTGGATGAAGCCATCCTTGTCGAGTTTTCCATACCAATGCTGTGAGCGGCGTTTTATCATGTCTGGCTTTGTTTTTCTTGGCTGAAGTTGGATCTGAGTATTTGTAAAATGATGAAGATCAGGCGGCGCGGGCCGGTCGGCACCAGTCGGGCAGCCAATCGTTATGGGCCGTCAGCAGATCCGTGACAAGGTTTCGGATCTGGCGCAGGTCCAGTTCGGCGGCGGTGTGCGGATCCATCATCGCGGCGTGATAGATATATTCGGGGTTTTGTTCTGTCAGGGCCCGAACAGTCAGTTCCTGTACGTTGATCTGGGTGCGCATCAGGGCAATCAACTGCGGCGGGATGTCGGTCACGACAGAAGGCTGTACGCCGTTGCTGTCGACCAGGCAGGGGGTTTCTACCGCCGCGCCCATGGGCAGTTGCGGGATCTGGCCGGTATTGGGCAGGTTGCCATAGGCCATGTAGGGCGTGTTCGTTGCGATCGCGTTCATCAGGTCGGCGGCGAATTCGTGGCTGCGCGTGACATCGATATTGCGCCCGTCGGTCAGGGTCTTGGCCTGTTTCTTCCACATCTCGACCTGCTCGACGCAGCGGGTGGGGTATTCGTCCAGCGGGATCGAGAATTCCTCGATCAGGTCCTGTCGCCCGTCCTTGATGAACCACGGCACGTATTCGGCCAGGTGTTCCGAGCTTTCTGTGCAGAAATAGCCCAGATGATCCATCACCTCGTACCGCACCTTGTTGGGGCAGCGCGGCATCAGCAGCGGTGCCTTCGGGAATTTCCCCGCGTGATAGCCCCGTCGCAGTGCCGGATACAGGTCGCGGCCCTGATGTTCCAGTTTCAGAAAGAATGCCACGTGATTGACGCCCGCGACTTTGTAGCGGAACTCATCCTTTGGCAGATCCAGATCATGGGCCAGTTCCTCGACCGTATTTTGAACCGAGTGGCAAAGGCCCACATGTTTCAGGGAAGGGAAGCGTTCGGCCAGTGCCCAGGTGTTGATGGCCATCGGATTTACATATTGCAGCAATGTCGCGTTCGGACAGAGTTGCATCATGTCCCCTGCGACATCCCAAAGCACCGGAACCGTGCGCAGGCCTCGCATGATTCCTCCGACGCCCAGCGTATCAGCGATGGTTTGACGCAAGCCATACTGCTTGGGGATCTCGAAATCGGTGATCGTACAGGGCTTGTACCCCCCGACCTGAAAGGCGGTGATGACGAAATCGGCCCCGTCCAGCGCCGCACGGCGGTCGGTATGGGTCGAGACAGTCGCCCCGGCCCCGACCGAGCGGATCATGGAGCGCGCAACAGCTTCGCTTTCCGCAAGGCGCTGGGGGTCGATATCCATAAGCGCAAAGTGACTGTCGGCCAGCGCAGGGGTCAACAGAGCATCTCCAATGATGTTCTGCATGAAAATTGTGGACCCGGCACCGATAAAGGTAATTTTGGTCATTTCACAGCTCCGAGGGTCAAACCCGCAATGAAGTGTTTCTGCATCAGGAAGAACATGGCCACCGGTGGCAGAGCCGCCACGATGGAGCCTGCGCTCATCAATTGATAAGCGGCGCGGAATTGTGCGTTGAAACTGGTGATTCCGGCAGTTACAGGCTGGCTTTCCGCGCCTTGCGTCAGGACGACGGCCCAGAAATAGTCGTTCCAGATGAAGGTGAAGATCAGCACGCTGAGCGCGGCGATCGCGGGCTTCATCAGCGGCAGGACCACGTACCAGAAGATGCGCCATTCGCTGATGCCTTCGACCCGTGCTGCCTCGATCAGTTCAAAGGGCAGGGCGCGGATGAAGTTGCGCATGAACAGGGTGCAGAACCCGGTCTGGAAGGCGATGTGAAACAGGACCAGCCCGGTCTTGGTGTTGTAGAGCCCAAGTTGCAGGGTCAGATCCCGAACCGGCACCATCAGGATCTGAAAGGGCACGAAATTCCCAGCCACGAACATGAAAAAGATCCAGAGGTTCGACTTGAACTTGTAAATGCCAAGCGCGAAGCCGGTCATGCAGCTGAGCGCCACCGCTCCGATCACGGTAGGGACGGTGATCATGAATGAATTCAGCAGGTATCGGGGCATGTCCGAATTAAAGAACACCTGACCATAGTTGAAGGCGCCTTCAAAGCTGGACGGCATTCCCCAGTAATTCGCGTTGGTGAAGTCAGCAGCGGGTTTTACCGAGAAAAGAGCAACCGCCAGCAGGGGACCCAGCCACAACAGAAGGGCCAATGGAAGCATGGCTTGATACGTGATCTGCGCCGCGCGGGGTTGTTTTTCGATGGGTTTGGGAAACATCTCAGCGCCCCTTCTCTTCACGGTACATCGACCACAGGAAGTAGGCGATGAAGCACAACATGATCAGGAATAGGATCACGGCGATGGCCGCGCCATAACCCATGCGGAAGCCATATTCGGACAGGGCGACCTCGAACATGTAATAGGCCAGCACGCGGGAGGATCCGAAAGGTCCGCCTTGTGTCATGATCGAGATCAGGTCGAATGACCGTAATGCGCCGATGATGGTCACGACAAACGCGATAAAGGTTGCGGGCCGCAATTGTGGGATGATGATGTGCCAAAGCATCTTCCAACCCTTGGCCCCGTCCAGGCGTCCCGCTTCGATCTGTTCCGGGTCCACAGCGTTCAGGCCGGTGAGGTACAGGATCATGCAATAGGCGGTTTGTGGCCAGAGGCCGGCGAAGATGATGCCGTAGGTCACAAAGCGCTCATCGCCAAGCACGTTCAGGGGACCAAGGCCGAAGAGGTCGAGGAATTCGTTCAGCAACCCGAAGGTCGGATCGTAGAACCAGGTGAACACCAGCCCCACCACGACCTGAGAAATCACGAAAGGAAAGAAAAACAGGGACTTATACAGGCGGATGCCCCAAACTGTCTGATTCAGGAACAGGGCGATGAACAAACCTGCCGGAATCGCGGCCAGGTACAGGATCAGCCAGATCAGATTGTTCTTCATCGAGATGTAGAAAGCATCCCGGTCCACCCATTCCCAATAGAGGTCTTCGTAGTTGCGAAAGCCGACGTATTCCGCAGCGCCCAGGCCGTCCCACTCGTAAAGCGACAGGTTGAAGGACTGGAATACCGGGATAATCACATAGACCAAGAAGAACAGCATCCCGGGGGCCAGAAACAGCCAGGGTGCGATGCGTTGTTGGTTGCGATGGAACCAGCTTTCCTGTTCTGAGGCGTCGGCTGCAACTGTCATGGGAAACTCGGGTCTGTTGGAGCAAGGCGGGTCGGAACCCGCCCTACGATTCAAAGGAGCGTGGGCCGGGCTTTGGCCCGACCCTTGCCTGATCAGTTATCGTAAATACGCTCGCGCGCGCGTTCGAGTTTGGCCAGTATCCGGTCCAAGTTGTCGGGTTTGACCATGAATTCCTGGAAACCTTCCATGGACACTTTGGCCATTTCCGCAGGCGCGTCGCGGTCCCAGAACTGGGCTACCCCACCGGGGCTGTTGGACGAAAGCATTTCAAAGCCCTGTTGCAGGAACTTGTCGTCATCCACAGCGGATTGCGCGTTGACCGGCAATTGGCCGAGATTCGCGCCGTTGTTGATTTCGGTCTGTTCATCAGCAGAGACCACAAAACGCAGGAATTCGCGCGCAGCTTCCTTGTTCGAAGCATTGGCCGGGATGTGGAACGTGTCTGTCGGAGCGTCTTCGGCCAGCTCAACATCGGGATTGATCGCGACGAACTGGTAGAAATCCAGCTGGTCATCTGTCAGGCCCGCATCGCGCAACGGTGCCACTGCGAAGTTGCCCATCAGATAGGCTGCTGCCTCACCATTGACCATGAAGGGCAGCGCTTCCTGCCAGCTGTAGGTCTGGTGGTTGTCGATGAATGCGCCCATGTCGATCAACTGTTTCCAGTTGGCGAAGGTCTGCTTGACCCGGTCGTCTTCCCAGCTGACTTCGCCATTGGCCAATTGCTGATGAAAATCAAAGCCGTTTGTGCGCATGTTCAAGTAGTCAAACCAGCCACCAGCGGTCCAAAGGAACTTGGTACCGATCGTGTAGCAGGCGCGTCCTGAATCGACGATTTTCTGGCAGTTGGACAGTTCTTCTTCCCAAGTAGTCGGCTCGCTCAGGCCCAGCTCGTCGAAGATGTCTTTGCGATAGTAGACACCCCACTGATAATAGGTATACGGCACACCCCATTGCTTGCCGTCGATTGTCAAAGCGCCCTTGGTCGAAGCGAGATTGTCGGCGATCTCGGGCTCGGCCCACAAATCTGAAACGTCCTCGAACAGACCCGCCTCGACATATGGTTTCATACGGTTGGCCGCGTACCACGTGGCCACGTCCGGGGTGTCAGCCGTCAGGAAGTTCCGGATCTGCGTTTTATAGGCTTCTCGGTCGATGACGGTTGTTTCGATTTCCAACCCCGGATGCTGTGCCCCGAACCGTTCGATCATCGCCTCCATCGTCGCGCGTGGCGCCGGGTTCGATGTGTCCAGAAAGACCCGCAGCTCTCCGGTGAGTTCCGCAGCTGCTGGTGCCGCCATCGCGACACCAAGCGCCAGCGCAGCCGTCGTGCGCTTGAAAGTTGAATACATAGTTTCCTCCCTGTTTCTCTCCCACAAGGTTCCAAATAGTGAAACCGTGTTTTATATATTGAAAACTACACATCGACTCGGCTACTGTTGTCAAGACCCTCGTGAGGATGGCGAGGGATAATCGGAGGAGAATGATGGCCCGTGTCAGGTGACGGAACTATAGGCAAAGCATGTGATGTGCTGGATCACGTGGCATCGTTCGAGCGCCCCGTTCGATTCGCTGAACTTTTGGAAAGCAGCGATTTTCCAAAGGCGACCCTGTATCGATTTCTGCAATCCCTCACCAACCAGGGAATGCTGTCATATGACCGCGACAGGCAGACCTATGCGCCCGGGATGCGACTGGTCCGGTTGGCCCATGCGGCATGGACGCAAAGCTCATTGGCCCCGATAGCGCGGCCTTTTCTGGATGCCCTCAGTCAAGAAACCGGTGAAACCGTGCATCTGGCGCAGCTTGATTCCAGTCAGGTTCTTTACGTCGACAAACGCAACGCCGCACAACCAATCGAGATGTACTCTCAGGCTGGTAAAGTTGGCCCGGCCTACTGCACAGGGGTCGGCAAGGCGATGCTGGCATTTTTGGACGAAGATGCGTTGAACAGGGCGGCGTCGCAGCAAAGCTATCACCGCTTCACCAACAAAACTCTGACATCCGAAAAGATGTTGCGGGCTGATCTTGACAGAATTCGCAGCCGGGGATTTGCCATCGATGATGAAGAGCACGAGCCTGGCATCATATGCATCGCCTGCCCAGTTCTGACGTCGAACGGTCGGATGCTTGGGGCAATTTCGATAACCGGGTCCACCGAACGAATGGATTTCGATCAACTCGAAGCCTGGGTGCCGCGCCTGCGGCGCGTGGCTGAACAAATCGGAACCGAGGCACAAGCCTGGCGGTTTCCCGAAACAGGCCCTAGTTCCAAAAACGACAGGATGCTGATGACATGACAGGTGTAACTCTGAATCGGGCAATCAAACGGTACGGTCAGACACAGGTCATTCATGGGATCGACCTGCAAATCGAAGATGGTGAGTTCTGCGTTTTTGTAGGGCCTTCAGGGTGCGGAAAATCCACGTTGTTGCGGATGATTGCAGGGCTGGAAGAAACCTCGGAAGGTGAGATTCACATCGGATCGCGCGAGGTGACACATATGGATCCAGCCAAGCGCGGCGTGGCGATGGTGTTTCAGACTTATGCGCTCTACCCGCACATGTCAGTTGCGGAAAACATGGGATTTGGCCTGCGCATGAATGGTGTCCCAAAAGCCGAGATCGACCAGAAGGTGCAGGAGGCTTCGAGCATACTGAAGCTTGATCCCTACCTCAAGCGCAAACCCAAGGCCCTGTCCGGGGGGCAACGGCAAAGGGTTGCGATCGGGCGGGCGATTGTACGCGGGCCCGAGGTTTTTCTGTTTGACGAACCCCTGTCCAACTTGGACGCTGAATTGCGTGTCGAGATGCGCGTCGAAATCGCGCGTCTGCATCAGGAAATCGGTGCAACCATGATCTATGTGACCCATGATCAGGTCGAAGCCATGACGATGGCCGACAAGATTGTGGTGCTGCGCGATGGCCGGATCGAACAGGTCGGCGCCCCGATGGATCTGTACCGTGATCCTGACAACCGGTTTGTTGCAGGTTTCATCGGTTCGCCCGCGATGAACTTTCTTGATTGCGGATATACTGACGGCCATGTCACCCATCCCGCTTTGGGCCAGCCATTGCCGGTCTCGGCAACTGTTCCTGCCGGAACGGGCAAGGTGACGTTGGGGATGCGCCCTGAACATATTCACATCGACCGGTCTGCCGACACCTGCACTGTGGACCTGACCGAAGCGCTTGGGGGTGTATCCTACTCGTATTTGCTGACGCCAAATGGGGACAAACTGATTGTGGAAGAGCGGGATGACCAGCGCAGCAAAACCGGCGACCGGATTGGCATATCCATTCAACCTGACCGTGCCATGGTATTTGATCCCGAGACAGGGCAGAGATTTCGGTAATCCTTGGCCGCAACCCGAAAAAATTCGTGGGACCAGCCGGGCAGCTTCATGGAAAACATGTGGCGTGACCTGAAGGGAAACGCCAAAGACAGCCGGGTGAAACGTTGAGCTGATGACATCAAAAGCCATCCAAGCCCAGCCCGTGGCAAAACGCGCGGGCACAGATGATTGATTCCCAGCGTAACGTGATTTAAGGGAGGCCCTGTCAAAACAGAGTCACCCAGGGGCGGTATCGTGATCGCGCCCCTCCCGCGCCACGCTGAAGTGGCTTCAACTCTTGGATCGCACGCCCCGAAAGGCTTAAAAAGGTAAAAGAATATGGCAGATAAATCGAACTTCGACATATTGTATACCATTGTAGACGAAGCGCCCGAACTGGCCAGCGCCTCGTTCCTGCCCATCATTCGCAAGTTCGCTTCGGCTGCTGGCGTCAGCGTGGGCACCAAGGACATTTCACTGGCCGGGCGCATTCTGGCAGCCTTCCCCGAAAACCTGACGGATGAGCAGCGTGTCTCGGACGATCTGGCAGCATTGGGTGAGCTGGTAAAAACCCCGGACGCCAATGTGATCAAGCTGCCGAACATCTCGGCATCGGTTCCGCAACTGGTGGCCGCCATAGAAGAGTTGCAGTCGCAAGGCTATGATATCCCGGCCTATCCCGAAGAACCTTCGACCGACGAAGAAAAGGCGATCCGTGCGCGTTATGATGCCATCAAAGGCTCGGCCGTGAACCCGGTTCTGCGTGAAGGTAACAGTGACCGCCGTGCGGCGCGGGCTGTCAAAAACTATGCCCGCAACAACCCGCATTCCATGGGCGAATGGACCTCGGACAGCAAAACCAAAGTCTCGTCCATGTCGGGCAACGATTTTTACGCCAATGAGAAATCGTCCACCATCACCGCTGCCCAAGCGGGCGATGCAAGGATCGAGTTTGTCAGCAAAGACGGCAGTGTGACTGTCCTTAAGGACGCGTGGTCGCTGGACGAAGGCACCGTGGCTGATGCGACCTTCATGTCAGTCAAAGCACTGTCATCCTTTCTTGCAGAGGCCATCGAGGACACCAGGAAAGACGGCACAATGTTCTCGTTGCACCTGAAAGCCACGATGATGAAGGTCTCGGACCCAATCATCTTTGGCTATGCGGTCAAGGTCTGGTTGGCGCCGGTTTTCGACAAATTCGGTGCGGAACTGGATGCGCTGGGTGTGAATCCGAACTCGGGTCTTGGCGATTTGCTTGAGCGGGTACAAAACAATGCCGAGATCGTCGCCGCAATAAACGCGATCAAGTCTGATCGTCCATCCATGTATATGGTGGATAGCGACAAGGGCATCACCAACCTGCATGTTCCTTCCGATGTGATCATTGATGCTTCGATGCCAGCGGTGATCCGCGCGGGCGGCAAGGGTTGGGATGAGACCGGTGCCAAGGGTGATACAAATTGCGTCATCCCCGACCGGTGCTATGCAACTGTTTATGATGAAAGCATCAAGTTCTTCAAAGCCAATGGTGCATTGAATCCCGCCACTGCCGGTGCGGTCGCAAATGTTGGCCTTATGGCGCAGAAGGCCGAGGAATACGGCAGCCACCCGACCACCTTCGAGGCGCCCGCCGACGGCTCAATGCGCATCGTTCTGGCCAATGGCGAGGCCCTGCTTTCGCACGAGGTCGAAAAGGGTGACATCTGGCGGGCCTGCACCGTCAAGAAGGCGCCGATCGAGAACTGGATACAGTTGGCGATGGACCGTCAGCGCCTGACCGGATCCGAGGCGATCTTCTGGCTGGATGCGAACCGTGCCCACGACGCAGAGCTGATCAAATATGTCGAACCGGCGCTCGAGGCTGCGGGCGGGGCTGACAAGTTCCAGATCATGGCCCCGCGCGAGGCAACGCGCCAGACGCTGGAAACCATCACCGCCGGAAAGGACAGCATCGCCATCACCGGCAACGTGCTGCGTGACTATCTGACCGACCTGTTCCCGATTCTCGAACTGGGCACCTCGGCCAAGATGCTGTCGATCGTCAAGCTTATGAATGGCGGCGGCCTGTTCGAAACCGGGGCAGGGGGCTCGGCACCGAAACACGTGCAGCAATTGGTCGAGGAAAATCACCTGCGCTGGGATTCGATGGGTGAATTCTGCGCGCTGGGGGAATCACTGAACTTCCTGGCCGACGCCAAAGGAAACGCGAAGGCAGGTGTTCTTGGCGCTGCGGCAGAGGCCGCAACTCAGGGCATTTTGGACAACAACCGGTCGCCAAGTCGAAAAGTCGGCGAACCGGACAACCGCGACAGCCACTACTGGTTCGCGCGCTACTGGGCCCAAGCCTTGGCTGCCCAATCTGACGATGCCGATCTGGCAGCTGAAATGGCACCACTTGCAAAAGCGCTGGCAGAGAAAGAAGAGCAGATCTTGTCGGAACTGGCCGCAGTCCAAGGACCGTCGGTGGATTTGGGCGGGTACTATCACACTGACCCGGTCAAAACCGCCGCTGTGATGCGCCCCAGCGCTACGCTGAACGCAATCATCGGCTGATCGCCGTCGAACAGGCGGGCGAGTTTCGTCCGACATCAAAACACGAAGGGACCGCCTTTGTGCGGTCCTTTTCATGGAACGCGGGATTGCCCAAAGACCCGCCCCGAACCTTACGCCTGACGATCTGTAGCTTGCTGTGGCTGCGCCGTTAAAACCAACCTTGTCAGGTCCTATGAACGACTTGCGCAATGTGTGCCCGGTAAACATCTGCGCATCACGTTGGGTTCCAGCGCTTGGGCCGTCCGGACACCAGGCGCAAATTTCGATCGCTTTCCTGAAACTGCGAACAGGTGCGAACAGGGCGGTCAGCAAGGATCGAAAGATCCTGATTTTTGGAAAAATTTAAGATTTACGGGATTCCCCCAATAGCGCCGGTTTTCAGTCCGCGTTAGGTATTTGGGGACAAAGAATTTCACTGGTGAGGCCTTAGGGCTATATCACTCACTCAGAAAAATGGCCAGCATTTGGGGTGCTGGCCATTTGCGTATCTGGTTCACCAAATCCTTGAACAAACCAGCGTGTTCAGACGCTTACGCGCGAACAGGCCGTTCATTTGCCTAGCATTGAACTGGGGGTTGATTTTAATCAGCCAAATCGACGGGTTTGAGCCTCGACAAGCGATGGCTTGATTTGGTCAACGCCTGACGCAGCTACACCTTTGTGCTGCAAATATGACAGACGACGTGCTTCCCTCCGGGCAAGAGCCAGAGATTCCAGAATCAAAGCGCAGACGATGGACAGCATTGTCGCAACAAAACCGGATACTGCGACGACGACAGACGGAATTCTATCGACAAGCCCTGTTTCCAAAAATTCCCGGAATACGGATGCAAACACAAAGAGCGAAGGCAAAAACATCAACACGGCCAATGACAGGAAAAACGCAACGGGCTTTTCATCCTTGATCAACAAGCCGATCATTTTGAGAATCCGCCACCCGTCGGAAAACGTCGCCAGCTTAGAGTTCGAATCTGGCAGGCGTGACGAATACCTTGTTTGAACCTCACCGATTGGCATGCGCATCTGCATCGCATGAACTGTTAGCTCTGTTTCAATCTCGAACCCGTTTGATACTGCGGGGAAGCTTTTGACAAAGCGTCTGCTGAAAACGCGGTAACCCGAAAGCAGGTCGTTGATTTTGCTGTTGAAGAAGAATTTCACAAGCCAACTGAACAACGCGTTGCCAAATTTGTGGCCGCGCCGATAGGCTTCAGTTTCTTCATTCACACGGGCGCCGTTGACCATATCCAGATTCTGCGAAACGAGCATGTCGATCAATTCCGGCGCCGCCGCGCTGTCATAGGTCGCATCCCCGTCAGCCATAACGTAGACATCCGCATCAACGTCGGCAAACATTCGACGGACCACGTTGCCTTTGCCCTGGTATGTTTCGGAATAGACCCGCGCGCCTGCCTCAAGCGCGACCTTGACGGAGTCGTCGGTGGAATTGTTGTCATATACGTAAATCGTTGCGTCGGGCAGGGCCGCGCGGAATTGCCGAACGGTTTCACCTATGGCAACGGCCTCGTTGTAGCAGGGCAAGATCACTGCAACGTCCAAATCCGATCTGGTCGCGGACGACGGTGAGTTATTCTGAATATTGAAGGCGCCCTGTATCATATGCAAATCACGCTCTTTCATTGGCATCAATTGAATGATGATCGTGCTTGGGGTTGAAGGTGCTGTGTATTTGAGGCTGTTATGAAGCAGATAAGAGGCCAAAATTTGTCATTCTGAAAAACCTCGTGTTTGACGCTGACAAAAAAGGGGCCGATTGAAGAACCGGCCCCAAAGTTTCAGCTGAACCGAGGGATCAGTTCGACGCTGCCATCAGTTTTTCGTTGTGCTCGCGCAGCGTGTCGGAGACGATCGCATACCATTCCCCGGTTTCGCGCATCTCGTTCAGGCCTTTGTTCAGCATCGCCAGGTATTGCTTGCCGAACGGATTGCTGCGGTGGCTGATAAAGCGCAGCGAGGAAAGCGAGGTCACGTACGGGTTCTCAACCAGGTCGTTTTGGTTCAGGCCCATTTCAACCATTGTGTCCGAGAACAGCTGAACTTCAAAGGTTGCAACATCTGCGGTGCCGGTCAGGACCGCGTCAAGGCATTCGCGTGCGGTGATCGGCTGCATCAGCGTCATGGTTTCACCGTTGTGCAGACCTTCCTGTTCCAGATCATGGATGAACCAGCCATCCATACGGCAGATCGTGGCGCCCTTCAGCTCTTCAAAGGTTGTCGCATTCGCATACTGGCTTTCCGGAATGGTGTAGAACCCGACGACAATGTCGTAGACCGGAACAGATGAATCGAACTGGGTGCAGCGCACCTCGGTTTCCCAGGACCATTCGTAGGTGCGGTTGGTGCAATCCGGCATGTTCCACGCCATGGACACGTCAAAGGCGCCAAGAGGCAGAAGAGTTTCCAAGTGCGAGTTCCAATCATCCACGAAGCTTACGGAATAGTCGCGCGCGTTGCCGCCACGCTGCAAAGCCGTGGTGCCCAGACGGGTGATTGCTCCGCCGCCGTTCAGCGATTCATCGGCGAAAGGTGCCCAGCCATTGCCGGTCACCAGCTTGATCGGTGGCTGGTAGACGCTCGAACGTTTGACGCTGGCCGCGCGTTGTTCTTCAGCTGCGATGATTTCCTGCGCGCTCTGACCATTGGGCAGGCTACCGTCCTCACAGGGAAGGGCCAGAACCAGACCTGGCTCCAGAGCGTTGGGGTTGGTGATTTCGTTCCGGTTCGCGTTGAAGATCGGCTGATAGTTCGACGTGCCGTAGGCTGCGATTGCAATGGTCGCCATGGTATCGCCGTCTTGGACGGTATAGTTGGTACAAGCTTCCTGTGCTGCAGCGGCACCTGCGCACAGAGCGGTAATAGCAGTTGCTGAAAGCGCAACCTTTTTCATCTTCTCGTTAAACATGTCCACTTCCTCCAGACTTTAGTTTGTCAGGCCAGATCGGGGCCTTATCCATTTTCCATTTGATGACGCAGGGCGGTTGACACGATGTCGCGCCATTCGCCCGATTGCTGCATGATTGCCAGACCCTGATTCAGCGTCTCAAGGATCGCTTCCCCATCAGGATTATCTTTGTGGGTCATGACGTTGAGCGACTTGATGGCCGCAAGGTTGGGGTTTTCGATAATCCGGTGCTTGTACCCAAGCCGTTCAATTGCCTCGGCTGCCAGATGTGCCTCGATGGCGACGATATCTGCGGTGCCTTCCATCAAAGCGTGAAAGCAATCATCCGGTGACGTTGGCCGCAGAAGTTTGATGACCGGTTCGTACAGGCTTACAGCGTCCATGTGAGACAAAGACCAACCCTCTGGCCGGCAGATCGTTGCACCGGCAAAATCGGCATAGGTCAATGTCTCCTCATAGCCGGAACCTTCGCGGGCGAAGAACGTATCCACGACCTCGTAGAACGGGTTTGAGAAATTGTAGGTCTCGCACCGATTGCGATCATCTTCCGACAGCGCAACGGCCTCTTCGCAATTGGGACGCGACCAGGGGAAGGTGGCGTCAAATGCGAGTGTCGGCATCAACAGGTCCAGATGCGAAGACCAGTCATTCACGAACTGAATCTTGTAGGCCTGTTCGGGAGCGGCACGAAACATCGCTGTCTCAACCAGATGGGTATAGAGCCCCCGATTGGGCAGAGATTCATCGGTGAACGGAGCGTAGTTACCGCCAGTGATCAACAGCAATTGACGGTCCCGGATTTCGGGCCGTTCACCCGTTCCGGCATTTCGGATCAAAGCGGCAGCTTCGGCACGGGCGGCTTCGATCTCTTCCTTGGCAGCAGCGCGTGCTGCAACGACCGCTTCTTCACTCGCGTTCTTTGCCTCGGCTTCCGCTGCCGCAACGCGGGCTTCCGCTTCGGCCACGGCTTTCTCGGCGCGTTCTTCTGCGGCTTTTACCAGCTCTGCCGCCATTTCGGCGGCCAGCCGCTCTGCCTCGGTGTCAGCAAGCGCCGGAGCACGCCCGACATCTTCCAGACAGGGCAGTTCCAGAACGTCGCCGACGCGGATGATATTGGGGTTGGAACCGATAACATCCCGGTTCGCGTCGAAAATGATGCGAAAGTCCTCGGTCGCATACACTTCGATTGCCAATTCCCGTAAGCTATCGCCGCGTTGAATTTCATAACTTGAACACGCCTCTTGCGCAGATGCCGCGCCCGTGGCGGCAGCAAGGGCAAGGCTTGATATGAGTAAGTGCTTTATCATGGGTCCTGTTGCTTTGCCTGTTTAGGTTCTTGTGAGTTTCGCCACTGCGATAGAAAGATTGTCCTGATCCGGGTCACCCTTGGCCTGCACAGCCGTCAGCAATGCTTCGGCAATGTCTTGAGCCAGCCCCTGTTGATGATCCCGCAGAATGGCTTGAATTTCGGTGTCGCTGATGTACTGCAACCCATCACTTCCAAGGATCAGGACATCGGCGGGCGACACGATCAATGGATCTTCCGGGCAATCCACTTTGGGAATGGCCCCGCCTGTAACCACGGACGTTAATTGATTGCTGTCCATGTCCCGGGCCACCGCTTCGGTGATCTCGCCCGAAGCCACTTTCGACGCAATCACGGGTGCCATCGAGTGGTCTTCGTTGACCTGCGTCAACGCTCCGTCCCGAAACAGGTAAAGAGGGCTGTCGCCGATCGAAATCCAGAACACACGCCGCCCCAGAAGAAGGACACCCAACATGGTTGATCCCATGTTGAAGCCATGACCCCTGGCCTCGGTGTAGTTGGCGATCGCGGCATTGGCTTGCATGGCGGCCAAAGGAAGCGCATCTATCGCGGATCCTTCGTTCAGGGTTTCTGCCTCAAGTTCTGCGTCCAGCGCGTCGCGCCATGCAGCCACTACCATTTCCGAAGCTATTTCACCCGCCTCATGGCCGCCCATACCGTCCGCAATCACAACATAGCCCGCGTCCGACGCGTCAAACATGCGGGCTGCAATCGCGTCTTCCTGCGTTTCCCGCTGACCCTGGTTCAGGATCAGCGCAACATCATATGCCGGAGTTGCCAGCATTTATCAGGAATCCCGCCAATCAAAACCGTCGTCGCAGAAAGCCATGAACCGGATCGAGGTTTCGCTGATGCGGATCAGGTCTCCGTTGGACAGGGCCACGGTGCTGAGAACAGGTTTGCCGTTCAGGCGTACAAGATTGGCCTTGCCGCCATGGCCCAAGTAACACTTCCGGTCTTCGGGGTCATAGGCGATGACTGCATGGTTCGAGCGCGAAATGCCGGTATCGCCAAAATCCAACTGAATGGCCTGGTCATCGTTGCGCCCGATTTGCATCAGGCCTTCGGTGAGCGTAATGCTTGAACCTCGTCCCGGACCGGCTGTTACAACCAGCCAGCCCACCGGGAATGTCTCTTGCGCCGCTTCTGCTTTTGCTACGGGTTCGGAGGATTCGATCAGGTCCTGAACATGCGTGTCGGCGCGCTCAAATCCCAGAAATGTCGTTTTGACCCGTGAACGGCGATCCTCGACCGGGGCAGGGGCTGTTTCAACCTGCTCAATCACCGGCTCAACCGTGTCTTCGACCTGCTTCTCTTCTGGGGCCGGAGCTTCGGCAACCTCAACCTCGCCGACTTCTGGCTCGGTAGGTTCGGACACGACCTCAGCCGTTGCTTCCTCTGGCGAAGTCTCGGCGGGTGTTTCCGTCAAATGCAGGGTGACAACCTGCTCGACCTCAACCAGTTCTTCGACATTTTCTTCCACCAGAACGTTTTTCAGAGCGTCGCCCTCTTCCAAGTTGTCTTCTTCCGAACTGTCTTCGGCAAAGATCGACTCCTCGGGTTCGGCCACTGCCTCCGGCTCGGCCTCGTCAAACTCGGGCATCTTTTCTTCGGGGATCAGTTCATCCGTTTCCTCATAGGATTCGGATGTCATGTTTCCACCGGCCAATGCGGCGCGCAAAGCGTTGAAATCCGCAATGGGTTCTTGCTTTTCTTCTTCGCTTACAGCACCGTCTACTGTGGCCGGTTTCTCGGCAACGTCTTCTTCTTTGGATTTGCCGGCACCTTCGAGAAGCCGGCTCAGAGGGCTTTTGTATTTGAACATGGTGTCGACACCTTCAAGTTAGTGACGCAGATAAGCCGCGTCGTAAGCTGCTACTGTTCCCTGCACGTCAGCGCAGAGCCACTCAATGGATACCCATGGGAACTGGTACATTCTGCGGCGGGCCGGTTCCCGCCAGGGTGGCACACCTTGATACCACCTTCAGCAAACACACACTGGCAGATCACTATCGAACCGGTCAGATTACTCCTGTGCAAGTTGCATGATTGCGGCCGTCTCGGCCCCATTGCGCAACACTGTCAGATTTGCCTCAGGCTGCTCGCTTGAAACGAGTGCGGCCAGCATCTCATCAAGGCTTTCCGAGCCGTCAAATGTGATGCCGGAATGGCTTTCATTCAGAAGGACATCGTCTTTTTGCAGGCTTACTGCCGCGTCAGCCGGAACTGCGTTCACCGTGGTTTGCCATCCGCTATTGCCATCGGCGCTCACGGTAAAGGTGTAACCATTTTCTAAACCAACGGATCGTATGGCGGGAAGGGCCAACAAACCATTTTGCGCCCGGGTCTGACCCAGCGGGCGATAGCGGGCAGCAACCCTTGTGTACCCATCGGCATCAACCTTCAGGTTATCCAGAACCTGCGCCGCAAAAGGTACATCCTGGCGGACCGGGCTGCCATTCAGGGTATAGATGACAGCGCCACGCTGTACCCAATCGCCGATCACGCTCATGTCCTGATTGGCGTCCACCCCCGTAACTGCAATGGTGGCTCCGGTAGAGCCGCGGCGGCGGGATGTCTGGAAGGGGATATCGACATCCCAATGCGCAAACGCCACCTGCTGTTCCGCCGGAACACCGGCGTTGGCGATTGCATCAGTCGCAGGTGTCTCGATCTCAGACACTGCTGCAATATCAGTCACTTCTTCCGACTGTGCCGGAATTTCGGAACGTTCAGTGTCTACGGAGGCTGTTTCTGTGGCAGCTGGCTCCGCAGGTACTGGTTGTGCCTGCTCGACAGGCTCTTCCGGTTTGGGTTCGGGTGCAACGACCACTTCGGGTTCGGGATCGGTGGCCTCTGTGACAGAAGGATCGGTAACGGGCGCCTCTGTCTCAGCGGGTTGTATGTCTGCCATGGGCTGCGCGACCGGTGTTTCTGCCTGGTCTTCCGTCTTGTCGCCGGACATCACAAAGAAACCACCTGCGGCCAACGCAACTGCAACAACAGCCGCGCCTGCAATCAGCTTGCCGCTGCCGCCGGACCCGCTCTGAACCACTGTATCGACAGCGACCGGGGTTTCCTCTTTCTTTGAGATTTTGGTCAGATCGCTATCTTTTTTGTCTTCGTTGCCAAGAACGATGTCCGAGTTTCCGGCCAGCAGGGCCGTAACTACGGCTTCGGCGTTCTCGCTTTCGGCCTTGATCCGGGCCTTTTCTTCCTCTTTGTCTTTGCGATCCATGCCGACAATCACGGACACGGGCCGATAGGCGAATGTGTCGAACATGACGCCAGGGCCGCGGAACATGCGCAACCAATCCAATGCAGATTGAAGACGATCCGTGGCGTGAACTTCCATCGCCTTGTCAATCGCTTCGAGGAACCCGTCTGGGTATCCTTCGAAACGACCGGTCAATGGCGTGTAGGGGTCATCCTGCCCGTTGTTGAACGCGTTCAGGCGGCTCTGGCCGTCGATGGGGCGTTCACCGCTGATGGCGTGATAAAGCGTGGCGGCCAGAACATAAAGGTCGCTGCTGGGCCCTTGATCCGCGCCCCGCACATAGAATTCGTGCGGAGAGTATCCATCCTTGATCACGCGCAGTGTCAGCAATGCTGCCGATTTGTTCGCCGCTTGCTCGCGTGCGGCGCCAAAATCGATCAGGACGGGGTCTCCGTTTTCATCAATCAGAATGTTGTCCGGCGAAATGTCCCGATGCAACATGCCGCTCTGGTGAATGAAAGACACCGCGGACAACATTTTTTCGGTGACCTGAACGATGAAATCAGGGCCGCCGTCATTCTCCGGGTTTTCCACGTAATCCAGCAGGTCGCACCCACGGATGAGATCCATTGCGATATATGCGGTGTCATTGTCTTCGAACACCTGATGCACATCTACGATATTGGGATGTACCAGACGCGCATGATTGCGTGCCTCCTGAATAAAGAGGTCAATGATCGAGCGCAGGTCGTCCTTGAAGGACGGGTCGTTTGGTTCGACCAGATCACCGTTGCGGCGGCACAGCGCTCCGGGGAAGCACTCTTTGATAACGACGTCGCGCTCCAGGCTGTCGCGCGCCAGGTAAGTGATCCCAAATCCGCCGTTGCTGAGATAGCGGAGGATTTCATACTGCCCGCGCAACAGCTTTGCGCCTGGCTGCAATCCTTCAATTTTCGGTTCGTCGTGCGTCGCGCCGACAGCCTGGTTGTGGCTCATTTCAATCCGCCCGTTCTATTCATTTTGCGGCTTAGAAAAACCGGGCCGACAGCCCACGAACTCACAACCAAAAACAACCGCAGGACACTTGAGAACGGTTAGACGTTTCAAATTTGACTTTATTGGGGCCGCCTGATGGCTTCACTATGGATCGTTTTTCGCGTGATGGCATATGTTGTGCCTAATGGTATGTACGGATCTATATATAGACAATGGGTATGGGCTGATTGAAAACTTAAACCCGAAATCAAGCGTGTTGGTCCACGAATTCGAAACAATAAAGGGCCGATTCCTCGGCCCTTCGAATCGCTGCAATGCAGCTCAATCTTGACGGGAAAGCGTCAGGTTCCGGTTTTCGGCTGCGCCGCTGCGATCGTGCTGCCAGCCCATGCAAGGTTGTCGCCCAGCTGCGCCAGAATGCTGATTGCGTCCTTCAATGGTGCGTCCCCGCTTTCGAATTGCAGCAACAGAAGCAAATCTGTCGCCTTTTCAAATTCTGCGGGAATCCAATCAGCTTCGGGGTCGATTTCGCCACCTTGTTCCAGCCGTTCCGCAAAATCTTCGACGATCTCCTGACAGCTGCTCAGAAACGCGGCCGGTTCGATATCAGAGGTTTCACGTAGATCTTCATAGATGCTTGCTATTGCGGCCAGCCAGTCCTCGAGAATGGGGTTGTTCAACGGGGGCAGGGCAGACCCAAGCGTTGAATGCATTGATGCGGTATCATTCGAAACAGGCTCTGGCTCTGCGCCCTTCAGCGCTTCAAGATAGGGCAGGAAGTCCTGCTGCAAATCTTTCCGCGCAGCCTCGAGATCGCCGCGGCGCCGGTCGGATGCCGCTTCCAGCACGTGTTCCGCAAGGTTCTGCCCGCCGCAGGTTTCCCAAAGCGCAAAGTCGGGCTCTGGCTCCTGCGCCATGGCACGCACGGCGACCGGCGTACCAATTGGGACAACGGCGCGGAACATTCCTTCTTTTTCCTTGTTCAGACGCGCAAGGACGCGCTCCAGGGCACCCTGCACCGGTGGCAGATCAGCATGTGTTACGGCGAGCAGGCTGTTGGCCCGAAGCTCCGGGGGCACCTGAGACCACAAGTGACGCTCGGTCTCGCGCCAGGCATTGGTTCCATTTGTGCACCAGATGGCACAATCGACGAATTTCAGCAGATCCAAAGTCGGCTTGTAGGTATCATCCAGAGCACCCGAGCCCGGAAGATCAAACAGCGATATTTCCTTGAGGGCCGGAGTATTGATACCGACCGATATGAAATCGGGCTCTTCCTGGGCCGCTTTTTCCAGCACTATGCCGGAGTATGTCTTTGGTTCCCTGTTCCACCAACCGACAGTCGTTTCGGGCGCATCCGCGTATGCGACGATCACAAGCGGCAATTTCAGATGCTGCGGGCCGGTTGGCAGAATGTCCGCGCCAGCCAGCATGTTCGCCAGACTTGACTTGCCTGCGCCGAATTCCCCGGCGAAACCGATATTGACCGCGTTTGACAGACGTTCAGCGTGGGACAGAGCCCGCGCACGCATATCCTCCAACGCCTCGTCAGGCGTCAGGTGTTCAGTTGCGGTCAGGAAGCGCTCCAGTTGGCGTACTTCCTTTTCAGTTCCGGGAAATTCAATCATTCCGCAGCCTCTGCTTGTCTTTCATCCGCATCGGGTGTTCCAAAAACCGTCTCCAGCTCAGCTGCAATGCGACGTGCTTTGTCGAAGGCACCTTGCGCTTCCGCCTGGGCGTTCAGTTCTCCTGAGTTGGAACGGTGCTCAAGATGACCGGCCAGAAGGGCCATATAGTGGTCCAGAACCGTATTCAGCCGTTCCAACAGATCGTCGCGGGTCGTGTCGATCAGGTCATCCCCGATCAGCTCGAACTCCTGCACGATCAGCCGTTCTGCACGCGCCACAACGCTATTGCGCGAGATCAGACGCGACAGCCAGTTTACACGCAATTCAACGGTAATGCCACGGGTCAGGGCGGTGGTGTCCGGCCGGAACCAACGTACAGCACTGGTGTTCATGCGATTGTCGACCGGCTCTTGCCATCCCGGCAATGCCCGCAAGGCGGCATTGCAATGCATGTCGATCGCGTAAAGCTCGCTGAGCATGCGCTGCCGAACAACTTGCGATGCCCCCTGTACCAGTTCACGCATACGCTCGCGCAACGGCGTAAAATTAAGCTCGGTCTCTCCGCCTTTTGCCAGCAGAGGCGACTGGCCGTCCGGCCCGCGCACAACGATAGCCACCGATTCTGAGACAGTGTCATCCATGACCCCGCGCAGATTCGACAGGACATCATCCATGTCACGCGTGATCTCTTGCGTTTTTTCAGCAATCAGTTTCCGCAGGTCGCCAAGTGTCTTGTCGCTTTCATCGGTATTTCGGACATCCAAGCCGTCTTCATCTTGCAGCGCCCGCAAACGAACCTGAGAGCGCTCAAGCTCCCCGCGTGCGAAGCTGTCGAGATGTTGCCAGGCCATACGCAACTGTTCGTTGATCGGTCCGTCCGTCAAAGCCTGAGTGACATGACGGCGCAGATCGGGCAGGCCGGACGCAATCATTGCGGCAAAGCGCAGAACCGCTTCGCGGCTGATCGGTCCTGGGCCTTGTTTGATCTCGGCCACACCGTTGAGATATTGCTGCATCTGTTCCGGGTGGGCGCGCAGCCATGCCAGAACGTGGTCGTGGTTCACTCCGGTTTCATCACCGGTCAGAGCATAGTGCGCCCATTGCGCGCTGCCCATCAGGACATCGATGTTCGAGTTGCCGAGCGCCTTTTCCAACCCCTCCAATACATCCAGACGAACCTTGGCCGCGTCTTCGGCCCCGCCGCCCAGTTCATCCACACGGTTGATGAAGACGACGATCTGCCCGAGTTCCAGCGCTTGCATCAACCGGAACAGTTTCAGATCCGCGCGCGACAATGCCTGATGCGCGGACAGAACCACCACAAAGAAATCGGATTCCTTCAGATACTGTCGTGAAATTTCTTCACGGATCAGCAGGGGGTCATTTACACCGGGCGTGTCGGTGACCGTCAGTGGAAACGGAAAATGGCCCAAGTCAAAATAAACCTCGGCCTTGCGAGTGATGTCGCTGTAAAGGCCGCGATCGCTTCCGGGGTCCAAAGCCCCGTCCTCGGACGGATCATCCCCGGCACAGACATATCTGGCGAGGTCATCTGACGTCAGTTCGTCCAGATCGTGCTGTTGGCCCAGCAGCTGTTCATAGCTGTCACCCAGACGCCGACGCGCCCGGACCTTCATGGCCTCGACCTGTTCTTCGATCATCTCGCGCTTATAGCTGTCCTCGTCATCGGGAAACATGTTGCGCAGTTCTTCACCTTCGGCGATCAGCGATTGCCATTGGTAATTGTCGAAGAAGTGGAATTCGGCACCTTGGGTTCTGCGGGAAGGGTGCCCGAAATGCATGTCGGTTATAACAGTTGTCCAGGGGTTTACATCCGACGGCAAATACTCTGCCTGACCGGTGAAGCCGTTGATCAGACGCGATTTTCCAGCCTTGATTTGCCCGACAAACGCAATTGACGGTTTCAGATTGCTAAGATCACCAATGATGCGCGAAATGAATTGGCGCGTTTCATCATTGCTTGCCCCGTTCATTTCTTCTGCTATGCGAATAAGTTCGCGGCGATGTGTTTCACTCATTACTCATTACCCTGATTACAATAATAAACAGATTGAAGTAGTCGAAAATTTGAATTCAACGGAGGCAATCATTTCTCGGCCTCCTGCAAAGAGGTCCACAGGTTGACGACCGCCCCCAGTTTGCGGGCTTCGTGGATGGCGACCGCGATCTGACCTTGGTCACTCAAGACGGCCAGACCAGCCCCTTTCCCGCCCGATGGCCGCATGACAATCAGTTGCGGGTCTTCACTCTCATGCTGAGAGTCGCCATCCCATCCGGCAAGATCAGCCACAAAACGGGCCAGCGTGTCCTGGTCGGGATGCATCGGCTCAGATGGCTTGCAAACGCCTTCCAAAAGCGGTGCGGCTTCGTCCGAATTGTCCACGAACACACGACCCGAGGCGAAGCGGCTCGACACTTCAAAAAAACGTTGGGCAAGTGTTTCCGCTGCATCGGGTGTTGCCTCGGCGGATGGAAAGTCATCAACAGGTTTCTCAGCACTCGGGACGACGGAAACAATCGGCTCGGACGGAAGCTCAATGGCAGCGCAGGCTTTCTCGATTTCACTGAAGGTGATACCCACGTCATCCACTTCAAGCGCTGTGTCCGGTCTGCCCGACGTCAGTTCAAGCGGAGCAGGCGAACCGGAGATGCCGGAGACCAATCCGGCCAGTTTCTCGATCAGTTCGGCGCGTGATTCCGTTTCAAAGTCCGGAACCTCACCTGCCGGAACCTTAAAAACATCCGTGATCCGGGAGCTGTTCACCTCGATTGCCAGACAATCCCCGTTTGCGGCGGTAAATTCCAACCGGCGCGGCAATACTGTGCCGCGGATTGCCCGCAATACCGCAGAACGGCGCGCGGCCGCTGTTTCCCCAGCGATCCGCACGGTCGGAGACAGCCGTGCGACCGAGGTCCGCCTGATATCTTCAAGCAGCTCGAGAATGTCCGTGTCCATCATGCCGTGACCCCCTCTGGTCCCGTTCAAACCGCAGCCGCGACCGGCCCCAGACTGAGATGTGATTTGGTAAGCGCCAGTCCGACATTCGCACTGTTGCGACAGATATAGCAGACCACATGATCAGGATATTCCTTGGTCCGCAGAAAGATGTTCAGCCTGTCCTTGGAAAAAACGGCGACTTCCCCGAAGCCAGCGTTTTCTTCGTCTGCACTGCCGGCCTGACGCAAGAGCGCTTCAAAGGCTGCAACCCCGCGCCCCTGAAACAGATTGGCCACAGCCACCGCCAAAACATCCAACGAATCCGCGCAGTCGGAATCAGAAACAGAGCTGCCCAAAAGCATCCCCGTCTCCATGTCGATATACCCGGCTGCTATACAGTCGGGTATCGTTTCCATGGCGGAGTTCAGTGCGGTTTGAATAGACATCTAATCCATTGTTTTCATTTATGAGTTTCTCATTACTTCGATTCGGACACCCTTACAACACATGCCATTCAGCACCGCTGTTTTCTTTGGCTTTCGGAATGGATCGAAGTGCCTCTTTGGTTTGCCTTTCGTTGTGTTCAATGGCGATCTGATCGAACTCGGCCAGAAAGGCCTTGAATACGTTCTTCAGCCCTTCTGCATCCTGCGGCAAGTCTTGATTTCTTGAAACCTCGTGCCACATATCCGACGCGCTGAGAGGCGATCCGACCGCAACTTCGTGCAGGTCACCTAGCGCGGCAACGTTTCTTTCAACTGCGTCAACCTGTTCGGTGGTGACAGCTTCGATCAAACCGCTGGTTTCGGGTTCGGGCTCATAGTCATCCGCAGTGTTGCCGGTTTGCGCGGCCATCAATGCCGTAATCGAGGATACAGAAACTTCTATGCCGCGATCTTCAGCCAAATCGGCCTGCTCGGATTCCTCTTCTGCGCCATCCGGCACGATCGGGGTCTCTCGCATCGAAGTGTTCAGCGAGGCAAGCACGTCATCGGAATTGTCAACAGCCGCAAGAGGTGCGGGGCTGATTTCCGCATCATCCAGAGCGCCCGTGTCGTCATCCAATGCGTCCTCCAGATCGGCGTCAACGGACAGCTCGAATTCGTCTTCGTCACCCTCAAGGCCCGCGACATTCGTCAATTCCAGCGGGTCGTTCGAGGTGTCTTTGAAAAAGGAACGCAGATCATCGCTTGTGTCGGGTTCAACGGGCAGCGGAACCGGCTCTGATGTCATCTCTGCGCGCAGCCGTTCAGCCTCTTCGGCATCGATCCGAACCCGCTCGGCCTCATCCGAGCGCCGCTCGACCCGGGCAGGTCGTACCGGGAAGCTGGTTACAACTGTTTCGCCTACAGCGTTCGATTGCCCGGCGGCCTCCAACGGGTTCACCAACCTCAAGGGTGTGGCTTCGTCTTTGGCTGTCGGCTCGTTTGATGAACGGGCAGGGCGCAAAGGTTTGACTTTGGGTGCGTCGGCTTGGCTCTTGTCGATCTGGTATCGAGCCAGCTGATCGGCACGGTTGTCCATAATCTGTTCCGTGATCTCCAGGAAACTGTCGATCATCTTGCCGCCGCCGCTGCGCGACCACATCTCGGCATCGCCTGTCTTGTCCCGGGCCGTGATCGCGTCGCGGGCCGAAAACAAAATGGACCGATTGAACAGGTGACCAGCTTCGCGGTTAACGCGGCGCAGTACTTTTTGACGGTCTTTGAGGCTCAGGGCATCTGCCCGCGTCACCAAAAGCAAAGAGTTGTGTTGCAACCTCTCGGGTAGGGAAACCCATGTCGCGCGTTCGGTTTCGCGCCAGGCTTGTGTCGCGTGGGTACACCACAAAACGCCGTTTGCCTGACCCACCGCGCGTTGCCACACATCCGTCGAGATCTTGGGGTCCGAAATGCCGGGTGTGTCAATCAGGTCGACAGCTTCCAGAATATCGGCCTCAAGGAAGATGCGGATGAACTGTGCGTCATTGACGCCAACGGTTTCAAGCTGATCCAGTTCGATCAGTTCAGTACTTCCGTCATGGCGTTTGATATAGGGCGCCTGATTGCCCCAGCTAAACCAGACCGGTGGCAACTGGGTTGCCGTCACCTGCGTCGGCAAGGTCTGCGTTCGCAGCAAAAAGTTCATCAACGTGGATTTGCCGGCGCTGAACTCGCCCATCAGGGCGAAAACCGGTTTGCGACGGGACCACTGCTCGATGCGTTCCCATGCCTTCGGAGAAACAAAGCGTGTTTGTGTATCTTTTGCCATTTTTCTACTTATGCCGCTTCGTTGCTTAGATCTTTCAGTATGTCACCCAGAATCTCGTCCTTGGATTTCTGTGGCTGCAAGCCCGCCATCGCCGCCGCAGTCTGACCCGGGTTCTTGTCGGCAGAAGACGAGATGCTCAGCAGAGTTTCCTTCTGCTCGCGCAGGAAATCCGTCAGGATCGCGCGAACGTTTTCCAGAACCGCCGCGATCTGGTTTTCCTCGATATCCTTGGTGATCGAATTTGCCTCGGACGCGATCAACCGCGTGTAATCCGCCGCATATGCCTCAAATCCCTTTCGTCGTTGCCACCAACGTCGCCACCAGGTGCTTTGCAAGTCCAGTGCGATCGTCCGGCCGATGCCGAGAGGCGGTGGAACACGGGGAACAATGGGCGCTTCGATGCTGAATTCGCCCAGATGGTTGCCGAGTATCTTATGATAAAGCGCTTCAACATCCGCAGCAGCGGTTGCGTACAACGCCCCGGCATCTTTTCGCATGGCGCGGGCGAAACTGAAATAGGCAGCTTTTTGCAACGTCCGCAAACCTGCTGGATCGTATTGCCATGTGCCTTGTTCGCCATTTTTTTCAAGATGCGCGATCAGAGAGTCCGTCGCGCGTTTGACGAAATTGTCCTCGGCTGACTTCAGACGCTCCAACACCTTGTCGCGCAGCGCATTTGTCAACTCGGCGACTTTCTTTTCGTATTCGGCTGACACCGTGTTAACCGCCTCTTCGGGCGATACGCCGTCAAGATCCCGTGCAACGCCTTCACCTTCGGAAAGATTCCTGGCAACCGCAGTCGCGCGGATCTGACTGGCAATGTTTCGCGCCCGATGGCGGACGCGGTCCATCAGTCGCGCTCCGGCACCTTCTGCAATGCGCTCATTCATGGCCAGTAGCAGATCGGGCAGACCGGACAGCGCCCAGATTTTATCGAGCGAGGCCGCCTGATCACCGAAACCGGCGGCCAGGTAGAACGTATTCAAAGCCTGGCGCGACTCTTCTGTCAGAATATCCGGGTTCCCGGTCAACGCCGCTTCGGCCCACAGCGCACTGCCAAAAACGACGCTGGTATTTGTGTCGATATTGTTCTGTTTCAGCGTGTCCTGAATGCGGTCACGGATCTCTGGCACCTGGCTCACAGGATCGGACAGCTCGTCGATCCGGTTGACGAACAGGATGATCTGCCGGTTCTCGAACTGCGCGATAATGCGCATCAGGGCCATGTCCATTGTCGTCAGGGCCTGGCTTGCCGCCAATACCACAACGCAAACTTCGGATCCGCGCAGGCTGCGCAGAGTGATTTGTTCGCGCACCATGAACGTATCGTTCACACCCGGTGTGTCGCACAGTTTCAGCGCGATGGGGTATTGCGGAATGTCCATATACAGCTCGGCTGATTTGGTGACATCAGCAAACCGGCCCGTTTTGGGATCAATATCGGGATCGTCTTCATCGCCCAGGCAGACATAACGCTGAATCAGTTCCTCATCGAAATGATCATACTGATGGCTTTGACCCAGGATCAGGTCGAAATGTTTGCCAAGACGTTCCTCTGACTTGGCCTTCATCTCACCAATCTGGCGGCGGATGTCTTCCACCTCGTCATCTGCGCCGGCGCGATTGGCCAATTCGCCAAGACGACCGCCACCGACCATCAGGTTGTCCCATTCTTCCTGCTCGAAGAACGTGAACTTGGCCTTTGTGTCACCGGGCGGGCGCGTGTTGATGTTCAACGTCGTAACCACCGACGTCCAAGGGTTGACGTCTGACGGAAGCAGGCCGGGGTGCCCGGCAAGAATATTGACGATCGAGGATTTTCCGGCCTTGACCTGGCCCACCATCGTGACACTAGCGGTAAAGTTCTCCATCCGGGTCTTGAGGGTCGCCAGCCGTGCCGAGGAGCGCGCATCAGCCACCTCAGTCAGTTGATCAATCTGAGCTGTCAGTGAAGCCATGGTCGCCGTCATCGGTGCCAGTGCTTCGTTGCCCACAGACAAAAGGTGATCGTTGCGCGCCATACTTAACCTCCGGTTCCCGTTGCAGCAATTTCGGGTTCGTGCGCGACACGCCCCGCCGGAATGCTTGTCAGAGTGTCGATCCGCGCGATCAGGTCCAATGCATTGCCCAGAATTTCAGCTTCGGCCCGAGGTGTAATGGTCTCGTACGATTTGGAATCTGCCAGAACTTCGATCGAGCTGAAGCGGTCGCCGTTCTTGAGGCACGCAACACGGCGCCCGGTCGGGAAACCTTCGGATTTTGCGGCGGGCAACGGCATGCGTGCGTTCGCAAGCAGGTAATGTTCACCGGAATGCGTTCGAAGCGAAATGCCAAAGCCTGTATTCGGATGGTCGCGATTCAGAGTTTTGAGCTCACCAAGGAAACTCTCACGAGCGAAGAAGACGGCTTCTTGCTCGGCGGCAGCGGAGGGATTCAAATCGGTCACAGCAGAAAGCCTTGTATTGGAGTTGAGCAAAAAAACTCGTACCGGCGCCAAAGTGGCAAAAAGACTCATTAACTCCTGATAAACAACAAGTACCTTCAAGGCGGTGTTATTTTGGCGCGAATAAGATTTTTTAGCGGTTGAATTGTGGCGGCAATGTGGTCGATCTCTCATAAGAATGCCTCAACCGACGCGAGTATCTCGATGAGGCAGATCAGACCGAGAAACGTCCGGCAAGCTTGTATGCATGCATAGTCGGCGCAGCCAAATGACGCGAAGGTGACGTCTTTTCAGGTGCATTCGAAAGATTTGGAGGTCGAAATCCTTTTGATTTTATACTTTCTAATAAAAACAGATATTTATGTTTCGTTGCTTTACCGAAAACACCGGATCTGGAGGATGTAACCATGTTCCTTGTCAGATCCAGTAACACAGTCTGCGACAGTTTTCCGGATCAGACTGCATCAACTCTGGTCCGTTGTGCCTTGATTCTCCATCAAGTCTGGCGGCACAAGTTCCGACTTGTAGTTCTGGCGTCTATTCAACGTTAGCGCGTTTTTAATGGCTTGATTGTGCCAGGCGTCAACCTGAGAACCAAAAGTCGAAAAGCAGCGTCATATAGCTGCTTGCAAACCGGTTGCAGGTAGGGTTTCAGACGCCTCTGGTTTCGCGACCGTTGCGTTGCTTGCGGTATCAACCAGGCCGAAAACAGGTTGCAGTTTTCAACCAGGCAGCCCGGCAAGTCACAAACTTTCTATTCCTCGAATTTTCCCTCTCGCACTCCGATGCAAGCTTTGTTATTGACCGCTTCATTCCAGCGCAAACGCGCTTGGTTGCGGGTGTGGCGAAATTGGTAGACGCACCAGATTTAGGTTCTGGCGCCGCAAGGCGTGGGGGTTCAAGTCCCTCCACCCGCACCATATGAATTTACCATAATCATCATTATACGAATTTTAAGTGCGCCCAGGTGCGCGCTACTTCCAAGTGCGACGCCTACTAGAAACTAATGGGTTATCTAATGAGGAGGTCATGGCATGAGGACAGTGTATTCGCAACTCAGCATCGAAGAGCGCTGTAGAATTGAGCGCTGGAGGCACGCGGAAGTTCCTGTTCGAGAGGTGGCACGTGTGTTGAAGCGCTCGAAAGCCACCATCCATCGAGAGATCAAGCGAAACTTCTTCTCGGATCCTTGTCTGCCGAAATGCGATGGCTGCTACGGCGTGTCTGCGCATCGGAAAGCTGCGGATCCGCGCGCCCGACAACGTAAACTGATCCGCCATCCCGAGTTGCGCAAGCGTGTTGTCGAGCGGCTAAAGAATGGCTGGACGCCTGAGCCGATCGGCAACCGAATGATCTATGAAGGCGCAAAGCTACGCGTCTGTCAGGAAACGATATACCGCTACATCAATTCCAGAGAAGGCATGGCCGACGAGCTCTGGTGGTATCTGCCCGAGCATCGAATGTTTCGTCGGCCACGCCGCGCCAGAAAGCGCCAGCCCCCCAAGTTTGACCGTGATGTCAGCATCCTGTTTCGCCCGGATGACGTGGCGCATCGACGTCAGTTTGGTCACTGGGAGGGAGATTTGATGCTGTTCAAACAGGCTCTTGGCCAGTCAAATGTCACGTCACTGGTCGAACGCGTCAGCCGGTTTACGGTGCTGCTGAAGAACCCGAACAAGCGCACGAGGCCCGTGATGGGCAAGATCATGAAGGCGGTGGGCAACCTGCCCCATCTGGCACGGAAATCCATCACCTTCGATCGCGGCACCGAGTTTGTCTCGTGGCCCCATTTGCAGGCCGAGATCGGAACGCAGACTTGGTTTTGCAAGCCGTCCTCACCCTTGCAGAAAGGCACGGACGAAAACACCAACCGCCGCGTTCGAAGATGGCCGCCAAGGAAGCGGGACATTACGGCCCTCACTGATCATGACTTGAAGGTGATCAGTGACCGCCTCAATGCGACGCCCAGAAAATGCCTGGGCTGGAAGACGCCCGCCGAGGTGTTCCGGGAAAAGATGATGGAAGAAATGGGCCGAGCCCCCTACCCTCAAAGGCAATAGGAGTCGCAGTTCAGGTATCGCTCACAGTCTTCGGATGTCGGAGTACGTAAGAGTGAGATCGAGCGACTGAGTCTCGTCTCACCTTGATTTCAACACCTCAAGATTCTTGCGCTTTTTGAATGTTTCGACGGTTCAAGCGCTTCAAGTCCACGTCAAACGGAAAGCCAGCAAACCTCTTCGCAACCTGGAAACCGGCGCAGAGTGTCTTACTTGAGCATAGTTGATCGGTAGAATCCCCTGCTCCGGCACTCTGGGCGCGAGGGAGATGGAAAACACCAGCAACTGAAAGTTTGCGGAGTCAACAATGCCCCTGAAATAAACAAAAAGACTATCTGTCTTGCCTGGCCTTGGCTTGCCTGCAATGTTGCTGGGCAACTCTCCAACCGAAAAAGGAGCTCCTATGTCTCGACTTTCAGACCGCAGAGACTTTGCCACCGAAATCTGCGAGCAGGCTGGGGTAATGGCCAATAAGTTCTTTGCAGATCGGGTCAATCTTGTCGTTGATCAAAAAGGCGCTCAGGACTGGGTCAGCGAGGCGGACAGGAGCGTCGAAACCTTCATTCGTCAAAAGATCTCGGAGGCTTGGCCCAAAGATGGCATTTACGGTGAAGAACATGGCGCGGTAGCGGGAGAGAGTGGCTTTGACTGGGTTATTGACCCAATTGATGGAACCACGAATTTCGTGAACGGTATTCCAGCGTGGACCATTGTTCTGGCTGGTGTCACCAACGGCCAAACGGAGATTGGCGTGATCCATGATCCAAGCGTGGATGAGACTTTTGTCGCAACGCGCGGAGAAACAGCGACACTTAACGGATCACCGATACGGGTCGCTTCAGGAGTGCCTTTGCGCGACGGAACTGTGGCCGTAGGATACTCGAACCGGATTGAAAGCCGTCATGTTTTACCCGTGATCGAGAATCTGATCGAGCACGGGGCGATGTTTCACAGAAATGCCAGCGGAGCGCTTTCGTTGGCCTACGTCGCTGCCGGACGCCTTTTGGGTTACGTCGAGGAACACATGAATGCTTGGGATTGTCTGGCTGGGCAATTGCTGGTCGCGGAAGCGGGCGGCGTTGTCGAGGATCAGAACGCCGATGCGATGATCCGAGACGGTGGGCGCGTGATCGCAGGCACGCCAGATGTGTTCGAGACGTTACGTGAGATCGCAGAGAACGCATGGAGCGCTTAACGTCTAAGTCAAAGAGACCCAACCTGAATCAGGTTTGAGTGTCGCTAGATCAGCCTGCCAGAAATGGCCTTGTGAGGGCTGGTCATACTTGCGGTCTATCGAACAATCCGAAAGTGCGCACCAAAGCAATGTGCCTACTGCCCCGTGTGTCGTGATTGCAAGATCCCCGGCATCATGCGTCTGGATTATCTCTGTTACTGCGCGATGAATGCGTCTCTGCGCCTCGACAGCTGTTTCCCAACCGCGATAGCTCGTATCCGGCTGCGCAAAGAAAGCATCGGCGGCGGCCTCGAAATCGTCCCGAGGCAAGTAACCGGTTGCGCTGCGGTCGTTCTCACCAAGACCCCAGTTGCAATTCACGGGTAACGCTTGTGGTGCAGCAAGAATCTCACCTGTTTCGCGGGCCTTCCGCTCGCCACTGGTCCATATCTGCATCACGTTGGATAAGACTTCACTGGATGCAAATTCGGTAGCGCGTTTGCGGCCCACAGCGTTCAATCCCCACTCAGTTATCGGAACGGCCGGATCGACAGAGACCTCGGGGTGCGAGATGATAATGAGTTTCGGCATTTAATCCGGCAAAAGAACGGGGCCTTTGTCAGCAAAGCCCATTTTGGTTTTTGTGCCGGGATCAAGCGGCGTATCGACGTCATCGTGTACAGCAAAAACCTGACCGAATGCACCGGTCAGCGTATATTCCATCCGAACGCCAACATAGGTCGCCTTGGCCACCGTGGCTGGGATGCCTTGGTCTGAACCGATGACCAGACGCGAGGGGCGCACAGCGATGGTTGCAGGTCCTTCGGACAATCCGCGACGTGGTAGCGTGTGGCGGTAACCTTCTATTTCTATCGTTGCCGCGTCGCCGTTGATTTCGACGATTTGGCACTCCAAAAGATTTGCCTCGCCTATGAAATCGGCAACAAATCGGTCGTTCGGGGCATCGTAAAGCTGGCGGGGTGTGCCCATTTGGGCGATTGCTGCGTTGCGCATGACGACAATCTCATCCGAGACCGCCAGTGCCTCTTCCTGATCGTGGGTCACGTAGACAACTGTCAAACCAAGTTCTTGCTGGATTGCCCGAATATCCTCTCGCACCTGACGGCGAAGCTTGGCATCGAGGTTGGACAACGGCTCGTCGAACAGCAGAACCTGCGGCTCAAGAACCAGCGCGCGGGCGACTGCAACACGCTGTTGTTGACCCCCCGACAGTTCAGAGGGAAGACGGTTGTCGAACCCCTGAAGACCAACAAGTTCCAATCCATTCAGAGCGCGGCTGCGGGCTTCATCCTTTGCAAAACCCGAGAAGGTGAGGCCATACATCACGTTTTCCAGCACGCTCATGTGAGGGAAAAGCGCGTATGACTGGAACACCATGGATACGTCACGGTCGGTGGCAGGCAATTTGGTCACGTCCCGATCTCCGATCAGGATCTTGCCCGAGCTTGCCATTTCCAACCCGGCAATCATGCGCAGAGTCGTTGTTTTCCCACAGCCTGACGGGCCAAGCAGTGTGACGAGCTTTCCCGCCTCGACGTTCAGGTTGATGTTGTCGACAGCGACGACATCCTTGCCGAACACTTTCGACACGTTCTCAAAGCGTACTGGGGCAGCCTTGGAACCGATTTTGGTGTCGGTCATGGCGATGTCTCCGTTCCGTGCTGCGTGCGTCGGCCAATTTGGACCCGACCGACGAGAAGTTGCAATAAGCCGACCGCCGCGAGCATCACGAAGATCAGCGTCGTCGAATAGGCGATCGCAAGGCCATAGTCGTTGTTCTCGACCCGACCGATGATGTAGCTGGTCGCCATGTCATATTCTGCACTGACCAGAAAGATGACGGCCGAGATCGCCGTCATGGCGCGCACAAAGCTGTATACAAGCGCGGCAAGTATCGCAGGGCGCAACAGCGGCAGAATGATGTTTCGGAACGTCTGCCACGAGTTTGCACCAAGGGTCAGCGAGGATTCATCAAGGCTGCGGTCAAGCTGCGACATGCTCGCGATCCCCGCACGAACGCCGACCGGCATATTGCGGAAGATGAAGCTGACCACGAGAATGACACCCGTACCCGTGATTTCAATTGGCGGAACGTTGAAGGCCAGGATGTAGCTGACGCCGATTACTGTCCCGGGGATGGCGAAGGACAGCATTGTTCCAAATTCGAAAGCGTTCTTGCCTGCAAAACTTTGTCTTGTCAGCAGATAGGCGGTCACCAGGCCAACGGCGGCAGTCAGCGGGGCAGCAATGGCCGCGATGGTTATGGTGGTCCAGAAACTGTCCCAAGCTGCCCCGGTCCAGCGAATACCCTCTTCTTCGAAGCGGACCGAGAATGCAGTGATATAGTGTTTGATCGTCAGCGAGTTGTCGACGCCCCACAGCTCGACAACACTGCCGTAAATGATCATCGCGTAGACAACAATTGTGAACAGCGCCCAACCCAGAGCGACGAGCAGTACCGGAACAGAAAGGCCAGTGGGCATCAGTGGATGGACGCCGGCATCCCCTTTGCCGGTGACGGTTGTGTAGCTTTTCTTCCCCAGCCAGACACGCTGCGCGTAAAAGGCGGAAAGAGTAAAGAACAGCAGCACCATGGCCAGAACCGCAGCCCTGCCTTGATCGTACTGAGCGCCGACGATGGCAAAGAATATCTCGGTCGAAAGCACGTCGAAATTCCCGCCCAATACAAGCGGATTTCCGAAATCGGCCATGCTTTCGATGAAGCCCAGAAGAAATGCGTTCGCAAGACCAGGCCGCATCAGGGGCAAGGAAACCGTCTTGAATGTCTGCCATCTGCTGGCGCGGAGCGTTTGCGCCGCTTCTTCCATCGACGGAGAGACGCCTTCAACCACACCAATCAGAACAAGAAACGCAATTGGTGTAAACGCGAGTGTCTGCGCAATCAGGATGCCCGGCATTCCATACAGCCAGCGTGTTGGTTGCGTGCCGAACAGTTCGGCAAAGAACCGGGTGACAGAGCCGGACAGGCCAAAAAGCAGGATCAGCGCCAGGCCGATCACGAATGGCGGGGTGATTATTGGCAGAACGGTCAGAGCCCGCAGCGCGCGCTTGTAGCGAAAGCCTGAGCGCGTCACGACAAGTGCAAAGCAAAGACCCAGGACCGTGGTGATGACGCCAACGAGGATGGCAAGGAACAGTGAATTCCAGGCGGCGCCACAACGCGCGCCCTGAAAACACCCCAGACCCCACAGTCGATCATCGAAAAACTTCGAGAAGAAGACCGCGATGGAATACGCGCCGTCTTCGGTGATGAAGGCAGCGAAAAGCATCTTCGCGATGGGAAAAAAGACAAACACGGTGACAATTGTAATAACGCCTCCGATGGCGCTTACGACAAAGACGTCACCGTTAATGGCACCCCTTGCCGCAATCCCCTGAGTAAGCAGGAACAGAAAGCTCGAGGCGCAAATCATCGCGCCATAGCCCATGCCGAACTGACGGTCGCCAAGCTCGCCAAACATCGCCTCCAACCAATGAAAGTTGAAACCTCTGATGCCAATGCTGAACCCCTGAGCGATCAGCCAGCCAAAGCCAAGCGCCCCTGACAGGATCAGTATGCGGGCGTAAACTGGATCAGATTTGGTGCGCTTCAACACCAGAAGCGGCAGGGCCAGTGCGATCAAAAGCGGCGCGAGCCAAAGTTTTTCGCCCTGCCCAATCAGAAACGCAGCGGGGGCGTAATCCTCATCGAATGGATAGCCGTCCAAAAGCCACTCGAACGACCAAAGGCCACCGTCGACCATATACCAAGGCAACAGGCAGAATCCGACCCACCCGGCCGTGATCCAGAAGATCAGAACCGGATGGGTCGTTTTTGAAGTCCGGTCAGTCATTTACTGCGGCAGAGTCGAAACTTCTTCGTCCCATTTCTGCAACAGACGCTTCCGTTCGTCCGAGGACCCATACTTTTTGAAGTCATAATCAATCAGCTTGATCTGACTCATGTCTGGCGCGCTCTCCGAAGTTTTTGCGTTCTTGTTCGATGGCACCTGGAACGCGTTGACCTGCAAAGCAAGGTTCTGAGCTTCGGGCGAAAGAGCCCAATCATAGAACTTCTTCGCTTCTTCCTCGTTGCGGGCTCCGTCAATAATCGACATCGAGCCAATCTCGTATCCCGTACCTTCGCATGGCGCGACGACCTTGATCGGGAACCCGGAAACGGCCTGTTTCACGGCGTCATGCATGAAGACGATACCAATTGTGTTCTCGCCACGACCGGCGGCCTTGATCGGCGCCGATCCGGATTTGGTGTACTGATTGATGTTCGAATGCAGGCCCTTCATGAACTCAAAGCCTTCATCCTCGCCGAAGATCTGCACCATCGACGCCAGCGTGGTGTAGGCCGTACCTGATGAGTTCGGATTCGCCATCTGAACGTGGCCCTTGTATTCGGGCTTCAGCAGGTCTTTCCAACAGGCCGGTTCGGGCAGGTTGTTTGCAGCGATAAGATCGGCATTGTAGCCGTAGCCAAGTGCGCCCGAATAGATGCCGATCGTTCTGTTACCCGCGCTTTCTGCCTGGGATATCGCCCAATCATGAAGCTGATCGCGCATTGGCGAAATGTATTCCATCGTCAGGCCCTCTTCGGCGGCCTGCAAATGCGGATCACCCGTACCGCCCCACCAAACGTCCCCTTTCGGATTCGAGCTTTCGGCGCGTATTTGCGCAAAGGTTTCCCCTGACGACTTCCGGGTCATGTTGACGTCGATGCCCGTCGCATCTTCAAAGCTGCGCGCCATCAGTTGGCACCAGTCTTCTTGTGCCGAACAATAAAATGTCAGTTTGTCGGCCTGTGCCGCCGACAGTGACGCAGCCAGGGCGATCACCGATCCAACCGTGGTGGATATCAATTTCCTCATTTTCTTCCTCCCTTTGAGCTTGATGCGTCCGGGTTTCCCGGTTCTTTCATGCCCTTCCTCATGCAGCCTGTCGAAGTTTCTTTATGACAATTTTGACTTCTGGATTGTCTGTCAGATTGTTCAGCAAATCTGACAGGTCGCTTTCTTGAACCAACTTTGCGGCCTTTGCCGGTGAAAACCAGTGACGCGTACGTTCACCTTTTTCCTTCCAGCGTCGCTTCAGCTTTTCGACGACCATCGGATAAAGGGTGACGCGGCAGCGAACGCTGCTTTGCCCCTCGTATCGTTTATCATAGAAAAAATGACCGATTGGCCGTTTCGATATGGTGCCGACGGCGCCTGCTTCTTCTTGCGCTTCGATTTCAGCGGCTTGCCATGGTTTTTTGCCGTCCATCAGCCATCCTTTCGGGATAACCCACCGGCCGGTATCCCGCGAAGTGACCATAAGAACGCGCAACTTGCCAGCCTTGTCCCAGCGCATCGGAAGCGCCGCAATCTGATCTGCCGTTTCGCTGTCGCTCATGCCGCCTCTCAATGCCACACGATCAAGAACCAAAAGGAAGCAGTCTCATTGGCAAGTTGGCCGGTCAACGCTTTGCCTTGGCTCGTATTCTGAATTTGATCAGCCTGTGCATCTTTGCTTTGCGCTTCGAAATACTTGTGTTCGCTCGAATTCTCACAACCTTCCGAGGGTTATGCAACAAAAAATATTGCATTATGACCGAAAGCCCACAAAAGTGGATTTCGAAACCTAGTCGGGTCGTCGGATGTCCAAAACTAAAACGCGCGGCAAAATGTCTGAAAAGAACCACAGCCGGGTAAAGAAATCCGACCGGCGCCAGCAGATATTGCTGGAACTGAAGCTGCGCCCGCACGTTCGCATCAACGAACTGGCGCAGCGGTTCAACGTCTCCACCGAGACGGTACGCAGAGACTTCGATGCTCTGTCGAATGATGGCTTGATAGCGCGGGCACACGGGGGGGCATCGGCCGCCGCGCAAGGGCACTATCCGGGTCTGGATGAGCGAACAAACGCTCAGGTTGAGGAGCGTGAACGAATTGGCGCCACAGCGGCAGAAGTGATCCAGAGCGGTGAAACGGTCATGATCGATTCCGGCTCGACCACAATCGAAATGGCACGTGCACTGGCTTATATTGGCACACCTTGCACCGTAATCACCAATTCCATTCCTGTAGCCATGACCCTTGGCCATGGGGCTGCACAAGTGCTGTTATGCCCGGGGGAATACTTGGCAACCGAGTCTGCAACGATCGGAACCGAGACGCTGGAGTTTCTGTCCCGTTTCAACGTCGACAGGTGCATGATCGGTTCCTCTGGGTTTTCGACCGATGGACCTTCAGAAACAGTGCGCGGCTTTGCGGCAATAAAGAGGGCAATGCTGTCGCGAGCCGAGAAACGGCACCTTCTTGTCGATTCCGGGAAATTCGGCCGGAAAGGCCTGTCTCAAGTAGGGGACCTTGACGACCTGGATTCGATAATCACCGACAAAAAACCAACAGGAGAATTGCGTAACGCCATTGAAAGCGCCCTGGTCGACGTTCTCGTCGCCGGGTAGATATGAAATGACTGATTAACAGCGGATAAAAAGCACCGCACTTGACTGGGAGGAAAACATGAAGATCGATATCAAACTATTGCTTGGGGCATCTGCAATCGCGCTCATGTCGATAAGTGGAACGGCGTCGGCGCAGGATTGTCCACGCGGTGACTTGGACGAGCGTTTTTGTGATGCCGACGGGGATTTGATCGCGGATATCCCCACAGATCCTTCCGAGCAGATAGATCCCGACACTTTGATTTTTGCCTATACGCCGGTTGAAGATCCCGCCGTATACAAAACCGCGTGGTCAGATTTTCTTGACCATTTGAAAGCAGAAACTGGCAAGGACGTCGTCTTTTTCCCTGTTCAAAACAACGCGGCCCAGATCGAGGCGATGCGTTCGGGGCGTTTGCACATTGCAGGCTTCAACACCGGTTCCAACCCACTGGCGGTAAACTGCGCCGGGTTCCGCCCCTTCACAATCATGGCTTCGAAGGACGGAAATTTTGGTTACGAGATGGAGATCATCACCTATCCAGGTTCGGGCATCGAAAAGGTCGAAGACATCAAGGGGAAACAACTGGCTTTCACATCGCCTACATCCAACTCGGGATTCAAAGCGCCCTCGGCGATCCTGAAAAGCGATTTTGATCTTCTGCCCGAACGCGATTTCGAACCTGTCTACTCGGGCAAGCACGACAACTCGATCCTGGGTGTCGCCAACAAGGATTACCTGGCGGCATCCATCGCGAATTCGGTAAAATCCCGGATGATCTCGCGCGATGTGATCAAGGAAGATGATGTCGTTACGATCTACAAGTCGCAGACCTTCCCGACCACAGGGTTTGGCACCGTTTACAACCTGACGCCCGAGTTGCAGGAAAAAATCCGCAATGCGTTTTTTAGTTTCGAATGGGAAGGCACGACACTGGAGGCGGAGTTCTCAAAATCGAACGAAGGCCAATTCCTTGAGATGACCTATCAGGAATTCTGGGACGTCATTCGTAAAATTGACGCGGCAAATGGCGTCTCTTACGCCTGCCAGTAATTTTTGGCTCATCCGGCGGGCCTGAAAGGGCCCGCTGTTCACCCTAATCTGGGGCATTTCATGCTGCGTCTTCAAAAGCTGACGAAAACATACAAGACCGGAGATCAGGCGCTGAAGGCCATCGATCTTGAGGTTCCAAAAGGACAGGTTCTGGCGTTGATCGGGCCCTCGGGCGCGGGCAAATCGACCATGATCCGTTGCATCAACCGCTTGGTTGAACCTTCAAGCGGCGGTGTCCTTCTGGATGAGGTTGACCTGACCAAGCTCGGATCGGGCGCGCTTCGGAAAGCACGCCGCGAAATGGGTATGATCTTTCAGGAATATGCGTTGGTCGAACGCCTCACGGTGATGGAAAACGTATTGTCCGGCAGGCTGGGATACGTGGGATTCTGGCGCAGTTTCCTGCGGCGGTATCCGCAGTCGGATGTGGACGAAGCCTTCCGCTTGCTCGATCGGGTCGGGTTGTTACACATGGCTGACAAGCGGGCAGATGAGCTATCTGGTGGTCAACGCCAAAGGGTGGGCATTTGTCGAGCATTGATTCAAAACCCGAAACTGTTGCTGGTTGATGAGCCAACCGCGTCGCTGGACCCAAAGACCAGCCGTCAAATCATGCGGCTGATCACCGAGTTATGTCAGGAACGCGGATTGGCGGCCATCATCAATATCCATGATGTGGCGCTCGCTCAGATGTTTGTTCCCCGTGTTGTGGGACTCCGATTTGGCGAAATTGTGTATGATGGGCTTCCCACCGGCCTTACCCCTGAGAAGCTGACCGAGATCTATGGGGAAGAGGACTGGGAGGCAACCATCGAAAAAGTGGACGAAGATGAAGATGTCGAGGCCGCAGAATGAGCCATCGAGAATTGGACGACATGCTGGGAAAAGGCTGGCGTAAGCCTGCCTTTGTCAAGAACCCAGTGCTCCGCTGGGCATTGCTCTTTGGATTTCTCGCCTACCTGATCGCAGCCTTTATGACCATCGAAGTCGATTGGGGTCGTGTCTATGAAGGGCTGGATCGCGGTTGGGCGTTTGTGCTTGCATTCACCAGCCCAGACTTCATTTCACGGTGGTCAGATATTTGGAGCGGCCTTCTGGAAAGTATCGTGATGACCGTGGCCGCGTCGGTCGTGGGTATCCTGATATCGATCCCGATCGGGCTGGGGGCTGCCCGTAACATCGCGCCATTGCCAATCTATATGATTTGCCGAGGTATTGTTGCGATAAGCCGGGCATTGCAAGAGATCATCGTTGCCATATTGCTTGTGGCGATCTTCGGCTTTGGCCCGTTGGCCGGATTTCTGACGCTTTCCTTCGCCACCATAGGGTTTCTTTCGAAACTTCTGGCCGAAGACATCGAAGCCATGGACAAGGTTCAGGCCGAGGCGATCAAGGCCTCTGGAGCGCGTTGGCCACAATGGATCAACTATGGAGTTCAGCCGCAAGTGATGCCGCGACTTGTGGGCCTTTCCATGTATCGGATCGACATCAACTTCCGGGAAAGCGCGATCCTCGGGCTTGTGGGGGCTGGTGGAATTGGTGCGACTTTGAACACCGCATTCGACCGCTATGAATACGACACCGCGGCGGCCATTCTCATTCTGATCATCGGCATCGTGATGGCTCTGGAATACCTTTCGGGAATTATTCGAGCGAGGGTTCAATAATGCCGATACTTGAACGCGACGATGCGCAAATCTGGCGTCGCCGGACAACCGGTCAGAGCTTGGTTCGTTGGTTCGGCTGGCTGTTGGGCGTGGCGATCTTTGTTTACTGCTGGCAGCTGATCTCGGAATCGACCACTTGGTTTTTCGTCTGGGACGCGCCCCGCATCGCCAATGATATCTGGACACGGGCAACGCCCCCTAAATGGGAGTACATCACCCAACTGGGCCGCCCGATTTGGGACACGCTAAATATCGCCACATTGGGAACAATCATTGCCCTGTGCATGGCAGTGCCCGTCGCCTTTTTGGCGGCCCGTAACACAACGCCATCGGCCTTGTTCATCCGGCCGATTGCCCTGTTGGTCATTGTCTCGACTCGCTCTATCAACTCGTTGATCTGGGCGCTTCTTCTGATCGCAATTATTGGTCCCGGAGTTTTCGCCGGTGTCATAGCAATCGCCATTCGTTCAATCGGGTTTTGCGCAAAGCTTCTTTACGAAGCGATCGAGGAGATTGATCACACGCAGGTCGAAGCAATCACGGCAACCGGTGCTTCACGCTGGCAGGTCATGGCCTATGGGATCGTACCGCAAATCCTGCCCGCGTTTGCAGGCATTGCTGTTTTCCGTTGGGATATCAACATCCGCGAATCCACGGTGCTCGGGCTGGTTGGAGCCGGAGGTATCGGGTTGCAATTGTCGGCTTCGCTCAACGTTCTGGCTTGGCCACAAGTCAGCCTGATCCTGATTGTCATTCTCGTCGCGGTTATGATCAGTGAATGGGTTTCGGCGAAAGTACGAGGGGCCATCATTTGACCGGTTTCTCTGTGCAAGAAGCTTTTGACGCCTACGAGGCTGTGCGACATCGCCTGCCGCAAACCAGATCTACCGAATTGAGCTATCGCCAGGCGGACACGCTGGAGGACATAGCTCATGAGTTTGACGTGTTCTTCCTCGATGCTTTCGGGGTTCTCAATATTGGTGATACGGCAATCCCGGATACGCCAGATCGGGTCAGGTCGCTGACAGCCGCCGGCAAACGTGTTCTGGTCGTGTCGAATGCCGCCGGGTTTCCCCACGCAACTCTTATTAAGAAGTACAACAGGCTTGGTTACGATTTTGCACCACAAGACGTGATCACCAGCCGGGCCACGTTGTTGTCTGAACTGAACGGCCAAAGTGATTTGCATTGGGGATTGATGGCGGCCCCCAGTGCCGGCCTTCGCGATCTGGAGGGGCTGAAACTGTCCTACCTGGAGGATGACCCGAAGCCCTACGAAACCGTCGACGGGTTCTTGTTGATCGGGTCAGCGGTTTGGAATGAAGCGCGACAAGCCATGTTGGAGGCCACTTTGCAAGAGCGTCCCCGCCCGGTATTGGTCGGCAACCCTGACATTGTCGCTCCGCGCGAGTACGGTTTTTCCAAGGAACCCGGTCTTTACGCGCACCGGCTGGCAGACCGGACAGGCGTCGCCCCTCAGTTCTTTGGAAAGCCTTTCGCCAATATCTATGATATTGCTTTCCAACGTCTCGGACACATCGACAAGTCCCGGGTTCTGATGGTTGGCGACAGCCTTCACACCGACATACTGGGCGCACGAGAAGCAGGCATAGCTTCCGCACTCATCTCGGGATACGGTTTCTTCGCAGGGCATGATGTTGAAGCAGCGATCATGAAGGCAGGGATAGCACCGAACTTTGTTTTAAACCGGCCTTGATGTCAGGGCGTTCCGCTTAGATACGTTTTCCTGTTAACTCGAACATCCGGTGAATCTGCGTTGCGAACATGCCGCCGAAGTGCATGAAGCGCCGCGTGTGAACGGCGGCCTTGGAAAACCATCCTCAACAACTGAGCTCTGAGCTCATGTCCGGCTTGGGCCGCATTCCGACCTGTGCAATGCCCGCTTTATGCGCATGGCCGTCGTCGGCTTAACGGAGCATGTCTGCCTTGAAAGGCTTCCGGTTCGTCAGATTGCAATGTTCCGTAATCGCGATTGGCATGTTTCGGGCTGGATGGAGAGGTCGGGATTATTGATGCGCCCGACTCCCCTGCCCCCACCTTTCACCGTCCCACATGTCAGTGTCGTCAGAAAGCAAAGCTTCATACGCTTTGCGCGACCTTGTTCATGGCGAGTTAGCACCACGGTCAACCATTCAGGCAACCGGCCGCAATAATGCGGTACCTTTTGATCTTGCTGATGTCTGCGCAGAATCTCAGATTTGCGCCCATCGAACCGGTGCGGGACATTCAGTCGGTCTCGCCAAAACCTTTCGGTACCGGCAGATCAGGCAGAGTTGCCGCGCGTTTTTGCAAGGCCCGCCCGATGACCACACGGCTGATTTCTGTCGTCCCGTCCACGATCCGCAGCATTTGCGCGAGGCGGGACAAGCGATCCAGGCCGTAGGGTTGCAACAGCCCTGCACCACCCAGGACCTGCGTACAGGTGTTCGCAGCCTTTACTGCGGCATCTGGCACAAACCGTTTGGCATGAGCGGCCATCAAGCGGCCTTCGGGCGTGCCAAGGGAGTCTGCCGCCTTTCGGTAGAGAAGCTTTGAGGCTTCAAGGTCGGTTGCAACCTCGCCCAGCATCCACTGGATCCCGTCCAGATCAAGGTTCCTGCCGCCAAACATCTTGCGGTTCTTGGAATAGGACAACGCCGTATCCAACGCAGATTGCATCAATCCACAGCATCCTGAGGCAATCGAAACACGGGCAATATCGATGGCCATGAGCGCGCCTTGAAGACCCTGACCAATGGGTAGGATGATGTTGGTTTCATCGACCACGACCTTGTCCATGTACATTTCGGCCAGGGGCAGGAAGTTGTAGGACGGGGTATCGTAAAGCGGCCCAAAGCTGAGGCCCGGTGCGTCGGCGGGAATGGCGATCATCGCCATGTCCTTGTGGCCGGGTGTGTCGCTGGTCTTGACCACAGTGAAATAGATGTCCGCCTCGGTCGCGAGGCTGACCCATGCCTTCGCGCCGCTGATCGTCCATGTGCCGTCGTCATTGACCACGGCGCGTGAATACATGTTTGTTGCGTCCGATCCGGATTGTGGTTCGGTCAGTGCAAAGTTCGCCAGCTTTCGACCAGATGTCAGGTCCCGCGCCCACTTTTCCTTGAAGGCATCTGTGCCATAACCACAGCCCGCGAAGGTGCAGATGTTATGCATCGACAGGGCAAAGGCATAGGCACCATCGCCCCGTCCCAGTTGTTCATAGACCTGAATGCCTTGCGCCAGCGGCAAGCCCTGACCGCCAAACTCTTCGGGGGCGTAGAGGCCCGTCAGGCCAGCGGCCCCGGCCTTGTCCGAAGCATCGCGCGGCCACTTCTTCGCGGCGTTCCAGGCATCCACATTGGGCAGGATCACCTGCACGGCGTGGTCGCGTGCGGCTTGGAGTATGGTGTCGAGTTTGTCTGACATTGGCGGATCCTTTCACGACGGTCATTCTCAGATGGCGCCACAACCGGGAAGCCATGGATGAGCGGAATGATGAGTTTTTGAGGGCAAAACTTCCGAAAAGAAGTTTTTCTACAGCAAGATCTAGCGATCCTGCCCGCTGGGGACCATCTCGTGCAATGACAGATCATTGTCCAAAAGTGACAAATCGGGCGCCCTACATTTGCACCCTGCGGTATGAGCTTGGCGTGCTTCCGGTCCAGCGCTGAAAGGCCCGGTGGAAATTGGCCGCCGACGAAAATCCGACATCATGTGCGATGGCTTCAACGCTTTTGCGCCCCGCCTGAAGATCACGGATAGCGATATCACGCCGCAGGGCATCCTTGATGGCCTGAAACGATGTACCATCCGCATGCAGCCTGCGGATCAGGGTGCGGGGGGTCATGTGCATCGCGGATGCCGTCTGGGTCAGGGTTGCCGCGTCCCATCCCGATTGGACCAGATAGGTGCGCACCCGCAGCGATTGGGTGTGCTCTCGCGAACTGGTGAAGATCCAGTCACGGGGCGCGTTTTGTAAAAATCTGTCAAGGTCATTTGTGCTGCGCGCCTGCACTGGACCCAACGCATTCGGATCGAACGAAATCGCGGTGGCACCTTGGCCGAACCGTAGCGGTGCCGGAAAGATGACCGCGTAATCCTGATCAAAGTCGGGGCGCTCAAACACGAAATCGACAGCCTTGACCGGAACTTCGTGCCCCGCCAGCCAAGACATGAGCCCGTGGGCAAGTTTAAGTATCAGCATGTGCCCGAACCGCTGAACTTGAGCCGCGCCCCGTGGCTTCAGCGTAAGCACCAACATGTTATCGGCGTCATCCAGATCAAACTGGTAGTCATCCAGCAACAAGTTCCAGAAGGTCGAAAAGCGATAAAGTGCCGATGAAAGAGACGTGGCCTCCCGGACTGTCGTCAAAAGATGTTGCAGGGCTCTCGGCCGGATTGGGCGGCTCCAAAGCCCCATCATCTCATCACCGGTCTCAACTGCGGCAAGTTGATAGAGACACACGATCTGATCCAACGTGACGCGACCATGAGGGTGACGCGTATCCGCGACCAAACCCGACCGGGCGAGAAGCGATGCCATCTGAACCTCGGGACATAGCGTACGCAATGCCGTCAGCCAGTCATCGATAAACTGGCTGGAAACCGTGGAAAGGATCGTTGGCGCGACATTGGTCATGACGTGCAAGGAGGTATCACCAATTCCGGTCGAGATGAAACACGGCGAATGTAGGTTGCGGATTGGCAATGTCTTCACCAATCAACGCTCCGGTTGAGCTTATTTCAGTGGGCTGTCGCCCCTGTTCGCCGCACCGGTCATCGAATACTGCTGTGCGGTGGCGGGCAGAGCTTTTGTTTGCATCGGCAAGCAATCTTGCGGTTGTATTGGGCGCTCTTTTGGCTCGGTGCGTTCATTGCCCCAAATCCCGGGCTTTAGACGGTCAAAGTTAAATCAGTCGGGCTTTGATAATGAGCAGCTGAGAAGCCGTCACAGGCACCAATTCCAAAACATCGCAAAAATAAATAGCAATTATTTTGAATACTTTTACCATGTGGTCAAATTAGGGGGCAGATGAATGTTTGACATCATCATCAGAAAGGCCAGCTTGCCGGATGGCCGCGAACCGGTGGATATTGCGATCAACGGCGACCGTGTTGCAGAAATTGCCGCTGACATCATGGGTGAGGCGCGCGAAGAAATTGATGCAACGGGCCGCCTGGTTTCTCCTCCGTTCGTCGACCCGCACTTCCATATGGACGCCACCCTTAGCCTCGGGTCGCCACGTATGAATGTTTCGGGCACGCTTTTGGAGGGCATCGCGCTTTGGGGAGAACTAAAGCCCCTTCTGACGCCCGAAGCGGTGATCGAGCGGGCCATGCGATATTGCGATCTGGCCGTGTCGCAGGGATTGCTGGCCATCCGTTCGCATGTGGATGTTTCGTCAACTCCGTTGGTGGGTGTCGAAGCTTTGCTGGAAGTGCGCAAGCTTGTTGCCCCCTATATTGACCTGCAATTGGTGGCATTCCCGCAAGATGGCCTCTATCGATCAGAACATGCCGAAAAGAACCTGATCCGGGCGCTCGATATGGGGGTCGATGTGGTGGGCGGTATCCCGCATTTTGAACGCACGATGTCGGAAGGCGCTCGATCGGTCACGAGGCTGGCCGAGATTGCCGCGGATCGCGACCTGATGCTGGACCTGCACTGTGATGAAAGTGACGATCCGATGTCGCGCCATGTGGAAACCCTCGCCTATGAGACCACACGCCTTGGGCTCGGGGGTCGTGTGACTGCAAGCCACGTCACGGCGATGCATTCATACGACAATTACTATGCCTCGAAGCTTGTTCCGCTGATCGCGGAAAGCGGCATGAACGTCGTACCGAACCCGCTTATCAATATCACGCTGCAAGGCCGCTCGGACACTTATCCGCGCCGCCGTGGCCTGACCCGCGTACCAGAATTGCGTGCAGCAGGTGTGAACGTTTCCTTCGGGCAGGATTGCACCATGGATCCATGGTATTCTCTTGGGTCCGCCGACATGCTGGAAGTGGCCCATATGGGCGTGCATGCGGTGCCGATGACATCCCGCGAAGCGATGGAATGGGCTTTCACATCCGTTACCCAGAACGGTGCCAAGACCATGGGTCTGCCTGACCCGACAATTCGCAAAGGCGGCCCAGCCAACATGGTTGTGCTGCAAGCGCGGGACCCGATTGAAGCTGTTCGTATGAAAGCCACACGTCTTGCCGTCATCAAAAACGGCAAGGTGCTGGCGCGTACCGAACCAAGACTGGCCGCGCTTTCCTTGCCCAGCCGCCCCTCGACCCTGGATCACGCGGATTACGCGCCCAGGCCCAGTATTTAGGAAGCCCAAGAACAAGAATAGTTGCCACCAACAGAAGAGGATACTCCGATGAAACTCACCACTACACGTCGTCAACTGATGGTCGGCGCCGCGGCCATGCTGGCCCTGCCGGCTTATATCCGCCGCGCCAATGCACAATCTGCAACCCGCGTAGCTGGCGTGCATATGTCTCCGGTCGAAAATGCATGGAACAGCCGGATCCACGTGGCGATGCAGGAAGCCGCCGAGGCTGGCCTGATCGAATATGAGTTTTCAGAGGGTGTGGCTCCGACCGACTATCCCCGTGCGATGCGCGAATACGCCGAAGGCGGCGCGCAAATCATTTGGGGCGAGTCTTACGCGGTGGAACGCGAAGCACGCGAAGTGGCGGGTGATTACCCCGATACCGCGTTTTTGATGGGGTCCTCCGGCGGACCGGAGGGCGACAATTTTGGCGTCTTCGGCACCCGCAACCACGAGGCGGCCTATCTGGCCGGAATGCTTGCCGGCCAAATGTCGGAAAGCAATGTTTTTGGTTCCGTCGGCGGTTATCCGATCCCCGAGGTGAACCTCCTGATCAATGCTTTCCGGATGGGCGTCAGTGAAGTGAACCCTGACGCCACTTTCCTTAACGGTTTCATCGGAGCATGGTTTGATCCGGCTCGCGCGCAGGAAGCCGCGATTGCCCAGATCGACGCAGGCGCGGACATCCTGTTTGGTGAACGCATTGGCACCGCTGACGCCGCTCAGGCGCGCGGCGTGAAGGCCATCGGTTCACTGATAGATTATACACCGCGCTATCCCGGCACGGTCTTTGCCAACGCGATATGGAACTATGGGCCAACCATCGAAGCCATCGTGGCGGATGTTCAGGCCGGCAATCCCACCGGGCGCAATTATACCGAATATTCCTTCATGGCTCATGGCGGCAATGAGCTGATCTATGTCGCCGACGAAGTGCCTGCCGACGCCGTCCCTGCGATGGAGGCCAAACAGGCCGCGATCCAATCCGGCGAATGGGACGTTCCGATCGACGAAAGCGAGCCCTCCTGATCGCGGCGGCTTTGACGTGACCGATGCCACGGCTCTTGCTGCTGCCGTTTCTGCGGGGCAGATCACTGCCACCGATGCGATGGAAGCAAGCCTTTCCGCCTGCCACGCGCAGGCGGATCTGGGCGCCGTGGTGTTCCTGGACGAAGACATGGCCCGCGCCGGCGCGAGGGCGGCAGATGCAGCGCCATCTGATCGACGTGGGCCCTTTCACGGGGTTCCGTTCCTGGTCAAAGACCTCGGCGGTTCCGCCATAGGGTTGCCCGCTGCTGCCGGGTCTGCGGCAATCCGCGCGCAAGGGCGAAAATCCGAACGTGACAGCTGCCTGTTGCAGGATTTGCGCCAGACCGGCCTGATCCCTTTTGGTGTCTCGGCAACACCGCCATTCGGCCTTTCCCTGACATGCGAACCAGATGGCATGGCTGCGGCCCGCAATCCGTGGAATCCCGCGTTGACGCCCGGTGGCTCATCTGGCGGCGCCGCGGCTGCGGTTGCAGGCGGCATCGTCGCCATTGCTCATGCCACGGATGCGGCCGGATCTATCAGAGTCCCAGCCGCGTGCTGCGGCTTGACCGGGCTCAAGCCGTCTCGTGGTGCGGTGCCCGGGGGCCCTGATTTCGCCAATCACCTGATGGGGATAGCGTCAGAACTGGTTCTGGCGCGGTCCCTTCGCGATGTGGAAACCGCCTTTCAAGCCGTAGCCCAGCCCATGGCCCCGGTACATCCGGCGGACCACCCCCGCATTGCATTGGCACTGCCCGAGCGTTGCGGAACTGACCAGTGCAAAGCCGCCAAGGATGCGGCTGACGCTCTGCGCGATGCAGGCTGCGAGGTGCATGACATTTGTACCCCGGACGAGATGGGGGCCGAGGCTCATGCAATTGCCCGAACGATACTGGCTGTTTCGCTGGCCGAGTGGCTCATTGCACTCAGGATATCTGATGACCAGGTTCCACCGCTTGCCGCTGCCATGGCTGCCGAGGGCCGTGCCACATCCGCCACCGCGCTTTTTGCGACCTCAAGACAGCTTGCGCGCCTGACATATCGTGCTCGCAAGATTTTCAGTTCTGTGGATGCTGTCCTGATGCCGGTCCTATCGCTTGCGCCGCCTGTTATCGGCACTTTGGACCTTTCTGGCGCCTCCGCGGATGAACACATGGCGCGGTTGGAGGCCTTTGCCCCAAACGCAGCACTTGCCAATGTCGCGGGCTTGCCGGCTTTGGCATTGCCCTTTGGCATGGCAAATGGCCTGCCAATCGGTGTGCAACTGATGGGACCACCCGGCTCGGATCTTGCGTTGCTGAAACTTGGCGCTCTGATCGAGGCGCGTGCGCCCGAACTTACCTTTCCGTCTCCAATCGCAGGCCTGCCCACATGAACAAGGTTCTGGAACTTCACGGCATTACAAAGCGTTTTGGAACGCTTACCGCCAATGATGATGTGACCCTGTCATTGGCCCAGGGTGAAATCCTTGCATTGTTGGGTGAAAATGGCGCGGGTAAGACGACGCTGATGAACATCCTGTTCGGCCATTACGCAGCCGACGAAGGCTCTGTCAGGGTGTTTGGCAAAGCGTTGCCTCCGGGTCTGCCCCGCGCAGCGATCGAGGTGGGTGTGGGCATGGTACACCAGCACTTTACGCTTGCGGGCAACCTCACGGTTCTTGAAAACGTCATGCTTGGTTCAGAACCCCTGACACGCGCACGGTCCGCACGTGGCGAGGCGCGCGCAAAGTTGTTGCAGATCGCGGATCGGTTTGGTCTGCCCGTGAACCCCGACGACAGGATCAAGTCCCTTTCCGTGGGTGAACGTCAACGCGTCGAAATTCTGAAAGCGCTGTACCGAGACGCGCGCATACTGATCCTGGATGAACCCACGGCCGTTCTGGCCCGGCCCGAAGCAATGCGCCTGTTCGAGACGCTGCGCGACATGACGAAAGAGGGTCTGTCGCTTATCTTCATCAGTCACAAACTGCATGAGGTCATGGCGGCCTCTGACCGTGTGGCCGTTCTTCGTGGCGGTAGGTTGGTCGCGGAACGCAGGACCTCGGAAACCACCCCCGGAGAGTTGGCGGAATTGATGGTTGGCCGCAAAGTGGAACGGCCCGTTCGTCAAGACCACGAGATTGGCGCGCCGGTTCTGGTCGCAAACGATGTGCGCGTGGAAAAAGACGGTGAATTGCGGCTGGATGACGTGTCATTCACCGTCCACGCTGGCGAGATCCTTGGTATCGTCGGCGTATCAGGCAATGGTCAGGCCTCGCTTGGCGGGCTGTTGTCTGGACTGATCCACCCCAACGCAGGGCAGTTGACACTGCTGAACAAGGATATCGGCCATCTGGGCCCGCGCGGCATGATCCAGGCTGGCGCAGGCAGGGTACCGGAAGACCGCCATGCAGAAGGTGTCGTGGGTGATTTGAGCCTGTGGGAAAATGCAGTTCTTGAACGTCTGCGCACACCAGAGTTTTCGCGCCGAGGCTTTGTCCGACAACGCGCTGCCCGAGAATACACCGCAGGGCTTATCGAACGATTTGATATCCGAGGGGCCAGTCCCGACACGCGCACACGGCTGCTGTCTGGCGGCAACATGCAAAAGCTGATCCTGGGGCGAGTCCTGACCAACGGACCGCGTTTCGTGCTCGCCAACCAGCCGACGCGGGGCCTTGATGAAGGGGCAATTGCCGCAGTTCATGCCGAGCTTCTGGCCGCACGGGCCGAGGGTGCTGCGATCCTGCTAATTTCGGAGGAACTGGAAGAAGCCGTAGCTCTTTCAGACCGGATACAGGCCATCGTAAAGGGTCGATTGTCGAAACCGATATCCGCTGATGAGGCTGACCCGCAACGCCTTGGCCTGATGATGGCAGGTGTCTGGAAGGAAGATGATGATGCGGCTTGAACGACGCACATATGTACCGCTGTACCTTGTGGTCATTGCTCCGCTGGCCGCGATCTTTACCGCGTTGTTATTGGCTGCGGGTCTAATCGCAGCGGCAGGTGTGAACCCGCTGACTGCCTATGGTGAAATGCTGACCGGCGCGCTTGGTTCGCGCCTTTCGATCACCGAGATGCTGACCCGCGCCACGCCGCTGATATTTACCGGGCTTGCCGCGGCCGTCGCCTTTCGGGCGCGTCTTTGGAACATCGGCGGCGAGGGGCAGTTCTTCGTCGGCGCGCTGATTACCGCGTGGATCGGGCATTCTCTCGGGGTTTCCGGATGGATCGGGATTCCGATTTTGATGCTGGCGGGCATGGCGGCGGGTGCGGCCCTGTTGGCGGGCCCCGCTTATTTGCGCCTGCGTTTCGGGGTGGATGAGGTGGTGACGACCCTACTGCTCAACTTCATTGTGATCCTTTTCGTCGGCCTCATGATCGAGGGTCCGATGCGCGATCCGATGGCCTTTGGCTGGCCTTCCTCAGTGCCCGTGAGCGGAGAGTACCGCCTGCCGGATCTTATTCCCCGCACGCGCCTTCATATCGGGTTGCTTTTTGCCATCGCGGCAGCAGGTGTTGTTTGGCTGATCCTGGCCCGCACGGTTTTTGGTGCTGAAACACGCGCCGCAGGCTTGAACGCCAGTGCCGCCGCCTTTGCCGGAATTTCCCTTCCAAAAACGATCATGGGTGTGGCCCTGCTGTCAGGCGCTTTGGCAGGGCTGGCAGGTTCCGTCGAAGTCATGGGTGTTACAGCCGGGGTCACGACAACCATGAGCCCCGGATTCGGCTATGCCGGCATCGTCGTCGCAATGCTGGCCGCTTTGCATCCGGCGGGTGTGGTCGCCGCCGCGGTTTTCGTCGCCACCGTTTTTGTCGGGGCCGATGCCATGAGCCGCGCAACCGGCGTTCCCAGCTTCATTGCCGACGTGATCGTGGCGCTCTGCCTGCTCACCATGATCGTGGCCCTTCTTTTCACAACTTACCGGGTGCGCCGATGAGTGATGCAATTGACCTGCTGCTGAATACCAGCCTCTGGGCGTCCGTGCTGCGCATTGCAACGCCGCTTATTTTCGGAGTCCTCGGCGCGTTGCTCTGTGAACGTTCGGGTGTTCTCAATCTGGGGATCGAGGGGATCATGACCATGGGCGCGATGAGCGGTTGGCTTGCCGTCTACATGGGCGCGCCTTTGCTGGTTGGCCTGATGATAGCGGCACTTTGCGGCGCAATGTTAGGATTGCTGCACGCCATGCTAACGGTCCCGCTTGGATTGTCGCAACATGTCTCGGGGCTTGGCATCACGCTGTTTGCATCCGCGCTGGCCTACTACCTTTACCGGTTGCTTGTCGAAGTGGGCGATCTGCCCCCGACGATAGAACCTTTCCAGCCACTCGATGTTCCGGGCGTTTCCGATATCCCCATTTTGGGTCCGATCCTGTTTTCCCAGGCTCTGCCGACCTACCTCGCTCTGTTTGCGGTGGCTGTGATGGCCTACGTCCTTGCCCGGACACCGCTGGGGCTGGCCATTCGCATGACCGGTGAAAACCCGCACGCGGTTGAGGCGCAGGGGTTGAACCCCATTCGCATTCGCATTGGTGCAGTGGTTGTCGGATCAGCGTTGATGGCAGTGGGTGGCGCGTTCCTGACGACAACGGCGTTCAACAGTTTTTTCCCGGGCATGGTTCAAGGACGCGGCTGGATCTGCATCGCACTGGTTGTGTTCGCAAGTTGGCGGCCTGGCAAGGCGTTGATCGGTGCCGTGCTGTTTGCTTTTTTCGATGCATACCAGTTGCGGCTGCAAACGGCGATTGAAGGCGTGCCATATCAACTCTTCCTGATGGCGCCCTATGTGCTTTCCATCGTCGCGCTCGTTCTCGTCGCCCGCAGGGCCGAAGTGCCTGCCGCACTGATGGCACCCTATCGGCGCGGTGAACGTTAGGATCAGGGTTCACAACCAGTGGATGACTGGTCGTTGCAAGCGCGAAAGGGGCAGGACATACATGAGACGTCGCTTATGGCGGGTTGCGACATTGGTGCCCGTGCCTTTCGTGTTGGGCGGAATATTGCGTCAACACCTTGGGCAAGAAGCCATTGATCGCAATGCAGTACGCCAATAACCGCTGGCAATGACGATTAGAAAAGGCGGCTTCTGACGATGAGAAGCCGCCTTTTGTCTTTCGTTCTGACGTAGTTGCCTAGTTGCCTGCCGACTGCAATCTCCGACGGTCAGCGGCGGTTGCATTTCTCTCAACGACAGTCCGGTTGTATGGGTCTTTCAACTCATAACGGCCAAACTCGATCTCTTCTTTCCAGCCATTGGCATAGTTCACTTCGATATTGTTGCCCTGACGTTCAACTTTCGTCGGGCGGATTCCCGTAGTACCTCCTTGGCCGGACGAGCGCACGTTGTCGATGGAGATACCATCTGCCAATGACCGGAGCCTTGAGACATCGGCGCCTGTCGCCAGCCGTTCTTCCACCGTGCGGTTCTGAGCATTCTTCCTTTCATACCGACCGTTTTCGATTTCTTCCTTGGTTCCATCGGCATAGCGCACTTCGATGCCGTTGGCGTTCGTCTCAACCTTCGTTATGCCGGCAGAGCGCGATGACCCGCCGCCTGACCGGGATTGATCCTTTTTGCCACTGCCTCGATTTGAACGCTTCGAGTCATCATCGTCGTCATCGTCATCGTCGTCGCGACCACCTTTGCCGGATCCGGAATTGTCGTCCCGATCATCGTCGCGGTCATCGTCCCTGTCGTCGTCGCGATCACCACCGCGACCACTGTTGCCCGACCCCGAGTTGTCGTCCCGTTCGCCGCCACGATCATCCCCTCGGTCGTCATCGCCTCCATCCCCGTCTTTTCCGCTGCCACTTTTGGCAAAGGCATAGGCTGGTTCAAGGTGCAGGCGACCTTCCGCGTCAAACTTCGGCACGTAAGGCGTCGCGGCAATCAACGAAGCCAGTGCTGCTGTGCTGAGAAGCTGGCCCAGTTTTCCTTGAAGTTTCATTTTTTCGCCTCCGGTTCTGTTCGACCCAACTCATGGTGTCGGTGACAGGTTATCCGGGGCTTTGCGTCCCGACATCGGGCTTAGGTCTGATGAATTGCGGGCCGAACGTCCCCGCCAAAACCACGACTTCGGTCGTAGTCGATTGCACCAAGTGGTTTAAGAAACCTGGTTCGGTTGTGCTCCGTTACCCTTCAGCTCGTCATCGGGTTCGAGATGAATGACAAAAACAGAACCCGGATAAAGACGTTCCAATGCGTGTTCGATTTCATTGCAGATGTCATGGGCTGCGCTGACCGGCATTGCGCCGTCCACAACAAGGTGAAACTCGACGAAGATGACATTCGCGGATCTGCGCCCCTTGAGGTCGTGATATTCCAGCGCAGCGCCCAGATTGTTTTCAATGGTGCTGGAAACAACCTGCAAGTCATGTTCAGAAAGGCTCACATCCATCAGGCCGTCAACGGACGCACGAATGACTTTCCAACCTTCCCACAGGATGTTCAGCGCGACCAGAATTGCAAGGATCGGGTCAAGGACAAGCCAGCCGGTGACAAGTGCAAGTGTGAGCCCCGCGATGACACCAACTGACGTCATGACATCTGTAAAAATGTGCCGCGAGCTTGCCTCCAATGCAGGTGAACCCTCGCGCCTGCCGACTTTAAGCAACAGGTAGGCCCATGCGCCATTCACGCCCGTTGCAATGACATTGACGGCGATTCCAAGAAAAGGCGCATCCTCAAGATGTGGATTGGGAAGGGCCAGCACGGCCTCTCTGATGATCAAGAACGCCGCCAACACAATCAATGCGCCCTCGACGACAGCGGAAAGATACTCAGCTTTCTTGTGGCCAAAGGGGTGGTTTTCATCAGGGGGCTTGTTTGCGACCCGAACCGCAAAATAAGCCAGCAGGGCCGCTGCGACATTGACGGTGGATTCCATCGCGTCCGACAACAACGCCACCGAACCTGTCAGCCACCAGGCCAGCAGCTTCAGGGCCAGTACCGCCAGGGATATCGGAATGGACCAAAGCGCGATTTTTTGTGTCATTTGGCCACGACCCTCAATCAATCCTGAACAGAAACGCGGGCGTGTGCTGCGTTCCGGTGCCCAGAACGTAAAACAGGAGTTTGGCGAAAAGGGAATAGGCCTTGCGGCTTCGTGCTGACGGCTGGCAAAGACATCTGGCATCGGCCGCATGGCGCCAAAGAGGGTTACTCTGACGGCGAGTCTGTCGGTGACGCGGGCACGGCCTTGAGATAGGCCGCAATCGCCAGACGGTCGTCATCCGTAAGGCGGGATGTGTTTTCGATGACTTCGACCATCTCACCACCCGCGCTATCATAATCCGGCGTGAAACCGGATTTCAGATACTCGGCAATATCAGCCTCGGACCAATCCAGTTGGGCAGAAGTCAGCCCGGGGATGCGTCCCTTTCCGCTGGGGTTTGGTGCACCTGTCAGCCAGAGATCGCGTTTCAGGCCCCCTAGCCCGTTACGCGGCGTGTGACATTCTGCGCAATGTCCCAACGCCTCTACCAGGTATCGGCCTTGAATTTGCTGGTCAGTCAGATCGCCTTCCACAACCCAGCCCGGTTTCAGATACAACAGCTTCCACCCGCCCAGCCCGCGTCGAATATTGAAAGGAAAGCCAACCTCGTGCGCTGCGCTTTGGCTTGGAACCGCCGGCAGAGTGCCGAGGAAGGCATGCAGTGAAACAACGTCCTCGGCTGACATGTTGGCGTAGGACGTATAGGGAAATGCGGGGAAATAGTGCTGTCCTTCGGGCCCGGTCCCGTGGAGCAGGGCATTGGCCAGATCCGATGCGGACCACGATCCGATGCCGGCAACCGGATCACTGGATATGTTCGGGGCTATGAACGTGCCGAAATCCGACGCAAACCGACGACCGCCAGCGAGTACCAGCTTTTCCTCACCCGTTGCGTTCGGAGCAGAATGACAGGACGCGCATCCAGCCGCGTAAAACACTGCCTCACCTCGACTGAGATCAGGGACAATCCCGTTCAGTTGTGTCTGGTCAACTGTTTTCGGACGGGTCAGCACCAAACCGACCAGCCCGACCAGTACAGCGATACCTGCGGCGAAAATGAACAAACGCCGCATGGCCAGCGCTCCTTTAGTCTTTCGGTGCCCTGTAAGCCTTATGACATGCCGAGCATGATCCGCCCAGATCACCCATCGCCGCCTTAAGGGCATCGACATCCTGGCCTGCCGCCGCCTGCATCGCAACGGCGGCTTCCGCCATGGCCTGACCTTTTGCGCTTACATCCGGAAAGTTCTCCCAGATGGCTGGCAAGGCCCGGGTGGACGGGTCGGACGCATTGTCGGATCCGGCAGGCCACATCGCAGATTGATCGATTTGCGTCAGAACAACCAGGTTATTTGCGGCCCGTGTTGCTGCCTCGGCATCATATTCAATCTCTCCCTTGGCCATGCCGCCCAACGTGCCAAGATTGAAGGCATAGAGCTGCATGATTGAGGTCCGAGCCTTCACCGCAGGATTTTCGCTTTCATGGGCGATGGCTGATCCAATAACGGCTACCGACAGCAAACCTGCCGCAACGGCCGGGATTTTCTTGATCATTGTGCGTCTCCCTGTTCAATGCGTCGAATACTAGCCTGAACATTTTTTCTTGTAATTGTTTGTTATTTGTTGTTGCTTGTTAATTTATGCACAACCAAAACTGGGATGATCTTCGATACGCGCTGGCCGTAAGGAAACACGGATCACTGAATGCGGCTGCCGGGGCGCTTGGTGTCACTCATGCAACGGTGCTGCGCAGAGTCGCCGCGCTTGAAGACCGTTTTGGATGCGTGATCTTTCAAAAACACCCGTCAGGGTACACTGCCCTACCCGAGGCCAGAGCTATTCTTTCGGCGATGGAAAGCGTTGAAGAGGCCGTACTTTCCGTAGAGCGGGCAATTGTGGGGGCAAACCGGTCCCCTGCGGGTCAGGTCCGCATTGCGTCTACGGACAGCCTTTGTCAGTTTGTATTGCCCCAAATTCTGACTGAGATATCGCGGCTTTATCCCGATTTGGAGCTGACTTTGTTAAGCGGCAACAGCCATCATGATCTGTCAAGGTTGACCGCGGACATCGCAGTGCGACCCTCGATCAAACTTGAAGAAGGGCTTGTCAGCGAACGTGCGGGAACATTGTCATTCGGCGTTTTTGACGACGGTTCCCCAAACCGAAAATGGATGAGGCTTGATGGAGCGTTGAGCCGCTCGCTTCCCGCCAAATGGCTGGCCGAACATGTCAGCGCCGATGAAATGACCAACGGGGCAGACAGCTTTTTGGTGCTTCAACAGATGGCAGCATCCGGGGTGGGCAAAACGATCCTGCCCTCGTTTATTGGGAACGCGGATCCTAGGCTTCATCGGTCGTCAGAAATTGATCCCAGAATAGATGTCCCGCTGTGGGTGGCGGCTCTGGACGAGATAGCGCGCACTCCGAGATTTGCCATCGTGCAAAGAGCTTTGGTTGAACGCCTTTCCATTGTTCTGCCGGGGTGACAAATCAAAAATCTCGCCCGTAGGTATGGCTCCTCCAAGGACGGCTTTGGGCCGATGCGCTGATCGTCTGGACGGAGTTTTGAGCGAGCTCCGTGTACTTCCTGCAAGGCCACGCGTGCTTTCTGTCTGCCGCCTGCGCGATTGCGCGACCGAGGGTTCTGACATGATCCGAGTTCCGAATCCGAACGCTGGTGAGTTCAGACCAAGGTCGGTGGCGCGGTCAGGGAATGTCGTTCATAGTTGATCACGAAATGAGACCCGAGATTTCTGATCTGTCAGTTCGCAATTGGTCATTGTCGCGCGTTTTTCTTGCGGCTTGCATTGTCGTGATGGGAACGGCCACCGCGATAGTTGGCGCATGGGTGTCAAATCGGATCGAGAATGCAGTTGTCCAAAATTCTGCCAATTCCGCAGCGCTGTATATGGAGAGCATCGTATCCCCTCTCAGCCAGGAACTTGCATACGGGGATCGTCTTTCCGATCAAGCAAGGCGGGCGCTGGACGAAATATTCATGACCCAGCCGATGCGGGACCGCATTGTGTCTTTCAAGTTTTGGAAACAAGGCGGCGTGATCGCGCACGCGTCGGATCCAACCATCATTGGACGCCGTTTCGACCCGACTGATGATCTGAGCCGAGCCTGGAGCGGAGCGATTTCGGGTTCTTTCGAAGATCTCGACCATGCCGAAAGCGCCGCAGAAGCAGCACTTGGGATCCCGCTACTTGAAGTGTACAGCCCGATCCGCGAACTCTGGTCAGGCGAAATTATTGCAGTTGCAGAGTTTTACGAGAAAGCCGAACAGCTGGAAGTTGATATGGCCAAAGCCCGCCGGACAAGCTGGCTGGTCGTCGGGTCAGCATTTGCAGCAAGCACAATCGTGCTGTTTTCCATCGTGGCAATCGGTGACAACACCATTCGACGTCAGGGGCGCCTGTTGGAGCGGCGTCTGAAAGAGAGTGAGCAGATGGCAGAGCAGAACGCCAGGCTGCGGTCGCGCGTGGTCGAAGCGTCGGAACGATATGCCACGCAAACAGACCGGTTTCTGAAGAAGCTTGGTTCCGAGCTTCACGACGGTCCCGCTCAATATCTGTCCCTCGCGGCCCTCAGGTTGGAGGCGGCGTTCTCGGACAGGCCTGAAAAGCCTGCTGAGGCCGAGGAGATTCAACAGTCTTTGCAGAAGTCTCTGGCCGAAATTCGCGCGTTGTCGCGGGGGTTGTCCGCTCCGGACATCGACAATCTGGCGCTGATTGATGTGGTGAAAAGAGCGATAGAAGATCACTCGGAACACAGCCCGTTACGGCCGGATGTTTCACTTCAGGGAAGCCAGACGATCGAGTTGTCCGTGTCCGACAAGCTGTGTGTTTTCCGGTTCCTTCAGGAAACGCTTTCCAACGCCGCCAGGTATGCTCCGAATTCTCGATGCACGGTCATTTGCGAGGCGCATAACGATCGGGTCGTCATTCATGTCAACGATGACGGGCCCGGATTTGACCCCTCGGACGGAAAAGTACTGCGTGACGATGGAGGCCAGGGGCTCTTGGGTTTGCGAGATCGGGTTGAGAGTATCGGCGGCAGGTTCGAAGTCAGGTCAAGCCCTGGCAAAGGTACCTCTGTCACAATGATACTATTTCCCAGAAAGATGAGTACGTCATGACAACATCTGTCGTAATAGCGGATGATCACCCGATTTTCAGGGACGGTTTGCACCGGACATTGGACGAAGCCGATGGGTTCGAAGTTCTCGCTGCCGGCTCGAGCGCGGATGAGGCAATTTCACTTGTCAGCATTCATCAACCTGACATCGCCATCCTCGATCTTTCGATGCCCGGGGGCGGCATAAATGCGACGCGAAAAATCGCGGCCATGGCAAACCCGCCATTTATCGCGATATTGACGGTCTCGGAAAACAACAGTGACGTTGCGGATGCTTTGGAAGCAGGGGCAATCGGCTACATCGTCAAAGGTGTGACGGCTAGCGAACTGACGGCCTCACTGCGCAGCATCGCCGCAGGTGAAGGATTCGTGTCACCCGGGTTGGCCTCGCGCGTGCTGCTTCAGATCAACAGAGAGGCAGAAGCTTCCAAAGACAGTGATGTTCTGGATGATCTCACACATCGCGAGGAAGAAATACTTCGACGTGTGGCGAAGGGGATGAGCAATCGGGAGATCGCAGATCAACTGGATCTTCAGGAAAAAACCGTAAAGCACTACATGACGGCAATCCTCTCCAAGCTCCACGCCCGAAACCGGGTCGAGGCCGCGCTGATCGCGCACGATGCTTGGGGCAAGACCGACTAAACCATGGGTCAAACGTGATTGCATGCTCAATGCTGGCCCTATCGCTTCGAAAAGCGTGTGCACCCGGGATCTGAGATTTCAGTTTCGTGCCGGCAAATCTAGTTGGTGGCAAGCTTTGTTGCACATGTTCGCATATGGGCAGGCCTCGCGCTGTATCACTTCAAAGGGCATGCCCAGAGTGATCTGTCGGTCAGGACCGTGACGCGACCCTAGCCGCGACCGGATGGCGTGGTTCGGCGAATCTTTTGGCCTAACTCTCAGGTCTGGGTCGGAATCCATCCAAATAGGGGTCGGATTTGAAACGTTTGGCCGCAAAATCGACAAAAGCGCGCACTTTTGCAGACACGGTGCGGCCCTCTTGATGCACAAGATGGATGAGGACCTCGGGTGGTTCATACGAATTCAGAACGGTCCTGAGCCGCCCGTCCGCAACGTAGGGTGCAACCTGATAGGATAAAAGCCGCCCGATGCCATGCCCTTGCAGCGCCAGCTCGATCACCGCGTCATTGGTGTTCATGCTGATGCGCGGGTTCACGCGCTTTGTCACGACCGTTTCGCTTTTTTGAAAATGCCATTGGGCCGAGGCGTGCAGGGCGGTTGAGTTTATGATCGCGTGATTGGCCAGGTCGTCGGGTGTGTCTGGTTCGCCGCGCGAATCAAGATATGCCGGAGCGGCAAACACGACCTGCCTCACCGCGCCACATCTCACCGCCATCAGGCTTGAATCTGCAAGGTTTCCAATCCTGATCCCGACGTCGAGGCCTTCATCCACCAGATTGACCACGCGGTCCACATAGAGAGTGCGCGCAGAGAGCTTTGGATGCAGTTCCAGAAATTCACCCAGAATCGGAGTGACGAACATGCGGCCGAACAACACCGATGCGGTCACGCTGAGTTCCCCGGTCGGTTCGGCATAGGATCCGACGGCGGCACGCTCTGCCTCCTCGAGATCCACCAGAATGCGTCTGGCATCTTTAAAGAACCTTCGCCCGCTGTCCGTCAGCTTGACTGATCGCGTGGTGCGCACAAAAAGACGAAGCCCCAGGCTGTCCTCCAGCATGGAGACCAGTCGGGTTACCGTTGGTGGCGACATATTGAGGTGGCGCGCTGCGGCCGCGAAGCCTTTCAACTCGGCCACCTTCACAAAAACGCTCAGAGCGTGAAATCTATCCAAACTACTATTCCATATTTTGGAATAATATATTGCCAATTAGTGATATTCTGCAACACCAAGGCTTGGACTAGCTTCACCTCAACCCCAGGGCTCTGCCCGGCTGAGATGGAGAATTCAATGTCACGTCCTTTTGCAGAAATCACTTTTACGCCTTCCGTACGTGCAACACAGGCCAAGAACAAATCGGCTGAAGGTTATGCAAAGTTTCTGGCCGGCGCTGTTCAGGAAGACCTCATCAGCCCGGTCGAGGCCAGCTTCATCGCACAAAGGGACGGCTTCTATCAGGCGACCGTCTCTGAAACCGGCTGGCCTTATGTTCAATTCCGCGGCGGACCGGCAGGCTTTCTGAAAGTGCTGGATGAACGGACGCTGGCCTACGCAGATTTTCGCGGCAACCGGCAATATCTGAGCGCAGGTAACCTGCTGAACAACGACCGCATTTCTCTGATCCTGATGGACTATCCCAACCGGAGACGCCTCAAGATCTGGGGCCGGGCGAAACTTGTTGATGGCGCGGATGATCCGGCCCTGACGCAACGTTTGAGTGACCCGAATTACAGGGGCCACCCGGAGCGGGCCATTGTGATCAAGCTTGAAGCGATGGACTGGAACTGCCCGCAGCACATCCCCCAACGCCTGACCCTGGATGAGTTTGAAGAGCATATGGCGCCGCTTCGCGATGAACTGGCGGAACTGAAAGCTCAAAACACAGAGCACAAAGAAAAGCCCGGCCAGAAACGCTGACCGATGCTGAACCCCGCGCGTTCAGACGCGCCCCCAAAACCCCAAGAAAGGAAATACCCATGTCGCGCAATCTGAAATCCATCCTGAGCGCCAGTCTTCTCGCGCTTACCATCGCGGTGCCGTTAACTCCGGCCCCTGCAACCGCAAGCGAGACCGGCATTGAAGCCACCCAAGCGGTCAATTTCCGCGCAGAAAAGATCGGCGAGGTCAATATCGCCTATCGTGAGGCCGGAGACCCGAGCAGGCCAACCGTTCTTTTGCTTCATGGGTTTCCGACCTCGTCACATATGTTCCGCAACCTTATCCCCGAACTGGCCAAGAACTATCACGTGATCGCGCCCGATTTCCCCGGATTTGGGGCCTCGGACATGCCGCAAGCCGAAAACTTCGAGTATTCCTTTGCGAATATCGCCGAAATCATGACGTCTCTGCTGGATCGGAAGGGTGTCGATCAATACGCGGTCTATCTGATGGACTATGGTGCCCCGGTTGGATTCCGGATGTTTGCCGAACAACCCGAACGGGTCACTGGCTTCGTCATTCAGAACGGCAATGCGTATGAGGAAGGGCTGCGCGAATTCTGGGACCCGATCAAAGCCTATTGGGCCGACCCATCGAAAGAGAATGGCGACCAGCTTCGTGGGTTTCTTACTCTGGATGCGACCAAGTGGCAGTTCACCCACGGTGTACAGAGGCCGGAACTGATCAGCCCGGATAACTATTGGCACGTCCAATACCTGCTTGATCGCGAAGGTAATCAGGAGGTGCAACTTGAACTTTTCCTGGACTACGGCACCAACGTTGCCGAGTACCCGAAATGGCAGGCGTTGTTTCGTGAGCATCAACCACCTGCGCTGCTGATGTGGGGTAAGAATGATCACATCTTTCCGGCCGAAGGCGCCCTGCCCTATCAACGCGACCTGAAGGATCTTGAGTTTCATCTGCTTGATACCGGACACTTCGCGCTGGAAGAATATGGGTCTGAAATTGCGGAACAGATGACTGCATTCCTGAACCGCATCACCGCCGCCGGCAACTGATGCGCAACTGGCCGCGCCTCGATCAAGGGCGCGGCCTCATGTTTGGAGACGATCAATGAATACGCAAACAAACACTGCCAGGGATGTCACGGTTGAAATCGTGCACGGGTTTGTCGACGGTGGCACCGGAGGAAATCCCGCAGGCGTCGTTCTGGACGCTGATGATCTGAGCGCGCAAGATATGCAAACCGTGGCGGCAAGAGTTGGATTGTCCGAGACGGCGTTTGTCTCGCGGTCCAAGACGGAAGGCTTCAAGCTGGATTTCTTCACACCGAACCGGCGCATCGCTCATTGCGGTCATGCAACAATCGCCGCCTTCTCTCACCTTGATGCGTTGGGTCGGATCCCCAAGCCCGATACTTCAAAGGAAACAGTTGATGGCCCCAGGCGCATACTCATGAAAGACGGCGCCGCCTATATGGAACAATTGGCCCCACGCTACTCGGGTGCTCAGGAATGGATCGAAAATGGCGTGAAACTCGACGATGTGCTGAGCTCTCTCGGGGTCGACAAAACTGACCTAGATCAGAGGTTTGCTCCGGTTCTGGTCAACACCGGCAACAGCTTCATCGTCGTTGGTCTTTCGGATGCGGCGGGCTTTGCCAAAATCAGACCAGATTTGGCCAAAATCAAGCAAATCAGCGAGAAACTGGATCTGATTGGCTATTACGTATTCACGAATGACCCTTCAATCAGCAGCCGGGACGCCACAACCCGTATGTTCGCACCCAGATACGCGATAGATGAAGAAGCCGCCACTGGGATGGCGGCCGGGCCACTTGCATGCGTGTTGCACGATTTCGGCGGCACGTCTCAGCGATCATTTGAAATCGAACAGGGGGTGTTTATGAACCCGGCAAGCCCGAGCCTGATAAAGGTCGATCTGGATATCGAGAATGGCGCAATCACGGGCCTCATGGCGGGTGGTTACGGAAAAGCCATGACCTCGGCCCGGATTGCTTTGTGACGCGAAAAGGCCAGGTGTGTCCGCAGCATCAGCTTCGGATGCGCCCAGGTCCTTGAGCGCGAATACATTTTCGTCCAAGGGTCCTGCGACGGCACCTTAATCAGCGCAGTGCGCGGCCTCGTCGCCCGCAGCCCAATTCGAATTCGGCATTGCGGACAATGTAGAAGCTTGCGATTCTCAATCCATGTTGTCCGGATCCATGTGGCGATCCGGTATGGGGCTGGCTTGAGGCTCCTTTTCGACGAGAGAGTACAACTCGATGGATTCGGCAAGCCCTCGAACTTCGTGAAACCCACAAGCTGAGAACAGTTCAGGCGAAGCAGCGGCAACGGCTGACGTCGCCAGAACTCTGTGGCCCAGGGATTTCGTCAACCCCTCAATACGGCTTGCGACGTTGACCGCTCTGCCCAGAACAGTGAAATCCAGCCTGCCGGGACTGCCGATGTTGCCATAGCTGACCTGCCCGACATTGATCCCGATGCCTATGTCCAACGGCGGCTTCTGAGCCTCATCGCGGCGATGGTTGAGTGCGGCCAAACCGGTCAAAACACTTTGAGCGGCCTGTGCTGCCCTTTTGCATTGGGCGTTCAAACCTTCCTGTGTCTCGACAGTGAATATCGACAGAATGCCGTCGCCCATGAACTTGAGAATGTCGCCGCCATTCTCTTCGACAGACTGCACGACCAGATCAAAATATCCACTCAACATGTCGAAAACGTCTTCTTCGGATGCCCTGTCTGAAAGAGCGGTGAAACCGCGCAGGTCAGAGAACATGACAACTGCGTCAAGGGTTGTGCGTTCCCCTCGCTTGATCCGCCCGTTCCACACAGCATCAGAGGGCCCATCGCCAAGATAGGTTCTCAGAAGACCTTTGGACGACTTGCGCATGGTGACAGGTTCAAGAGCAGAGGACAGAGCGGGCAATGCACCCTCAATCATTTTCAGATGCCGGGGCGAGAAGCCTTCTGGCGACCGGGTGACAAAAGTGCAGCCGTGCAGCGATCCGTCTCCGTAATAAAGCAGCGTAGCATAGTAATCGGTGCCACCCAACTCAGCGAATTCAAGATATGATAAGTGCTCGGTCTTGGGATCCAATTGCCGCAGACTTTTGTGAAGTGGCTTACGGTGTTCAAGAATGTATTCGAATGAACTGCCGACATACCCATCCGTCAGCATGGTCTCATGTGTCACGTCATAGCTTTCGGTGCCATCCGGTGTCCAGACGATCCCCCATGCGATGAGCAGCGGATTGGCGAAACGCTGACCGATATTGACCCGCCAGAGCGGCACACCCGCCTCGATCAGAGACGAACAGAAATATGACACAACTTTTTCCGGGTCATCCGAACGACGCCCCTCGGCAATCATCCAATTGGTCAGTTGGGCAATAGCATCCATAGTTTAAAACCAATCGCTTAGATAAGATCGTCAAGAATTTGGGTTTAGTGTTCGATCATAATATTCTAGCCTTTTTCTTACCCCGTCCAAGCCTGCTGTTCAGTCCACAGTTCTCGGCCGTAAGCGCCGGCCAAGCTACACACAGACCTTCCTGGATACGTTTCGCCAGCCTTGTCATCAATTTGAATGAATCTTGCCAAAAGGGCGGCGCCGCTCTCGAAACCCTTTGAACGCCTTGTCGCACGCTGGTAGCACGAGGCCGCTCTGGCTATTGATTTATTAGCGCGCGCAAAGAATATGTAAATCTATGATAAGTTCACGACGAACAATACCAGCAGGCAGACTGGCATGACCAAGATAAAGAACATGGAAGAGTTTGCAGCGCTCAGCGGCATCTCGCGCCCTACGGTTTCCAAATACTTTCACGATCCCGACAGCGTTCGCCCCACGACGCGGGCCCGAATCGAAGAGGCGCTGGAACGGTTCGACTATCGCCCCAACATTTACGCGGTGAACCAGAACCGAAAGCTTACCAAGAATATCGGAATCGTCGTGCCCTATCTGGCGGACCCGTTCTTTGTCGAGATTGCACGCTATCTGGAACAAAGTTGCATTGCGGCAGGTTATCGGCCGTCCCTGTTCAGCTCTCATGGCGAGCAGAAGCTGGAGAACGAAATTCTGGACGGCTTGCAATCGATGAAACCCGCCGGTGTTCTTTTGGCCCCTTTGGGCCGAATTTCGGACAGATCTGCGATCGAGAAATTCTGTGCCAATGTGCCGACCGTTCTGTTCGACAGCAATCTTGATGGTCTGGGAGCAGCCTTTGTCGGATCGGATAACTTTAGCTTTGTGTCGCAAACCGTCGAATACATGACCCGCACTGGTGAACCCCCGTCCTTCTTCGAAATGCGAACACCCGCGAACCCCAATGCCAACAAACGGCGCAAGGCGTATGTCGAAATCATGGAGCGCCTCGGACATGAGCCGCATATTCTCAAGGTTGATGGCAAAGGTTGGGCGTTTGAAGAAATTGGACACAGAGGCACGATGAAGATCTTGGAGGAACGTCAATTGAGGACGAACTCGATTCTGTGTAGCAATGACCGGCTTGCCATCGGCTTTCTTGCCGCTTGCTACGAACAGGGGATTCGGGTCGGTCGGAAAGAGGACTGCACGTTGCGTGTAGCTTCGAATGATGGGCACCCGTTCGCAAAATTTACATGTCCATCCCTGACAACGGCAGCGCATGACTATGATAATGTAGCGGCGCGCAGTGTCGAAACCCTGTTCCAACTCATTGAAAGTGGAGGGAAACTTCAGGCGCGATCGGAAACGCTATTCCCCGCAAGACTGGTTTTGAGGGATTCTGCGTAGCTTCATTTTTTTAACGCGCGTAAAGTTTTTATTGACGCCGCGACAAATTACGCACTACTTTCCGAGTACGGCATCCAAGCTCAGGGAGGACAAGGATGTATTTGAAGAATGCACTTCGTGCGGCGACGGCATTGACCTTTGTCGCATCGGCCGCGGCCCATGCAGAAACGATCACGATCGCAACCGTCAATAATGGCGACATGATCCGGATGCAGGGCTATACCGACAACTTCACCGAGGCGACTGGTATCGACGTGGAATGGGTGACGCTGGAGGAAAACGTCCTGCGTCAGCGTGTTACCACCGACATCACCACCAAGGGCGGTCAGTTCGATATCATGACCATCGGCATGTACGAAACGCCGATCTGGGGCGCAAATGGCTGGTTGGTTCCTTTGGGTGGGCTGTCTGAGGAATATGATGTCGGCGACCTGCTTCCTGCGATGGCGGGTGGCCTGAGCCATGACGGCACGCTGTATGCAGCACCGTTCTATGGCGAAAGCTCGATGATCATGTATCGCACCGACCTGATGGAAAAGGCCGGGATGGAGATGCCTGAGGCGCCAACATGGCAGTTCATCCGCGAGGCGGCGGCTGCGATGACGGACCGTGACAACGACATCAACGGCATCTGCCTGCGCGGCAAGGCGGGCTGGGGTGAAGGCGGTGCCTTTATCACTGTGACCGCGAATTCCTTTGGTGCACGATGGTTTGATGAAGATTGGACACCTCAGTTTGATCAGCCCGAATGGAAAGAGGCGCTGACCTTTTTTGTCGACATGATGAATGAATCCGGCCCTGCCGGTTACGCGACCAACGGCTTCAACGAAAACCTTTCGCTGTTCCAGCAGGGTAAGTGCGGAATGTGGATCGACGCCACTGTTGCGGCGTCCTTTGTGACAAATCCGGATGATTCAACTGTCGCGGACAAGGTCGGGTTTGCTCTGGCACCAAATTCGGAAGGCGTCGACAAGCGCGCCAACTGGCTGTGGGCCTGGGCACTGGCCATTCCGGCGGGAACCCAGAAAGAGGATGCAGCCAAGCAGTTCATCGAATGGGCGACCTCAAAGGATTACATCGAACTGGTGGCGGAAAACGAAGGTTGGGCCAATGTCCCTCCGGGCGCGCGCACCTCGCTTTATGAGAACGCGAACTACAAGGACATTCCGTTCGCCAAGATGACGCTCGAGTCGATCCTGTTGGCCGACCCGCAGAACTGCTGTGCCAAGCCAACACCCTATACTGGCATCCAGTTCGTTGCGATCCCGGAATTCGCGGGCATTGCCACACAGGTCAGTCAGGAATTCTCGGCGGTTTATGCCGGACAGCAGACTGTAGATGAAGCGCTTGAAAAGGCGCAGGCCTTTACGGCTGAAGAAATGGAAGCCGCAGGGTACTGAGGCATCCCTCCCAGTAGGGGACAGGTGATCTGTCCCCTGCTCTCTCCACTTCCACAACTCGCGTTTTTCTCGCAGGCTGAGTTACGCCTGAACAGAGAGGGTTTGCGTAATGGCTACTCAACACTCCCGATCCGTTGCTCGCCTGATGATGGCACCCGCAGTGGTCCTGCTGCTTGGCTGGATGCTCGTGCCATTGACGATGACGCTGTACTTTTCTTTCAAAAAATATCTGCCTCTGCGCGGGGGTGATCTGGGCTGGGTCGGGTTCGACAACTACGTCCGCTTTGTCTCGTCCAGTACATTCTGGCCCGCGGTGCAGGCAACACTGGTCATTGTTGGCGGTGTTCTGATCATAACCGTCATTCTCGGAATTCTGCTCGCCATGCTGCTGGATCAGCCGATGTGGGGGCAAGGCATTGTCCGTATCCTTGTCATCGCGCCGTTCTTCGTGATGCCCACCGTGTCTGCGCTGGTGTGGAAGAATATGTTCATGGACCCGGTCAATGGTTTGCTGGCCCATCTGTGGCGTTTTTTCGGGGCCGAGCCGATCTCGTGGTTGTCCGAGGCGTCGATGACCTCGATCATCATGATCGTTTCGTGGCAATGGCTGCCCTTTGCAACGCTGATCCTGTTGACCGCAATTCAGTCGCTGGACAGCGAGCAACTGGAAGCAGCCGAAATGGATGGCGCACCGGTTCTGAAGCGCTTCTACCACATCATTCTGCCGCATCTGAGCCGCGCGATCACCATCGTAATCCTAATCCAGACAATATTCCTGTTGTCGATCTTCGCCGAGATCTTCGTGACCACCGGCGGCGCATTCGGCACCCGTACACTCACCTACCTGATCTTCCAGCGTGTGCTGGAGAGCCAGAATGTTGGTCTCGGATCAGCCGGAGGTGTCTACGCAATCATCCTTGCCAATATCGTTGCGATCTTCCTGATGCGCATCGTCGGCAAGAACCTGGACGCGTGAGGAGGAAAACCCATGGCCCGCGCTGTCACATCCCGACGCAAATCGCTGAACACCGCCCTTGCCTGGGCCGTGGGACTGCTGATTTTCTTCCCGATCCTCTGGACGATCCTGACCAGCTTCAAAACCGAAGCGCAGGCCATTGCCAGCCCTCCGTTGTTCCTGAACTTTGACTGGACGCTGGAAAACTACGCCATCGTACAGGAACGCTCGGACTATATGCGGTTTCTGTGGAATTCGGTGATCATCGCCGGTGGGTCGACCATGCTGGGCGTGATCATCGCCGTGCCCGCCGCCTGGGCGATGGCGTTTGTTCCGTCCAAACGAACCAAGGACATCCTGTTGTGGATGCTGTCCACCAAGATGTTGCCGGCCGTAGGTGTGCTGTACCCGATCTACTTGCTGTTCATCCAACTGGGCCTTCTGGATACGCGCGGAGGGTTGGTCGTGGTGCTGATGCTGATCAACCTGCCGATCATCGTCTGGATGCTTTACACCTATTTCCGCGAAATTCCGGGTGAAATTCTGGAAGCCGCACGGATGGATGGGGCGACGCTGAAAGAGGAAATCCTCTATGTCCTAGCCCCCATGGCCATTCCCGGCATCGCTTCGACCGTCCTGCTGAACTTTATCCTTGCGTGGAACGAGGCATTCTGGACCCTCAATCTGACCGCTGTTGACGCGGCACCGCTCACGGCCTTCATCGCCAGCTATTCCAGCCCCGAGGGCCTGTTCTTTGCCAAGCTCAGCGCGGCCTCGACCATGGCAATTGCACCCATCCTGATCCTTGGCTGGTTCAGCCAGAAACAACTTGTCCGCGGCCTGACCTTCGGCGCTGTGAAATAAGGAGCATTCCTCATGGGACGCATACAACTCAAGTCCGTGACCAAAAGCTTCGGCGACGTTCAGGTCATCCCTCCGCTGGACCTGACCATCGAAGATGGCGAGTTCACCGTTTTCGTCGGCCCTTCGGGCTGTGGCAAATCCACGCTGCTGCGCCTGATCGCCGGGCTGGAAGACATCACCAGTGGCCACATAGAAATCGATGGAGCAGACGCAACAGACGTGCCACCCGCCAAGCGGGGGCTGGCAATGGTGTTCCAGTCCTATGCGCTTTACCCGCATATGACCGTTCGCAAGAACATCGCATTTCCGCTGCGCATGGCGAAACTGGATCAGGCTGAAATCGACAAGCGGGTTGAGGGCGCGGCCAGTGTCCTGAACCTGACCGATTACCTGGATCGCCGCCCGGGCCAGTTGTCCGGTGGTCAACGCCAGCGCGTCGCCATTGGTAGGGCTATCGTTCGTGAGCCAGCCGCGTTCCTGTTCGATGAACCCCTTTCAAACCTCGACGCAGCGTTGCGGGTGGGCATGCGGTTGGAGATCAGCGAGCTGCATGAACGCCTCGCGACAACGATGATCTACGTCACCCACGATCAGGTCGAAGCCATGACCATGGCGGACAAGATCGTTGTGCTCCAGGCTGGCGTGATCGAACAGGTTGGCAGCCCGCTGGAACTGTACCGAACGCCACGCAACCTGTTTGTTGCGGGGTTCATTGGCTCGCCCAAGATGAATTTTATCGAAGGGCCCGAAGCGGCAAAGCATGGCGCACAAACGATCGGCATTCGACCGGAACACATCGCGGTGTCGGACTCCGAAGGAGAATGGTCCGGGCGCGTCAGCGTCTCTGAACATCTTGGTTCGGACACATTTTTCCACGTCCACGACACCGGACTGGCCGAGACAATCACTGTTCGTGCCGATGGCGAGGTTGGTTTCCGCCATGGGGATCGCATTCATCTGACCCCACGCGCCGATGTGATCCACAGATTTGACGCAGACGGTCTGCGGATCGAATGAAACGTCTGACGGGCAAAACCGCCCTGATCACAGGGGCTGCGCGGGGCATTGGATTGGCATTTGCCAAGGCCTATGTGGCAGAGGGCGCGCGGGTCGCAGTTGCCGACATCGACATCCAGCGCGCACAGGACGCGGTCGCTGAAATTGGCGCGGCAGCTTTCGCTGTCGAAATGGACGTGACCGACCAGCAGAGCATCGATAGGGCCATAGCCAAAACCGCGACGCAATTCGGCCCAATCGACATTCTGATCAACAACGCGGCCATCTTCACCGCCGCACCAATCGTCGAGATCGAGCGCACCGACTACAATCGCGTTTTTGACATCAACGTCGCGGGCGCGCTGTTTACGATGCAGGCCGTCGCCAAACATATGATCGAGCACGGAACCAAAGGCCAAATTATCAATATGGCCTCGCAGGCCGGGCGAAGGGGTGAACCTTTGGTCGCTGTCTACTGCGCCAGCAAGGCGGCGATCATATCCCTGACCCAATCGGCGGGGCTGGACCTGATTTCTCATGGGATCAACGTAAATGCGATTGCCCCTGGTGTCGTCGATGGCGAACACTGGGATGGTGTGGACGCCTTTTTTGCAAAACACGAAGGCAAGCCCCTTGGCCAGAAGAAGCGTGAAGTGGCGTCAGCTGTTCCATATGGCCGCATGGGGCGCGCGGAAGACCTGACAGGCATGGCGGTTTTTCTGGCCTCTGATGAGGCCAGGTACATCGTCGCGCAGACTTACAACGTCGACGGCGGAAATTGGATGAGCTGATGGACCCTGTGGCGAACGCAAAAACCCCTGCACGGCTGCGGCAAGAGAGTCTGTCCAAGCTGCCAACCACCGTGAAGACCCCGATGTACGAACGTTCGGATCTGACGCCGGGCATCGTTCATATTGGATTGGGTAATTTCCATCGCGCGCATCAGGCCTGGTATGTTCACAAGCTCATGCAGCAGGGGCTGGCCCATGACTGGGCAATCGTCGGAGCGGGTGTGCGAAGCTATGACGCTGTCATGCGAGAACGATTGCTGGCGCAGGATTGCCTCACAACGCTGATCGAGTTAGGGCCAAACGGAATGTCCGCCGAGGTGGTTGGCCCGATGATCGACTACCTGCCGATCGAAGAAAACAACGCTGCCCTCATCCACGCGATGGCAGATCCGGCCACCCGGATCGTTTCGCTGACTGTTACCGAGGGGGGGTATTTTCTGGATGCCAACAGCGGCGCATTCGATTTCGATCACGCAGATATCCGTCATGACGCCGAAAACCCCAATCAGCCCCGTACGGCCTTCGGCGCGATGGTTGCGGCACTCAGACGACGGCGCGCCGAGGGGTTGACCCCGTTCACGGCGCTCAGCTGCGACAATCTTCAGGGCAACGGAACGATTTTGCGAAACTGTGTTGTGGGATTGGCGCGCATGTCCGACCCGGAACTGGCCGACTGGATCGACAGGCATGGCGCGTTTCCCAACTCGATGGTGGATTGCATCGTACCAGCGACCACCGACCAATTGGTATCGCAATGCCGCGCCCTTGGCGTCGATGACAGAGCGCCCGTCTCGCATGAGAACTTTCGCCAATGGGTCATCGAGGATGCCTTCTGCGCCGGGCGTCCGCCCCTCGAAAACGTCGGAGCAATACTGACCAACAACGTCCATGGTTACGAGACCATGAAGTTGCGCATTTTGAACGGAGGTCATCAACTGTTGGCAAATGTCGGAGAAATACTGAGTGTTTCGACGATTGCCGACTGCATGAAGGACCCGGACATCGTGGCGTTTTTTCGAAAAGTGCAGGTCGAAGAAATCCTTCCGCATGTCGAAGCGGTTCCCGAAACCACTGCAAATGAGTACCTTGAGTTGATCGAGAGCCGATTTGCAAACACGGCGATTCACGACACCACACGCAGGGTTGCATTCGACGGATCGGCAAGACATCCCGGATTTTTGCTACCGTCGCTCCGCGATGCATTTGCATCAGGGTCTTCTGCAAACGGGCTCGCTCTCGCCGAAGCGTTCTGGTGCCGGATGTGTGCGGGTATTCGTGAGGATGGCTCCGAGATCTCTCCCAATGATCCCCAGTGGGAAAGCCTGAACAGCACCGCAAAAGCGTCCAAAACTGATCCTGAGCTTTGGCTGGAACAGGGGTTCTACAGCGGTGACTTTGGGATCAGTACACAGTTTTCCAACGCCTTTGCCCGCTGGCTGACCCTGATATGGCAGCGTGGCAGCCGGGCCGCCATTGCTGAGTATGTCGCGAACGGTTAACGTAACAGATCATTCACGAGGCTCAGTTCGCTCGGTGCCTATGCGGTCCGGTATCTGGCCCTTGGAGCTTTGTCTGACGTTGGCGCAAATAGGGCCTGCAATCTGCCGAAAATGGCATGGATGTTACCCTCGGCGGTTCTGACCGGTTCACCGCCTTGGGCAAATCCCCACTACAGAGTCCATGGAATAAGCGAAAGCTTGCCACCGTATCAAAAGCTTCGAGAACGGGTCCAAAAAAATTAAAAAATATTTGGCAGAATGCCTAAACCCTAAACGGTCGCAGATGCCCGGTTCAGCCAAGGATCGCGGGCTTCTGTTGCACTTATGAGACGGTTCTGCCGTTGAAAGAAAGTGTCATTTGAAACATGGTGTCACCTGCTGCTTCAAAAGAGCCGGTGCATGGTAGTTTGTCATAAAAAGAACAATTTGAGCGTGCATCCGAGTGCAATCTAATCTTCCGAGGTACAGGGCTGAGCAATGGCTACTACGACTATGATACCAAGACCTTCCGCGTCTTCTCCGCTCAGTCCAATACAAGGTGATGTTGCGCTTAGTGACGGGAACCCTTCTACCCTGACCGTGATTAACTATGCATTTGGTACACAGATCGGTGACAAAATCGGGCAAGCATGGACAAATGAGTACAAAAACGAGTTCCGCGCGGCACTAGTAGCAATAGAAGCGGTGGCCAATATAACTTTTGTCGAAACCAGTGTTGGCAATGCTGATCTTATTGAAGTCATCGCGCCAAAGCCATTTTTCACGAATCCCAACACGCTCGGCTACCACTATGCGCCAGCAAACACCATTTATTCCGGTCCTTTTTATGGTGCTTACAACACCGCTTTTTGGAGTGCCGGATCAAATGGCAACGGCGATCCGGGCGGGTTTTTCTTTACAACCTTGCTTCATGAGTTGGGTCATGCGCTTGGGTTGGGTCACCCCCACGACACCGGTTTGGGAACAACCGTAATGGATGGCGTCACATCGCCATTTGACTCTTTCGGGTCCGCCAACCTGAATCAGGGTGTCTACACGGTGATGTCGTATAATGATGGCTGGACCCAACAGAACGGAATTCTCTCTGTCAACGCGACTTATGGTGGTTCAACTGGGCTTGGCGCTCTGGACATTGCTGCGTTGCAGGCGATGTATGGCGCCAATACCAGCCACAACTCTGCCAACAATACCTACACGCTTCCTTGGGCAAACGTTGCGGGTACCGGCTATCAGTCTATTTGGGATACTGGTGGAAACGATACCATCCAGCATGTCGGCAGTTCGAAGGCGCGGATCGACCTGCGGGCGGCAACACTGGATTATTCCGAGACCGGCGGCGGCGTAGTGTCTTACGCAGAGGGCATAAAGGGCGGCTTTACAATCGCTCATGGCGTTGTGATCGAAAACGCGATCGGTGGGACTGGTGACGATGTGATCGTCGGGAATACCGCTCAGAACGTTCTGAATGGCAATTATGGTCACGACAAAATCTATTCAGTGTCCGACGGAACCAACAACAACACCGTTTATGGCGGCTTGGGGAACGACACCATCTATCTGGCGAACGGTTCCGGCGCTGACCAGGTTTTCGGCGGCCAAGGCGACGATTGGGCCATTGTGACCAACAATGGCGGCTCGTTTTCCGGAGGAAGCGGTGCTGACACAGTCCGATTTGTCAGCGCCATCAGCAGCTATCTGTTCATCAAAAACGGCACGAAATACGAATTTATCGATGCCGTTTCACGTATCACCTTCACGGTGGAAGATGATGTCGAGGCCATTCAGTTCCTGAATGGATCACAGGCGTATACTCGTTCGAATATCGAAGCTGCCATGCAGCTTTCGGATATCGAGACGACCGGCACCACACTGAAACATGCAAGTCAGGGCATTTACGTTCTGGATGCAGGCAGCTCGAACGTGACGCTGGTATTTAATGGTCAGGCTGTTGGTCAAAACACGATCGCCGGCTGGCAGGCCATTCACGCCGAGGCTTCGGGCGGCGGTTACAAAGTGCTGTGGAAAAACGTGGATGGGACGTACGGGGAATGGACCGTAAATGCCAATGGTCAGTTCCTCAGCAGCAGCAGCATCAGCAACGTGGCTGATGTTGAGACCTTCTATGGCGCTGATTTGAACAATGACGGGCTGACGGGGCATGGTACGGTCACGGTTGAAACCAACGGCTCCACGACGCTCGTTTCGTCAAGCCTGGGTTCGTATTTGATTAACGGCACCATTGAACTGACCCTCAACGGTGCCAAAGCCGGCCCGGGCAGTATTCCCGGCTGGCAGGCCATTCAGGCCGAGGCTTCGGGCGGCGGTTACAAAGTGCTGTGGAAAAACGTGGATGGCACGTTTGGGGAATGGGTGACGGATGCCAGTGGTCGTTTTGTCAGCAGCCGCATCATAGACGACGTTAGGGATGTCGAGGTCTTCTATGGCGCAAATCTGAACAATGATGGGCAAATCGGCCATATCACGACCAGCATCGAATCCAACGGTTCCACGACGCTGGGATCGTCAACCAATGGCGCATATGTAATCGGCGGCAGCATCGACTTGACGCTCAACCAGGTTAATGCCGGTCCTGGCAGCTTCGCGGGCTGGCAGGCCATTCAGGCCGAGGCATCCGGTGGCGGCTATCGGGTGTTGTGGAAGAACTCGGAAGGGTCCTACGGTGAATGGACGACGAATGCGGCCGGTGAATTCCAGAGCAGCACAACAATCAGCAATGTTGCGGATGTAGAGGTCTTTTATGGCGTTGACCTGAACAATGACGGGCTGACGGGGCATGGAACAATCAGCATTGAATCCAGCGGCGCGACAACGCTGGGGGCGACAACCCAAGGTGAGTATCTGATTGGCGGCACCACCAAGTTGACATTCAACAACGCCACCGTCGGACCGAACAGCTTCTCCGGCTGGCAGGCCATTCACGCCGAGGCTTCAGGTGGCGGCTACCGGGTGCTGTGGAAGAATGCGGATGGGTCCTACGGTGAATGGGTCACGGATTCCAATGGTGTATATGTCAGTTCCAACACCGTCGCTGACGTGGTGGCGGTCGAATCCCTCTATGGCTTTGATATCGATGGCAGTGGAACTGTGGGGTACCAATTGCCCAAGCTCGCTCGGCTTTCGGAAGGTGATCAGAAAGAAGTATTGGGAGAGACCGATTGGGATGAAACGGTCGATTATCTGAAGTTCGCCCCTGATCTTGAGGCGCCCGAAGACGCAGAAGACGTCTACACGCTGGTGAGCTTGCATCAGGCTCAGGACACGGCGTTTTCCGTTTCCGAAGACGCATTGGCCGCCGTGCCGAGTGGCAATGTGGACGTCGAGGGTGACGAGATCAGCCCGGCACTGATGCCCCTTTTGGAAGAAGACAGCTTTTGGATATAGATGTGCATTGGCGCTGGAGGCGGCCCGTTCTGTCAAACTGACGGTGCAGTTTCTGGCGTAGTTCGCTGCTCAGGCTTGCGATTTCGATCAGTACCCCGGCCTTCCGGGCCCGCGTTGTCAGCTCTGTCGAACCTAACAGCTGGACGAAAGCAAAAACGCCAGCCCAAGCTGACGGGTCGCCAGGAATTGGGTTGGGCTTTTGCCAGAGCGGAGCCGCGGCAACACACCCTGCCGCCAGCAAGGCAGCACCGGAGTTTCCAGGCGGGTCTGGCAACGTCCAAAACCCATAGGGTGCCGCGCGAACTGCCGCCATCGATCACGGTGATATTCCAGGCAACGTTTCTTGGAGGAATAATCCGTTGGTCCTATTGGTCCTGATCGGCTGTGCGGTCGCGCTCCTGAAGGGCGCGAATGCGCATCCTCTGGCCGGCTTGAATATGTGCTCGCATTTCCATCTCGGCGGCAGCACTATCACGCGACTTGAGGGCTGCCATAATGCGCCTGTGTTCCGCGACTGCGGCATCCGCCCGTTCATTGTCCAAAAGTTGCGACGGTCCGAGTATCAGCAGCGCTTTTTGCAATGAAAGCATGGATTTCGCCAGAAACCGGTTTTTGGCCACATCCAACAGGGTGGCGTGAAATACCCTGTTGATCCGGGCGGCCTCTGGCCCCGTACCTGCCTGGGCAAGTTGGTCGTTCAGAACCTCAAGTTCGTCCAATTCGATATCTGACGCGGCTCGGGCCGCCAGACGGGCCGCAGTGCCTTCAAGCACGGCACGCATCTCATAAAGCTCCATTACCTCGGCATAACTCAGGCTTCGGACCGTTGCGCCCTGCCTTGGCACATGCGTGACAAGCCCATCCGTCTCGAGCTGTCGGATCGCTTCGCGCACAGGAGTTCGGCTGACGCCCAACCGATTGGACTGGTCAATCTCTCTCAAGCGATCGCCGGGCAAAAGCGCCCCTTCGCGAATCTCGTCCAGCAACCGTTGATACACGGAATTGCCTTGGGGGCCTGGCTGAATTGAGTCGTCCTGAAAGGTCATCATGTTCTTGCTTGCAGTTTGTATCCAAAAGAATACAGTTGAACACATTACGGGTCAATGGCAATGGAATTCAGGTTTTGCTCATCTTGAAGAACCACCCTTCCCCCCTTGTGAAAAGGTCGGTGACGTTTGGAATTGCAGTGCTTGGCACAGCGGTCTTTTGGGTGTTGGACCTGCCGCTGCCGTTCTTGTTCGGCCCCATGGCAGCTTGCCTGATCGCCGCGCTTGCCCAGGCGCCAATGCAAGGGTTTGGGCAGATTTCCGTTGCCGCCAGAACGATTCTGGGCGTAGCAGTCGGTGCCTCGATCACGCCGGCACTTTTTGTCGAACTGCCCAAGATGGCCACATCGATCATGCTGGTTCCCGTCTTCATAATCCTGATTGCTTTTGTTGGTGTGCCGTTTTTTCGAAAAATCTGGGGATTTGACGAAAAAACCGCATTTTACGCAGCGATGCCGGGCGGTTTGCAGGACATGATCATTTTCGGCGCCGAGGCCGGAGCCGACCCAAGAACCCTTTCCCTGATCCACGGTACGCGCGTGCTGATCATCGTCACTTTGGCGCCGTTGTTCCTGACGCTTTTCTACGATGCGGAACTCACCAATCCTATAGGACAGCCGGCGCATGAGCTTCCTGTTCATGAACTGCTGCTGATGGTTCTGGCGGCTTTCATCGGCTGGAAAGGCGGAGAGAGAGTAGGGCTTTTCGGCGCATCCATCCTTGGGCCGATGATCCTAACGGCGGCTTTGTCGTTGGGGGATTTCATTCATTCTCGCCCGCCGCGCGAAGCCGTGCTGGTCGCGCAGTTTTTCATCGGTTGCGCGATTGGAGAAAAATTTGTTGGCGTAACCTGGGGGGAGCTGCGCCGGGTTGTCGCTGCGGGCGTTGCATATGTTTTCGTACTTGCAGTTCTGGCAGCAGGTTTCACTGCCATTGTCACGTCTCTTGGTTTGGGGCGGCCCGTCGAAGCCTTTCTGGCTTTCGCACCGGGGGGGCAGGCCGAAATGACGGTTCTGGCCATCGTCTCGGGCGCTGATCTGGGCTTTGTAATCAGCCATCACCTAACGCGGATCGTGCTGGTCATCATCGGCGCGCCCGTCGCCGCTAACCTGATCTTGCGCTGCTCCAGACCTCGGAATTAGCCAGGTGTTTTGGGCCGCGACCGCATAGTTTCCGCGCGCCGGAAGCACCGCGTTCAAAGGTTGAAACACTCTTTGTGGCATTGGCCAAAAAGTGCTTCTTCCATCCCGCTGTCTGCGGTTTCTTGCTCAAAAAAACATGTGCAAACTTGGCAATGCTGAACTAACTTTCTAAATGCGGCGATGCCGGTCCGAATGATGTGGAATGTAAACTGTGAAACCTCAACACCGCCTATCAGCGGCCCCTCGCCATGAATTGCGCAACGTGCGCAATCAGGGCATTGCCTTTCTGGCCTTGGCGTTTTTGTTCAGCATCTTCGTCAACCTGCTCATGCTGACAGGTCCGCTTTTCATGCTGCAAGTATATGATCGGGTTCTTGGTTCTCGGGCAATTGAAACTCTGACCGCACTGTTTTTGCTTGTCGCTTTGCTTTATGCGCTGATGGCCATGCTGGATTATGCGCGCGGTCGCATCGTTGCCCGCTTTGGTGCACGGTTTCAGTCGCAGCTGGATGAGCGCGTTTTCGAAGCCACGATGCGCCGGTCTCTGGTGCCCCAGGTGCGATCGGCTCCGGCGACTGCATTGCGGGATCTCGAGACCATTCGCACCTTGTGCTCTTCGCCCGTGCTGCTTGCAATAATGGATATCCCGTGGACGCCTGTCTTCCTGGGGGCGATTTTCATTTTTCATCCTCTGCTTGGCTGGTTGGCCGTTGCAAGTGGCGTGCTGCTTGTGCTGATCGCATTGCTCAACCAGGCCCTGACCAGTCGCAAGGTGGCCGAAGCACAATCCGCGGCGGCGCGGGCGAATGCCTTTTCCGAACACGCAAGGCAAGCAGCAGAGGTTGTGCGCTCTCAGGGAATGCAGGCGGACGTGACCCGGCGGTGGTTGAACCAGCGTTCCGAAGCTTTGCGTCAAAGCATTTCCGCTAGTGACTGGACTGGTAGCTTCACGTCGCTGACGAAATCGCTTCGGCTTTTTCTGCAATCTGCCATGCTGGCTTTGGGCGCGTGGTTGGTATTGCAAAACGAAATGACGCCCGGGGCGATGATTGCGGGCTCGATTCTCTTGGGACGGGCTTTGGCCCCGGTGGAACAGGCTGTCGGCCAATGGAGTTTGGTCGAACGGGCCCGCACGGCCTGGAATTCGCTGAACCGGTTTCTGGACCAGACACCGCCAGAGGAACAGCGGATTCGTTTGCCGATCCCAAAATCCCAGTTGGAAGCCAAATCCCTGACGGTAATCCCTCCGGGTGCTTCTGCGCCAACTTTGCGAAATGTGAACCTGAAACTGGAGCCGGGAAAGGCGCTTGGTGTGATCGGCAAAAGTGGGTCGGGCAAAACGACCCTGGCCAAGGCTCTGCTTGGGCTTTGGAGACCGGCAGCTGGCGAGATCCGGTTGGGCGGCGCCACGTTGGACCAATACGATCCCAACGATCTGGGCAGCCACATAGGATACTTGCCGCAGCAGGTGACCCTGTTCAACGGAACCGTTGCTGAGAATATTGCACGGATGTCGGAAAACCCGGATTCAGAAGCGGTGGTGGCGGCGGCCAAGAAGGCCAAGGCACACGAACTGATTCTGTCATTGGAAAAGGGTTACGGCACCTTTCTTGAAGGCAATGACAGTCAGTTGTCGGGCGGCCAGAAACAGCGTATTGCGTTGGCCCGAGCGCTGTATGGCGACCCGGTCCTTCTCATTTTGGACGAGCCGAACTCGGCCCTCGACGCAGATGGCACCGAAGCTTTGAATGCTGCCGTGCGCGGCCTCAAGGAAGCGGGAAAGGCTGCCATCATCATGACGCACCGCCCGCAGGCTATTTCGGAATGTGACGATCTTGCTGTTGTGGAAAAAGGCCAGGTGGTGAGGTTTGGCAGTCGCGATGAGGTTCTGAACGCAATGGTCCAGAATGCGGGCGCGATTAAGCGCAAGCTTAGCCCCGTAGGTGAATAATGGCGAAAAAATCAACCAAGACACCCGTCCCCGTCTGGGGCATCAAAATACCTGCGTTGGTGGGATTTCTTGCCCTTGGCATTCTGGTCGGCGGGTTGGGCCTTTGGGCCGTGAAAACGCGGCTGGCCGGGGCGATTGTATCTTCGGGTGTCATCGAAGTTCAAAGCAACCGTCAGGTCGTTGAACATCCTGACGGCGGCGTGGTTGGCGAGATTTTCGTGCGCGACGGTGATACGGTTGCCTCGGGCGATTTGCTTTTGCGGTTGGATGACACATTTCTGTCTTCGGAACAGACGATTGTAGAATCTCAACTCTTTGATCTTTTGGCCCGCCGGGCCCGGCTGGAGGCCGAGCGGGATGGCCTGACATCCGAAGAATTGGCGGCGCGCCTGGCTGAGGTTCAAAAAGAACACGATATCGATCCGGACCTGATTGCAGGGCAACAGAACCTGTTCGATGCCCGGTTGGAAACGCTGTCCAAGCAGGACGAACAACTGCGCAAACAGTTGGTTCAGATAGAAAGCGAGATCGCAGGCACGCAGGCTCAGTTGGTCTCGTTGCGCCGCCAGACAGAGTTGATCGAGGCGGAGTTGAAGGATCAGCAAAGCCTGTTGAGCAGGGGTCTGACACAAAACAGCCGCGTGCTGGCGCTGCAACGCGAAGAAGCCAGTCTGACAGGCGAAATCGGCAAACTGGAAGCCTCCGTTGCGCGCCTTAAAGGACAGATTGCATCAACCGAGATCAAGATTGTCGAACTGACCGCGACCCGGCGGGAAGAAGCGATCACCACTTTGCGGGACGTTCAGGCGCAGGTGGCAGAGCTGTGGGAACGACGTTTGTCCCTGGCGGAACGTCTGGCCAGGCTTGAAATTCGCGCACCTGTCAGCGGAACGGTTTACGGCAGTCAGGTCTTTGCCCTGCAATCGGTCATTCAGCCGGGTGAACCCATGATGTATGTGGTTCCGCAGGACACGCCGCTGTTGGTCGCAGCGCGGGTGGATGCGATCCATGTGGATCAGTTGCATGTCGGGCAATCCGTTGCCCTGCGCTTTCCTGCGTTCAATCAACGCGAAACGCCCGAACTTGAAGGACAGGTCAACAACGTCTCGGCGGACACGTTCACGGATGAACAGTCCGGTTTCACCTTTTACCGCGCCGAAGTGGTGCTGAATGACGGTGAGATAGACCGGCTCAATGGCCAGGAACTTTTGCCGGGTATGCCGGTTGAGACATTGATCAAGACCGACGAACGCACGCCGTTGTCCTATCTTGTGAAACCGATGGCAGACTACTTCAACCGCGCGTTTCGCGAATGATGCGGACGCGGTTATCGCTGGATGACCGCGTTTTCCCATTCAGCCAAAAAACGGCGGCGTTTCAGCCTGTCCAGAAATGTCATGAGCCCTGGGTCCAGCCCAATCGTTTCCCGATCGGTGCCAGTTTCGTGTGGGGCCAAGGGCGGCAAGGTAACGGGGTCGCCTACCCGTTTGGTTTGGTTGGAAATCAGGTGTTTGAGAAAAGACGTGGCCGCGTCCGGTTGAGGGGTGCCATTCAGAACCATGGCCGTGCGCATCATGGTCGTCTGAAAATCCGACGGCAGAATGATTTCCACCGTGTCCTTGCTTCCGGCGCGGGCTTCGGCATAGCTGCCCAGAACGTTGTAAGCCACTGCAATCTTACCTTTGACGAGGTCATCGATCATATCCGCCGAACAACAGTACAGGCGTACGTCCAACCCACCCATCACCTCCATAAGCCGCCAATACGTCTCGGACGCGCGGGCATCCTGCGTTGCGAACAAATATCCCAGACCGGATTGACGGATGTCATAGGTGCCCACACGGCCCCTGAAATCATCGGGACGCAAACGAAGGATTTCAATCAGTTGTTGCCGGGTCTCGGGGATGGGGCCGCCAGCAAAGGCCGCGCGGTTAATTACGATTGTCGCCGGTTCCGATGTAAACGCGAAAAGGCTTTGATGCCATTGCGCCCAGGATGGCAGCGGTATGTCGTCGATGATACGCCCAAAACCGTCGTTTGCCAGCTTCAGTTGCAGGTCCATCGCGCTGGATATGACGACATCGAAGTCTTCCGGCGCGGCGCGGACTATTCGGTCAATATCTGCGGTGCCGGTCACCAGGTATTCGACAGAGATACCGGGGTTTTCTTCGATGAAACCCGCAATCAAGGGTTCGAACAGAAAGGTGTCCGTGCTTGAGATCACGCGTAGATGCGCCTCATCCGCCGAGGCGTTGAAAACCTGCCTGTCCTCCCAGGTTTGGGCGGCAGCAACGACAGGAAGACTGAAGATAATCAAAGCGATAAGATAACGCACGCGCCGCCCCCCTGTCGATTGGTCAATTCCAGTGTGCCACCATGTGCAGATGCAACGTCCTGAACGATTGTAAGGCCCAATCCGGATCCGATGGTTCCGCTTGCGTTCTTCCCGCGCTCGAAACGGCGCGTCAAAGTGCCGATCTCGTCAGGAGGAAACCCCGGCCCACGGTCTTTGACAATTATCTGAATGCGTGGCTCCGAAACGACCTCGATGCGTACGACACTGTCGGCAGGGGCATATTTCAGAGCGTTGTCGATCATGTTGCGCACAGCGTTTTGAATAAGAATCGGATCACCCGAGTAGGAAACCTTTGGATCGCCACTCAGGGAAAGCGACAAGTCCTTCATCTCGGCGATTGGCGTGAGACGCTGCACCAGATCACGGACCAAAGCATTGAGATCAATGTCTTCGCGTTCCAGATGATCGGCGCGGAACGTGATCATCGCATGATCCAGCAATTGCCCCGCCGCGCGCGAGCTTTCATCAATCGCCCGCACCATCGAGCGCAATGCTTCGCGATTTTCTTCCTTTTCAACCCTCTGCAACGTGGCATCGGCATAAGATCGAACGGTTGCCAAAGGGGTGCGCACCCGGTGGGCCGCCTCGGCGATGAAATCCTCCGATTGGCTCAGTGACTGATCCAGTCGCCCCATCAAAGAGTTCAACGACGCCACCAAAGGCGCCATTTCGCGGGGTACGGGCTTTTTGAACGGGCTCAGGTCCTGTGGACCGCGCCGGGTGACAGAGGTCGTAAGCCTGTTCAATTGGCCAATCGTGGACGAGGTGGCCCAGAATGACAGCGCAGCGGCAAGAGCAAAGAACCCGATGCCCAAAATCGCCGCGTTGCGTGAAATCTGGTCCAGAGTTTCCGCAAGCGCGTCCTGCGTTTGGCCCAACGCGACCTCGATGATGGTTTGTTTGTTCAGGCCCACAAGGGTTCGCCGAGCACTGACCTGACGTATGGTTTCACCCCGTATCCGACTTGTTTGAAAGCTCCACTTGCCGTCGAATTGCCCTGTGGCCGGCGGCAGATCTTCATATCCTGACAAAAACGCGCCATCCTGAAAAATCGCGTAAAAAACCCGGTCGTCGGACGGTGTGCTGAGCATGGCGAAAGCTGCATAGGGAATATCAACCTCCAACTGACCGTCGCGCAAGGCGGCTGCGTCCAGAATTGAGGTGACCGACGCCCCCAGGATGTTGTCTTGCCCTTGTTGCGCGACCTGTGCGGCATAGTTGCGAACCGCGATAAACAGAAGAAACGCCAATATAGCGGCACCGCCGATCAAAGTCAGGACCAGCCTGTTCCGAAGCGATCCTGACACATAAGGATCAGGAGGCATGATCCAGCCTGTATCCAAGACCGCGAAGCGTGGTGATCTTCAGGTCCGACGCTTCAAGATGTTTACGAAGGCGGCCAACGTAAACCTCGATTGCATTGTCCGAGACATCGTCATCATATGAAAAAAGCCGGTCGGTCAGCTTCTGTTTCGAAAAAACCTGACCAGGCGCGCTGATGAACAGTTCCAGTAGGCGCAGTTCCCGGTTGCGCAACGAAACAGTCTCATCCCCTACGGTCAGATGACCTGCCAATGGATCAAAGACTATTCCGCCCACTTCAATCGTTGTCCGTGAATTCCCGGATTTGCGACGCAGAACGGCGCGGCAGCGGGCCTCGAGTTCGGCGTGGTCGAACGGTTTAGTGACATAGTCGTCGGCCCCCAGATCCAGCGAACCGATTCGATCCGAAACCTGGCTGCGTGCGGTCAAAACGATCACGGGGGTGTCCAGATGACCTGCGCGATGCCGTTTGAGAAAGTCGCGCCCGTCCCCATCCGGCAACATGATATCCAACAGAATAAGGTCGTATTCCTGAGTTTCGGCAAAGGCAGTCGCCTCGTCCAATTTAGACGCATGATCAACCACATGGCCGTCTAACCTCATGCGCGAACAGATGGCGTTCGCCAGATCAAGATTGTCTTCCACAAGGAGGAATTTCATGGGATTTTTGCTATTTTTTCTGCGTGACAGGTTGATGTCAGGTTGATGTGTTTTTGTTCCACCCAATCTGAGCCGCCATGCGGCTGGTTGTCAAATGGGAGGACATCATGACGACATTCACACTGGGCCGTCGCGCCCTGATTGCAGCTGTGGCTGCCTTTGGTCTGGCCGGGCCGTCCATGGCTGAAGATCAGGTCGTGGACAGCATTCACTTTCTGATCCCCGGTGGCGCCGGTGGCGGCTGGGACGGAACCGCGCGCGGCACGGGCGAAGCGCTGACAAAAGCTGGCCTTGTCGGCACGGCGTCATACGAAAACATGTCGGGCGGCGGTGGTGGCAAAGCCATCGGATATCTGATTGAAAATGCCGACAGCAATCATGGCACTCTGATGGTGAATTCGACGCCGATCGTGATCCGCTCATTGACCGGTGTATTTCCTCACAACTTCCGCGATCTGACGCTGGTTTCGGGTACTATCGGCGACTATGCCGCGATCGTTGTTGGCAAAGACAGCCCGATCAACTCGATGGCGGATCTGCTTGCCGCGTTTGATGCGGACCCAGGCGGCACAGCGATCGGTGGCGGCTCGGTTCCCGGCGGCATGGACCATCTGGTCGCCGCGATGGTGATGGAAGCAGCGGGCAAGGATGCGCTTGGCGTGAAATACATCCCCTATGATGCGGGCGGCAAAGCCATGGCGGCCCTGCTGTCGGGTGAAATCGCCGCCTTGTCCACCGGTTTTTCGGAAGCGGTCGATCTGGCGAATGCGGGTGAAGTCAAGATTATCGGCGTGACATCCGAAGAGCGCGTTGATGCGGCTCCTGACGCGATGACGATGAAGGAACAGGGCATTGATACCACCTTCGTGAACTGGCGCGGCTTCTTCGCGGCCCCCGGCCTGCCCGAAGAAAAGCTGGCCGCCTACCAGGAAGCGATTGCCAAGATGTACGACACCCCGGAATGGGAAGAGGTTCGTGCACGCAATGGTTGGGTCAACATCCACAACTCGGGCGCAGATTTCCAGACGTTCCTGGAGCAGCAGGAACAGCAGATCGGCGATCTTATGAAAAAGCTGGGCTTCCTCTAAGTCCATTTTCGGCAGAGCGGATCCGCCGCTCTGCCTTCCCACGAAAAGGAACAGGGAGGGGCTCTCATGGCGCTGGATCGCTGGATCGCGCTCATTCTTCTGGGTGTGTGTTTGACATATGGCTACGCCGCTTGGTTCACGATGGACGGCAGCCTGCCCCCTTTCATGCAGCGAAATCCGATCTGGCCCAGCACCTTCCCCAAAGTGCTGTCGGTTCTGGGTGTCGTCACCACCACGATTATTTTGCTGGGCTTTGAAAAGGCGGAACCAAAGGAAGCCGATATCGATTACCGGCGACTGGGGGAATACCATCTTGATCAAGCGCTTATGTTGCTGGCCTTGATGGTGATTTACGCGCTTTGCCTGCGCCCTGTTGGGTTTCTGATCTCGACCTCGGCCTTTCTGATCCTCGGGTCTTTCATTCTGGGTGAGCGCAAATGGCACGTCATGCTACCCGTCGCGCTGATCGCCACAGGCGCGGTCTGGTATCTGGTTCAGGAAGTTCTTGGCATCTACATGCGCCCATTGCCGGGCATTTTCGGAGGCTGACATGCTCGAAGGACTTCTGATCGGTCTGCAAACGGCATTCTCAATTCAAAACCTGCTGATGGTGGTCGCAGGGTGCCTGATCGGCACGTTCATCGGCATGCTTCCGGGTCTTGGGCCGATGTCGATCATCGCCATCATGATCCCGGTGGCGATTTCCATGGGCGACCCGTCCGCAGCGCTGATCCTGCTGGCCGGAGTGTATTACGGCGCCATCTTTGGCGGTTCGACATCTTCAATCCTTCTCAACGCGCCGGGGGTCGCGGGCACTGTTGCGTCCAGTTTCGACGGCTATCCGATGGCCCGCCAAGGCAAAGCAGGCAAAGCGTTGACTGTTGCAGCTATTGCAAGTTTTGCCGGCGGTACGATCGGGGCCATTTTGTTGATGGTCTTTGCCCCTGCTCTATCTTCGGTGGCATTGCTGTTCCACTCAGCCGAGTATTTCGCGCTTATGGTCGTGGGCCTGTCGGCAATCGCAGCCTTCGCAGGCACCGGTCAAGTGGCCAAAGCCGTCATCATGACGCTACTTGGGTTGATCATGGCAACGGTCGGTGAAGGTGCATTGTTCAACCTGCCACGTTTCACAATGGGTATCATGGATCTGCAATCGGGCTTTGGCTTCATCACGCTTGCCATGGCCATGTTCGCCCTGCCCGAAGCGCTGTTTCTGGTACTCAAACCAAAGAACCTTCAGGGGGATGACGGCGAGATCAAGGACCTGCGCATCACAGGCAGCGAAGCCAAGGCCATCGCGCCGGTGATCGGTCGCCAATCTGTACAGGGCTTCTTCATCGGGGTTCTGCCCGGTGCGGGGGCAACGATTGCCAGCTTCCTCGGCTACGCGGTCGAGCGCAACATTGCCCCGAAAGAGGAGCAGGACGAATTCGGCAAAGGGTCAATAAAAGGTCTGGCCGCGCCCGAAACGGCGAACAACGCGGCATGCACCGGTTCTTTCGTGCCGCTACTGACACTGGGCATTCCCGGGTCCGGCACAACCGCGATCCTGCTTGGCGCACTAATTGCCCTGAACGTGACACCCGGCCCACGGCTGATGCTGGACGAGCCGCAGATATTCTGGGCCGTCATCATGTCAATGTTCATTGGCAACCTCGTTCTGCTGATCCTGAACCTGCCGCTGATCCCATATATCGCAAAGGTTCTCTCGGTACCGCGCAATTACCTGATCCCCTTCATTTTGTTCTTCACTCTGATGGGGGCCTATATCGGGCAGAACAATGCGACCGAGCTTTTGATACTTGTTGGCTTCGGTGTTTGCGCCACGGCGTTGAAATTTGCCGACTACCCGCTTGCGCCGCTGCTGATCGGTTTCATCCTCGGGGGGATGATGGAGGACAACTTTGCCCGCTCGATGCAGCTCTATGACGGTATTGCTTTCATCTGGGAACGTCCGATGACGCTGGGTCTGCTTGTTGTCGCGGTGCTGCTGGTGCTGTTGCCCAGCTATCGCGCACGCCGCGCGCGTGCCCGGGCCGCAGGGGTTGCCGACGGTGACTGAGCCACTGGCAGGAATACGGGTTCTCGATCTGACGAATGTCCTCGCGGGTCCGTATTGCTGCTATCAACTGGCGCTCATGGGTGCCGAAGTGATCAAGGTCGAACGCCCTGTCGGTGGCGACCTTGCCCGCGTCCTGGGTGCTGATCCCGCCAGAAACAAGGCCGGTATGGGCGTCAGCTTTCTGGCGCAGAATGCTGAAAAAAAGTCCATCACGCTCAACATGAAATCAGAACGGGGCAAGGCGCTCCTGAAACGCCTTGTCCAGACAGCCGACGTGTTGGTAGAGAACTTTCGCCCCGGTGTGATGGATCGGCTTGGACTTGGGTATGGCGTCTTGCGCGATGTGAACCCCAGCCTGATTTACTGTGCCATAAGCGGATTCGGTCAGGACGGTCCCCGCCGAGGCGATCCCGCCTATGACCAGATCGTGCAGGGTATCAGTGGCGTGATGTCTGTCACCGGCGGTCCTGACACCGCACCCTATCGCGTTGGCTATCCTTTGGCGGACACGATCGGTGGGATGACGGCTGCTTTTGCAGTGTCCGCCGCCCTGAACGCGGATCCTCGCGGGGCCTATCTGGATGTGGCGATGTCCGAAGCCGTGATCTCGACAATGGGTTGGGTCGTGTCGAACTATCTGATCGCCGGTGCCATTCCCGGGGCCCATGGCAACGAAAACACGACGTCAGCACCGTCGGGAACATTTGCAGCCTCTGACGCGCCCATCAACATTGCCGCCAACCGCGACGAACAGTGGCAGGCACTGGCCAGGCATCTGGGCCGGCAAGACCTGCTGGCCCACCCGGATTATGAAACGCGCGAAGACCGCAAGCGCAATCGCCATGCCCTGCGCGCGGCGCTGGAGGAGACCTTGCGGACCAAAGCGGCATCGGACTGGGTCAGCGAACTCAACGCAATCGGAGTGCCGGCCGGGCAGGTATTGACCGTGCCCGAGGCGCTTGATGACGAACAGCTTGCCGGTCGTGGCCTGATCGGATCTTTTCGAGTGCAGGGCGAAGACATGAAACTTGCAGGCAGCCCCATTGTCATGGACGGCGAACGGCAAATGCCCCAAACCGCGCCGCCTGAACTTGGAGCAGACAATAAAGCGATCTGGTCTGAAGTTGGGTTGACCGGCGCGGAAATGGACGCTTTGAGCAAGGAAGGCATCATATGAGCGATGTGTCCAATTGGTGGACGACTTCCATCATCGATATGGAACCGGGCCGGATCGACCTGCGCGGAGAGCCGATCCAGAATCTGATCGGACATCTCAGTTTCAGCGAGATGATCTGGTTCATGGTTCGTGGCGACCGACCATCTGGGGCGCAGGTCCGGTTGTTCGAGGCCGCGCTGGTTGCCGCCGTGGACCACGGACCTCAGGCCCCTTCCATCGCAACGGCGCGCATGGCCGTGACCTGCGGGCTGCCGCTGAACAACGCGATGGCGAGCGCTGTGAACATGTTGGGGGATATTCACGGCGGGGCTGGTGAGCAAGCGGTTATGCTGTACCATTTCGTGGCGCAACATCCTGGCCGGTTGGATCAAACGCTGGACGAGTGGATCGAGCGTGAAGGAAAGATATTGCCGGGTTTTGGCCATCGTTTCCACACGCCGACGGATCCGCGCGCACCACGTCTGATGGCGTTGGTCCGTGATGCTGTGACGGACGGGGCTTGTGATGGTCAGTTCCTACAGATCGGACAGGCGATCGAGGCAGAGTTGGCCCACCGCAAAGGAAAGCCTGTTCCTATGAACATAGATGGCGCCACCGCGGTGATCTATGCCGAGTTGGGCTTTGCGCCCCCACTGGCACGCGGTCTGTTTTGCCTATCCAGATCGGTTGGCATTCTGGCCCATGCGTGGGAACAGATGCAGCAAGGCGGCCGGAACAAGGGACCGACCCCGCCTGCCTATCGCTGGACCTATGTCGAAACTTAGATCGCTAGGCAGTTCTGAGTCGTGGGCGTTTGGCCAACAGGTCAGCCGCCGCACGGGCAATGACCAGTTCTTCATTGGTCGGGATTGCCATGACCACGACGCGGGACAGATCGGTTGAAATGATCCGGTCATTGTCCGCATTTGCATCAGGATTGAGCTCGATGCCCAGCCATCCCATCCCAGAGCACACCCGGTCACGCACGAGGCGTGAGTTTTCTCCGATCCCACCGGTAAACACCAAGGCGTCGATACCGCCGAGAATGGCCGCCATCGCGCCAAGCTCGCGCCGGATACGGAAGGTGAAATAGCTGATCGCCTGTCGGCTTTCGCGTGTGTCCGCCTTTTCCAGGGTACGCATATCGTTGGACAGCCCGGACAGGCCCAACAGCCCAGATTTCCGGAACAACAGGTCTGAGATTTCGTCAGCGCTCAGCCCTTCCTGGTCCATCAGATACAGGACCACGCCAGGATCAAGTTGACCACAGCGTGACCCCATCGGCAGCCCGTCCAGTGCCGAAAAGCCCATGGTCGATCCGACGGAACGCCCTCCGATCATCGCACACATCGATGCACCATTGCCAAGATGGGCCACGACCACGCGCCCTTCGTGCAAAAGCGGCGCTGTCTTTGCCATGTGATCCGAAATGAATTCATAGCTGAGCCCGTGAAAGCCATAACGCCGAACACCTTTGTCGTAATACTCGCGCGGCAAGGCAAAAACGTCATTCTCCCACGGATGATTGCGGTGAAAGGCGGTGTCGAAACAGGCGATCTGAACCGCATTCGGAAAACGTTCCATCGCGGCCCGGGCTCCGGCCAGATTGTGCGGCTGATGCAAAGGCGCGAACGGCGACAGCTTGTCCAACTCTTGAATGGACGCCTTGGTCAATGGCACCGGAGCGTCGATGTCAGGTCCACCGTGGACAACACGATGCCCGACCGCAGTCACGTCGCTGTTTGGAAATGAGCGCGCAAGCAGGTTCAAAACCCAGTCCAGCGCTGCGGCATGATCGCGTATTTCTCCGGCGGTGCCGCTGGCAAGGACACTTCCGTCGGAAGACTTCGCCTTGACAAACGGCTCTGGTTCTCCAATCCGCTCGACCGCGCCGGTGCACACCATGATCGGATCGTCATCGGTCAGCTCGAACAGACCAAATTTCATGGAAGACGATCCAGCGTTCAGTGTCACGACATGTGTCATGCGGGTGCTCCGGTGCGCGGTAAGGAAAAGGCTTCGTGCAGTGCCGCCACGGCACAGGATGCCAGCCGGGCTTTGTCGTCATCGGCGCGGCTGGTCAAAATGATCGGAGCTTTGGCCCCCATGACCAGACCGGCCCCTTCTGCATTGGCGATATAGGTCAGCTGCTTGGCCATCATGTTCCCGGCATCCAGATTTGGCACCACCAGAATATCGGTTTTGCCCGCGACATCCGACACAATCCCTTTGGAACGCGCAGCCGCAAGGCTGACGGCATTGTCCATGGCAAGGGGGCCGTCAACAAGCCCGCCCGTGATCTGACCGCGTTCCGCCATTTTCGACAGCAAAGCCGCATCAACCGAGGATCGGATCGCCGGATTGACGGTTTCGATGGCAGACAGAACACCCGCCCTGGGGTTTTCGATCCCCAGCGACAGGGCCAGGTCGATAGCGTTCTGGACAATATCAATCTTGGTTTCCAGGTCCGGCTCAATATTGATCGCCGCATCCGTCACCAACAAAGGTCTGGGTTGGCCGGGCACGTCCATGACAAAGACATGGGTAAAGCGGCGGCCGGTGCGCAGGCCGTTTTCACGCCTGAGCGCAGCCTTCAGCAATTCATCCGTATGCAGATGCCCTTTCATCAGCGCTTTCGCACGACCTTCTGCAACCAGATCGACCGCCGCATGGGCCGCGCCGACGTGATCGCTCTGCGCATTGATTTCAATCCCATCCAACGACGCTCCGATTTCGGCGGCCGCGTGAGAGATTTTGTCCGGGTTACCGATCAGAATGGGTGTGATGATCGTCTCATGCGCGGCCAGCAGCGCCCCACCCAAGGCGTTGGGCTCTTCCGGGGCTACAACGGCGGTCAGCATGGGCGGCAACGGGCGCACCTTTTCCAGCATGGCATCAAAGTGACGATGACGTTTCACCACCAGCCCGGGCAGATCCAACTCGGCGAACACCATCTCTTTCTCCGGCGCGATCACGACGGCCTGCCCGCTGACGATCACGGCACCGTCCGATGGGCGCGTAACGACCGTTTCAAAGACAACTTCCCGGTTTGGTCGCTTTTCCAGAAGGGTGACTTTGGATACCAGCTCATCACCGGCATGCGCCCTTTCCACAAAATCAAATCGCTGCGATTTATAGAGCGTCCCTGCCCCCGGCAGAACGTTCCCTAAAACGGCCGAGATCAGGGCCCCCACGAACATGGCAGGGGCAACCGCTTCGTTGATGTGGTCGCCGTCGCCGTCTTCGCTGGATAGATGAAGCGGATTGTGATTGCCGGAATTGTTGGCGAACACATAGAAATCATCAACCGAGCACGTGCGGGCCAACTCGGCAGTATCACCGACCTGAAGCTTGTCGTAAGGCGTGTTGTGGTACTGCATGAACTGTCGTTTCCATTTCGATCCGTTTGGCGACACTGAGAACTCTCTTGCTGATACCCAGTTCAGCGCGCAATGGAAACAACGCATGCCGGCTGCCCGTATCGGTCTGCACGCTATTTCCGGCGGGTAACGCCTTTATGTCGTTAAGCCCGGATAATGTGCGGATTGCAGATCAGGCGCGCCGATTTCCACCGCCGCCCTGTTTGCGCATCGAAAGCCCGATCCGTTTTCTGGGTACATCCACCTCGACAACGCGCACTTTCACGACTTGCCCGGCCTTGACGACCTCATGCGGGTCCTTGACGAAGCGGTCGGCCAACTGGCTGACGTGAACCAGACCGTCCTGATGAACGCCCACATCCACGAATGCCCCAAAGGCTGCCACGTTTGTCACGGTGCCCTCAAGAACCATTCCGGGCTTCAGATCGGTTATCTCTTCGATGCCATCCGCGAAAGTGGCCGTGACAAAGCTGGGCCGGGGGTCTCGTCCGGGTTTCTCAAGCTCGGCAAAGATATCCAGAACCGTGGGCAGGCCGAAATCTTCGGTTACGAATTGTTGTGCCCGCAACCCTTTCAAGGCCCCCTCATGGCCCATGATGTGCCTGATATCCCGCCCGCAGGCCGACACGACGCGGCGGGCGACGTCATAGGCTTCGGGATGCACCGACGACGCATCAAGCGGTTCGGCGCCGTCCCTTATGCGAAGAAACCCGGCGCATTGCTCAAAGGCACGCGGACCCAGCCCGGCAACGGACAACAGGTCCTTGCGCGATTGGAACGGCCCGTTCAGATCGCGATGGGCGACGACGGCTTCGGCTTGCGCGGGGCCCAGCCCCGACACACGCGCAAGCAAAGGTGCAGAGGCCGTGTTCAGGTCAACCCCGACCGCGTTCACGACATCCTCGATCGCGGAATCCAGGGATTGCGACAGGCGGTGCTGGTCAACGTCATGCTGATATTGCCCCACGCCGATGGATTTCGGTTCGATTTTGACCAGTTCTGCCAAAGGGTCCTGCAATCGCCGGGCGATGGACACCGCCCCACGCAGCGAAACGTCCAGATCGGGAAACTCTCGTGCTGCCAGTTCCGACGCGGAATAGACCGAAGCCCCCGCTTCGGACACAACTACCTTGGTCGGTGCTTTTACCGCCTTGGGGAGCAGAGCCAAAGAATCTGCAACCAACCGTTCGGTTTCTCGGCTCGCTGTTCCGTTTCCAATGGCGATGAGTTCAATCTGGTGGGCCGAGATCAGGTTTAGGATGGTAGCCTGCGCTCCGCGCAAATCGTTTTTGGGTTGGAAGGGATACAGCGTGTCAGTGGCCACGACCTTGCCCGTTGCGTCAACCACCGCCGCTTTCACGCCGGTGCGGATGCCGGGATCGAGGCCCAAAGTGGCCTTGGCACCCGCCGGAGCAGCATACAGCAAGTCCTTGAGGTTGCGTGAAAAGACCTGAATTGCCTCGTCCTGTGCCCGACTGCGCAGTTCGGCCATCAGTTCGACCATCATGGACAGCGAAAGCTTGACCCGCCAGGTCCACCCGGCCACCTTGCGCAACCAGGCATCACCCGGCCCTTGGCCACGGGTCTGCAAATGCGCGGCCACGATGGATTCGGCCCGGGCTGCCCCGAACTCCGGTTCCGGCGCGATATCAAGTGAAACAATGCCTTCTTTTGACGCCCGCAGCATTGCCAAAGCCCTATGCGATGGAACATCCGTCCATCGTTCGGAATGGTCAAAATAATCACTGAACTTGGCGCCTTCCTTTTCTTTCCCGTCGACAACTCTTGCACTGAGCAGCGCCTCGCGCTGCATGAAGGCCCGTAACTCACCCAGCAGTGTCGCATTTTCCGTTAATCGTTCGGTCAGAATGTCCCGCGCGCCGTTCAGCGCGTCACGAGGGGTGGCAACGGCTTCGCTCAAATATGCCCCGGCCAGTGTTTCCGGGTCCGCATCGCGATCGGCCAGAATGGCTTCGACCAGGGGTTCCAGCCCGTTTTCACGCGCGATCATCGCCTTGGTGCGCCGCTTGGGCTTGTAAGGCAGATAGATGTCTTCCAACTGGGCCTTGGTTTCTGCCCGAGCTATCGATTTACTCAGATCTTCGGTCAGCTTCCCCTGTTCTTTTATCGACTTCAGGATGATTTCCCGCCGTGCCTCAAGCTCACGCAGATAGGTCAAACGTTCGGACAGAAGGCGCAATTGGGTGTCGTCCAACCCACCGGTTGCTTCTTTCCGATAGCGGGCGACAAAAGGAACCGTCGCTCCGTCGTCCAATAGATTGATCGCAGCACCGACCTGATCGGGACGTGCATTGATCTCGGTGGCTATGGTGCGGGCGATACGGTCCAAGGGGGCCTCCTGAAACGGCAGTGGAAGGGCTTCTTAACCAGCCGTTTCAGCAAGGGAAAGTCCCTTGTACCGGTCCGTCCAAAGGCATCAGCGGATAGCAACTGTTTTCGCGGCTATTCGACGCTTCTGAGCCATTGAAAGGAAACACCAGCCTGCAATGGCCTCACCCCCACGGCATCAGCCCGCAATACCCGGTGCGTGCGCTTACATTATGCGCCATTTGCGCCAGCGTCGTAAGGTCGAAGACCGGCAGTTTCAGGTTTTCCTGAATGCGTTTTGCATAAGGGGGAAGATCCGTGCATTCCAATACCACGGAGCGTATTTCGGGCGTATCGCGCTTCAGCCTGTGCGCAGCGTCAAGCACTTCGGCCTCGATCAGATCTGTGTCCATACGGGTGCGCGCGTTGCGCAGGATGACTTCGGCAAACTCGCTGGTGTGTTCCAGACCCTGTACGGCCACCGGAACGCCCCCCGCTCCAACGCCTTCGAAATGGCGTTGCGTCAGCGCTGACGAATCCGCTGTAATCACCCCGACCGGTGCGCTGGCCCCGGTCATGTGAAAGGCCAACGGCACTTGTATCAGGCTCGAAGCGAAGACAGGCACCGATACGGCCGCGGCCAACTCTTTTTGGAACAGGGCGAGAAACCCGCAACTTCCGGTAATGGCGCGTACGCCTTCAGCCTCAAGCCGTTGCGCGCCTTTAATGAATGGGTTCAGCAGATCAGGCGTCGGATTGTTCAGCAGCGTTGGCACCGTGACGCCATCTATCATCTCGTACAGCACCGGGAACGGCAGGCTGGAAGGGTTCTTGATATGACCGGGAGGTTTGGGAAAATAGCTTTCCAGACACAAAACCCCGATTGAGGCTCCGCAGATATTCTGTCCACCCTGATAGATCGGCATGATTGGGTAATCCTTCTTAGAAACGGTGGTTGTTACGCGTCAAAATCGCGACAAGGCGATTGAATCCAATGGGATGTTGAGGCGCTGCCCTGACACCAGATCAGCCACCAGCTCGCCGGTTTTGGGGGCCATCATCAAACCGTAATGGGAATGACCAAAGGCGGTGAACAGGCCCTTGTGCCCCTCAACCGGACCGATCGCAGGCAAACTGTCGGGAAAAGACGGGCGTCGGCCCATCCAGAACTGTGTATCCGAGGTGTTCAGATCCGGCATCATTGCGCGGGCCTGTGCGGTCAGAAGCGACTGTTTGCGTGGATCTGGCGGCGCGTCGATGCTGCCGAATTCGGCCGTGCCCGCCACGCGCAGACCGTCCTGCATCGAACTGGCCACCACCTTGGCGTCCACGTCCATCACCGAGTTTTCCAGGCTGGCAGAGGGGGTCGGGAATTGGACATGGTATCCACGCTCGGCCACCAGTGGCACGGGCAAACCCAAGGGTTTCAGCAACTCGGCAGACCAAACACCGGCGGCCAGCACGACAGTATCGGCGTGAAGCGCGCCGGCCGACGAGGTCAAATGCCATTGGCCGTCTTCCGTGCGCTTTAGTTCTTTGACTTCTGTCCGCACGAACTCGGCGCCTTGTTGACGGGCCTTGTCGGCCAAAACCGCACCAACCCGGCCAGGAGACGTGACCCGCGCCTGTCCCTTGATCAGGATCGCAGCCTTGAAATCTCTGGATAACGCAGGTTCGATCCGGCGCAATTCTGGTCCGTCGATCCGCTCTAGATGTCCGCCTTTTTCCTGCCGGATCAGATATCCCAATTCTTTCAGGTCAGCCTGATCCGGGTTGCGAAACGCGTGGACATAGTTGGAATCAACAATAAGGTCTTCGTGCCCGGTATTTTGCAGATGTCTTCGGTACAGATCTATCGAAGGGCGGCACAGCACCTCCATTGCGTCCGAGATATTGCGTACGGATTTCACGCTTGAATTCTTCAGGAACCTCAGGCCCCAAGGTATCATCCTGGGCCAGAACGCAGGTCTGACGGTCAACGCGCTTTTCGGGTCCAACAGCATCCCGGGGATCGTTTTCCAGATACCCGGCGTGGCCTGTGGAATGACCGACCAGGGCGAGACGACACCGGCATTGCCGAACGATGTCTCCTGCCCCGGTTCTCCACGGTCGATCAGACGCACGGCAATACCGCGCTCCTGCAACGAGAGCGCACAGCACAGACCGACGATCCCGGCGCCGATGATGGTCACTTGTTCAGGCATGTCAGACCGTTGCTTGAATTCGGCTGCGGGCGATCACCTGTGTGATGATGACAGGAGACGCCACCGCCAATGCGATCAGGTCAGCCGTCAGCGTGGGCGCCACGAAGATAACCCCGGCAATGGCCATCAGGATGCGCGACACGAGGTTGAGTGGCTGCAACCAATACCCCACGACCGCTGCCGAAAGGGCGATGACACCGGCGATACAGCTGGCGGCGGTATAGGTGAATTCCCAAAGATCGAACCCGGTGGAAGACACGAACAGCAAAACCGGCGCATAGACGAACGCCATTGGCGCGATGACCTTGCCCAGTCCCAGCGTAAAGGCGGACAGCCCGGTGCGGAACGGGTTGGAATTCGCAATCGCTGCCGCCGCATAGGCCGACGTACAGACCGGAGGTGTGATCTCGGAGACCACGCCATAATACAACACGAACAGATGGCTGGCGATGGGTGGAACCCCCAACTGCGCCAGCGCAGGCTGCGCCACCGAGACGAGCATGATGTACAGCGCCGTGGTCGGGATGCCGGCACCCATCAGAATGCAGACGATGGCAATAAAGACCAGCGAGATAAACAATTGCAGGTCTTCCATCGCAAACAGTTGGAAATTGCCGAACGAGATCATGTTGTAAAGATCGGATGCCAGATTGCCCGCGCCCTGCGTGACCATGAAGCCGATGCGAAAGCCGATGCCGGTAGTGTTGATGACACCCACCACGATACCAACAGCGGCGGCAGCGGCCCCCACGGCCAGCGAGTACTTTACCCCAAGTTCGACCGCGGCCAACATCTCGGGCACTTCTATCCGTTTCTGCGGGTTGAGCGTGGCAATCACCGACAATCCGCACAGAATCGCTGTCATGGACAGGTCAAACCCACCGTCGGAGAACTTCCAAAGCACGAACGCAAGAAACGCCGCCGCGTAGATCAGTGTTGGCGGTTGCTTGATCCGCGACATGCCCGCGATAACCGCCAGCGAAATACCGCAGAAGGCCGACATGAACGGCGTGTAGCCGGTAAACAGGACGACCAACAAACCGATCAACGGAACGATATTGGCCCAACCCTCGGCCCAGACGGCCTTGAGCTGTGGCAATTGCTCTTTCGCCAGACCTTGCAGGTTCAGCTTACGCGCCATCAGGTGCACCACGGCAAAGACGCCGACATAGTGCAGTATCGCCGGAAAGATCGCTGCGATCACGATGGTGGTATAGGGCACCTCGAGGAACTCGGCCATGATGAAGGCCGCAGCGCCCATGATGGGCGGAGTGATCTGACCACCGGCCGAAGACGCGGCCTCGACCCCGCCTGCAAAGTGACCGGGGTATCCAAGGCGCTTCATGTTGGGAATTGTCAGCGCGCCGGTCGAAACGGTGTTGGCCACCGAAGAGCCCGAGATCGTGCCGAAGAAGGCCGAGGATACCACCGACACTTTGGCCGGACCGCCCGTATAGCGACCCGCCAAAATGGTTGCGTTATCAATGAACAATTGTCCAAGCCCCGTTCGCTGAGCGATCACGCCGAACAGGACAAAGTGGAACACGATGGTCGAAACAACCCAAAGCGTCACGCCATAGATTCCTTCCTGCGGGAAGTACATCGACGACACGAAGGTTTTGAAGTTCACGCCCGGATGTTGCAGCAACCCGGGAAAATAGGGACCCATCAGCGCGTATGAGATGAATACGCAGATGATCAACGGCAATACCCAACCCAGCGTGCGGCGCGCAATGTCCAGTACCAGAAGGATGATGATGACGCCGAGGATCACATCATAGCTGTTTGGGTTGCCCATGCGGAAGGTTTGTTCCTCGATCCCCAGGAACGGGATGCCGCGCCAGGCGAAACCAACGTAAAGCGCGGCGACGATGCCAAGCGCCATGAACACCAGATCATAAAGAGGGACGTTGCCGATGCGGAAGCGACTGACTTTGAGAGCATAGAGACTTTTGGTCCCGACAATCGGGACCGTGGCGTAGACCAGAATGAACAGCAGAGCCAGATAGATGCCCATATGCCAGTGGTCGGCCGGCAAGCCGAACCCAGCCGTGAAGAATTCGTAGAATGCAAAGATCAGGGCGACGACACGCAACACCTTGCCTGCCGTGGGCGTGACCTGCCGGACAGCGGCGCCTTCGTCGAACTGTTCTTCGATGGCCGCCAGCTCCTCGGCCGTCAGTTCGTGGTCATCAAGTTTCTGGGTCTCGGACATGATGGCCCCCCGATTTCGCAAAATTCCAGAGTGCGGTGCCCCAAGAAGGGGCACCGACGACAGGTTTCAGTCAGGTGTGGTTATTGAAGAAGACCGGCTTCTTTATAGAACTTCTCAGCACCCGGATGCAGCGGAACACCCAGCGCCTCGACGCCGTCGAGGGCAGTATCAGGCGTGATCTGCTTGCCCTTTGCGTGGCCGTTGTCCAGCAGCTTGCGCGTGTTGTCGTTCCACAGGGCCTTGGTCAGCTGATAGACCAGATCTTCGGACAGATCCGATGACACAACCAGCATTGCGCTGACCGCAGGGGTCTTGGTTTCGGAATCGATGCCTTCATATACACCGCCCGGGATAGCGGACGGGATATAGGCAGGAATGATCTCGTTGATCTTTGCCAGATCTTCATCGCTGAAGGAATGCAGGTTCATGCCCTTGGTCGATGACAGCTGCACCATTGCGGCAACCGGCCAGCCTGCTGCGTAGAAATAGGCGTCAAGCTGACCGTCGGCCAAACGCTCGGCGCTCTGACTGTTGTTCAGCTCGGCCTCGTCCATATTGTCGCGATTGACGCCCCAGGCGTCCAGCATCTGCAAAACGGCCACCTGCGTGCCGGAACCAGCCTGGGCAATACCAACGCGCTTGCCTTTGAGATCACTCAGATCGTTGATCGTCTGACCGGCTGGCAGCACCAGGTGCAGGTCTTCCGGGAACAGGTTTGCGACGATGCGCAGTTTCGGGTGGGGTTTGCCTTCAAACTTGCCCTCACCCAGATACATCGAACGGGTTACATCTGCCGCGGCCAGGCCGGCCTCAAGCTCGCCGTTTTGCACGGCGGCATTGTTGAAGACTGACGCAGTTGTCGACTGTGCAATCGCGATCAACCCGGGCACGCCGCATTGGCCGCCCTCTTCGCAGGGGCGTGAGCCTGGAGGGGCCGAAATTCCGTTGGCGATGGTCCCGCCGATCGGGAAATAAGTGCCGCCTGCACCGCCGGTGCCGATGCGAAAAAAGGTTGGGTCCTGTGCAAACGCCGGTGCAGCCAATGCACCCGCCAAAGCCAAACCCGTCAGGCATTTCATCAATTTCATCGTAAGCTCCCAGTTGTGGATCATTGGATTCGGTTTGTTCGAATTCTGATCCGTTCAGCCTATGGAGTTTTAGCATAAATACAAATTTGTTATATTTAACAAAATGAAAGTTTAGCTTATGTTTTAGATATGAACCTTGCTCAATTGACAGTTTTTCGTGAGGTGATGGAAACCGGGTCCATCTCTCAAACCGCGAAGAAGCTGAACAGGACACAACCCGCGATCAGCCTGGCAATCAAGAACCTGGAAAGGAGTCTGGGACTGACCTTGTTCGAACGAAAAGGCCGGCGTCTGATCCCAGTGCCAGAGGCGCATTACCTGTTGGCAGAAACCACCGGAATACTGGACAGATTATCTACGGTTTCCAGTACGATGCACGGTCTTCTTAAAGGAAATTCAGGCAGCCTGAACATTGCCGCAATGCCGGGACCGTCCATTTTTGCCTTCCCGAATTTCATAAGCCGTTCAGTTGGCGGGAATCCGGACATCCGGGTTACGCTGTCCACCCGCAGTTCGCCACAGATAATGGAACTTGCAGGCACTCAGAACATTGATTTCGGGTTTGCTGATTTCGAACACCCGGTCGGAAAGAAGCCACAATTTACGGCAGAGATCATCAGCGGAGACTGCTTTTGCGCAATGGATCGGGACAATCCGTTGGCGCAAGAAAAGGCTGTGACGATTTCGGATCTCGATGATGTGCCAATGGGTGGACTGTATGACACCCACCCTTTTCAGAAAAAAGTGCAGCGCGCTTTTCAGATGGTTGCCGCCACTTACAAACCTAGTGTGACGTGCCAGTATTTTCTTCCGCTCATTCCGTTTGTTGGATCGGGGCAGTGCTGCTCGATTGTCGATCCGTTGACTGTTGCGACGGAACGGAAGCTGAATATCTCGCATGGCCGTGTGGTATTCCTGCCTTTCAAGGACCCCCTCAGATACGAATACGCCATCCTGTCGCCGGATCACCGCCCCCCTTCGCAATTGGCGCTGAAAATAAAAGCGGGATGGAAGGCGGAAGTTGTGTCGATGCTGGATCAGACCAACGCCAACCCGCGGACGGAAGACTTCTGAAAGACACCCGGCCGAACTTGGAAATGTGCGACAACCGGAAAAACTCAGATGACGCGCGCGACCGAGGCCTCCAGCGTCGATTTTAGCAGTTGCGGATCTATCGGTTTGTAAAACAGCGGCAGCTTTGCTTGTTTGCACTGCTGAACAAGCTCTTGTGATCGATTGGCTGAGATAATACAGCCGGGCAAATGCCCGAATTCATCCGTCAGGGCGCGCATGGCGTCCGTGCCTGTTTTTCCGTTGTTCAATTGATAGTCGGCGACAACAAAGTCTGGCAGGATGCCTATTTCGCGCAGAAGGCCAATCGCTTCGCTTTCGCTTTCGCATTCCAGAACCTCGACGCCCCAGGATTCGATGGTCATGGTCAACGCGCCGCGCAGGTTTTCATCGTTTTCGATCACCAGGGCGACGGTGTTGCCCAGCACATTCAAGTTTGGTTTTTGTACCACTGAAGAGCAGAGAGAAACCTCTGGTTTCACCCGGGCCAAAGGTATTTCGACCGAAAACCCCGTGCCCTTTCCAACTTCGGAAAACAGGTGGATTGGGTGTTGTAGCAACCCGCAGGCCCGCTCGACAATCGCAAGACCCAACCCCATTCCTTCGGCGGCGCTGGCATCTGAATGCAAACGCTGAAATTCCTGAAACACGATATCTCTTTGATCTGATGCTATGCCAATGCCCGTATCCCAGACTTCCAAAGCAATTGCGTTCTTGCGATGCCTGACACCAACAAGAACTTTGCCGGTCTCGGTGTACCGGATCGCGTTTGACAGCAGATTCTGCAATATACGCCGAAGGTAACTGGCATCGCTTGTGACCAGAGCCTTTGTGTCAACAAAACGCAAACTCAAACCCTTGGCCTGGGCGACGGGCTTGAATGCGTCTTCCATCTGCAAGAAAAGCTCGCCCACCGACACTGTGGACAGATGCGCCTTGGCCCGCCCGGAATCCAGCTTTGAGATGTCCAGCAGGGCTTCGAGAATGTGTTCGACACTGTTCAGGGCGCTTTCTGCTTTTGCTGCAACGGTCCGGGCGGTGTCAGTGTCCAAACCGCTGCCCAGTGACGCAACATAGAGCTTTGCAGCAGACAGAGGCTGCAACAGGTCATGGCTGGCGGCGGCCACAAAACGCGATTTTGACGCGTTCGCCCGTTCAGCCTCGTTCAGCGCATCCGCAAGCTCCATTGTGCGTGACGCCACACGTTGTTCCAAAAGTTCCTTGGCTTCATACAAGGCCTGCGCAGACCTCCGTTCCGCAGTTACATCGGTAAAGGAAATCACAAAGCCCCGGTCTGGCATTTCCTGCGCAAAGACCGACAGGATTTTCGATCGCCCCTGATGCATCTGGAACTGAAGAGGGCGGCGGTAGTTTGGTCGGCTGACCCAATCCAGCAGATCCGCCTCGGTTATGCCTTTCTGAAAGCTGATGTTGTCGCCCAGGCGATTGGACAGGGTTTCAAACCGCATGCCCATCTGAAACTGAGTGATCGGTATGGCCAAAAGCTCGCTTGCGCGGGTGTTCCACCCGATCATGCGGTGCTTGTTGTCAAAGATACAGACGCCCTGATCGATATGTTCAAGCGTGGCGCGGATCAGCCGCGCCTTGTCGTCAAGAATGCGATCCCTTTCTTGCCGTTCGATCCGCATGATATCTGTCACGTCGGTTTGCAGGATCACGGTGCCCCCGTCTGGCGTGCGGTGTTCTGACACTTGCGTCCACCGATTGCCCGAAAGACGAACATTGAACACCACGTGGTCATCTGCGTGACGATCCAGACGGCTTTTGGCCCAGTCCTCTGGGCTCATTGTCTCTGGCAAGGACAGGAACCTGGATCGGCTGACCAGTTCCACGTAGTCGGCAAAACACAAGCCGGGGTTCAGCTGTTCCTGAATATCGGGCATATGCATCCCGAACCTGCTGTTGCACAGCACCAGTTCTTCGTCACGATTGAACAGGGCAAAGCCTTCCTGCACCGTTTCGATCGCATTTGCCAAATCTGCGCGCGCTGCTTCGGTTTCCTTGTTGGCCTGAGCCAACCTGGCGTTGGAGTCATTCAGAAGTTCAAGCGCGCGCTCAAGGTCATCCGTTCGGGCGCGAACCTCTTGTTCAAGCACCGCCGCCCGTTGGAACTGAGCATAAGCCGCGCCAGAGGCATTGGTGGATTCTTCGACCCGCCGCATCAGGGCTTCGGCAATTTTCCTGAGTTTTTCGTTCTGACGTTCAAGGGAGTCCGAGGGGTCTGTGAGATGCTCGATCATACCTTACTCTTTCTCGGGCGGGTATATCGCCACGCCGGTCAGGGTCTGGTTCACATGGATCGAATTGAATTGCTCTCCATAGGTCGAGAAACCGACCACGTGATGGCGAGACAGGATGTCCGAGATCGCGTGCGTCTTCTGCTTTTGCTGGGCCTCCAGCCGGCGAAGGATGCAGTCACAACCCAAAATGGTGTCGGGTTGCTGTTTCTCGGTCAACAGGCTGATTTCTTCCTGTAGATGTTCAACCATGTCCCGAGGTTCTGCCAGCGTCAGGACCAAGCCTTCGTCAATCGCCGAAAAAAAGACGAGATCGCCATTTCCCGCTACCTGCTGGATCGCGCGGACATGGTGTTGCCCGCCTATTTGCACAACGACTGGATGGGCCGCGAATGTGAATGTGGTGAGCTGTTCCGGGTCTTTGCCGAGAATACGGGCGTATTCGCGGGCAGCGGGTTCGGCATTGATTTCCTGAACGATGCGTTTTGCCGGGTCTGCCTTGGTCACGACCATGCGATAGGCGGTGGGCAGAAGGTGATCGGTCTTGAACACCTTGATCGGACACCGCGTGCGAACCTGCGTGAGTACGGCTGCGTTGCTTCTTGCCTGCCCCTGATACAGAACATAAGTGCGCCCGAATTTGGTTCCATCCCCGGCCGAACCGCCGAACAATGGCACCGGCCCCAGCCCCACAGCCAATTCCGACGTCAGTTCATCTTCTTTTGTCGACAACCCGTCAATCATCAGGAACGTGAATTCATGGCTCCAGTCGGGTGCGTTTGCCATCATCGTATTTCTGTTGTGGATCATCTCTTTGATGATGCTGTCGGACTCGAATTCGTTCAGATCCGAAACAAGAACCGTGCGTATGTCGAAATGGGATTGCGGCAGGCCGATCGCGACGATCTGATCTTCACAATACCCACTATCCGCCAGCTCTCCGGCGGTGGTGCAACCAACAATCGGGGTCGGCGCAAAGGCGCGCTCGGCATCCGCGATCACCACGGATGCATCGGCGTTCGGGCTGACAAAAAGAATGACAAGCGCAAGTGGGTCATCACCCAACTGGCGTCTGAGGGTCTCGATCGACTGCCCGGTGTCGTGGCGTGCAAAAGCCGTTTTGACGATGCCTGGCGTACGGGCCCGGGCTGTTGCCCACCCGACTGCTTGGTCCATCGTGCCTCCTCCCTAAAAGCGCGACGATGACGTGAGAGTATGACGCTTAGCCTTGGTCTTGCAAGACACTGGCAAAGGACGCTTTCTTGACGATCAGAACCGCCTGCGTACGACTTTGAACACCCAGTTTTCGCATTATTGCTGTCACGTGCGCTTTGACCGTCGTTTCCGCAATCGACAAGTCATAGGCGATTTGCTTGTTCAGTTTGCCTTCGCAGATCAGTTGCAGGATGCGCGCCTGTTGATTTGTCAGTGTCGCCAGTCGTTTGACCGCTTCGTCGTGTTCGTCCTCTTCCTCTGTGTCAATCAAAACACAGCCCTCTGGCACGAAAACGTCACCGGCGTGCACTGTCTCGAATGCAGTGCGGAACACGTCGCGCTGACTGTGCTTGGGGACATAGCCTGATGCGCCGGCCTGTATCACCTGGCTGACAACGCGGTTGTCCGTCAGCGACGACACCACGATCACCGGTGCGTTTGCGGCAGCCTTCAAGCGGATCAAACCTTCCAGGCCGTCCACATCCGGCAAATTGAGATCCAGCATGACCGCATCGGGTTTCAGCCCACTTGCCAGCAGATCCAAGGCGTCCTCCAGCCGGTCTGCCGTATGGATTTTCCGGATCTGAGCCACACTTTGCAAGGTCATCGACAAGGCGTCGCAAAACAAAGGATGGTCATCAACGATCAGCACGTTTTCGAAATTATTGCGCGCGGCGGATTCAGCAAGCATCTGGTATAGCCTTTTGCATTCAAATGGTCTCCAGCCTAACCAATCCTAGCGATGAATGAAAACCACGCATACTGGCGGAAGGTCGTATAGTAACGCGCACCCCGGATCAGAGGTACGCATCAGGGTTTTGCTGGATCCCGTGTCAGTTCGCCGATGCCAGTTCCTTTGGCGGGCGGAAGGTCCACAAGGTACCACCCTGGTTCAGATAGTTGACCTTCTTGGCCACCTCACCCCCCCCAGAGCGGTGCAGTGCCGCCCCAGCTGGAAATGATCGCGACATATTGTTCACCATCCTGTTCCCAGGTCACAGGCTGCCCGAGCCGGTCTGGAACGACCACAGCTTCTCGCTGGTCTCGTCGTCCAGCGCGATAAACTCACCTTCAGGCGTGCCAAAGAACACCAGGCCACCGGCTGTCGTCATCACGCCTGACCACAGCGGCGCGTTGTTCTTGTATCCCCATTCCCATTCGCCGGTATCCGGATCGATGGCCTTGAGAGACCCAATGTGATCTTCGTAGTTGGGCTTGATCGTAAAGCCTGCGCCCAGATAGGCGGCACCCTTCTTGTACGAGATCGGCTGGTTCCAGATATCCATGCCCCATTCGTTCGACCGTACATAAAAATTGCCGGTACGTTGCGAAAAGGACATCGGCATCCAGTTCTTGCCGCCAAGGAAAGAAGGCGATGCAAAGATCACTTCACCCTTCTTGTCATCAGCCGCTGACGACGGATCCCCGGGGCGGTTTTCTTCGACAAAGACCGGTCGGCCGGTCTCATCCACGCCGGACGCCCATGTTATGTCTTTGACAAACGGATTAGCCGATACAAAGGCACCGTCTTCGCGGTTCAGAAAATAGAAATACCCGTTGCGATCGGCGGTTGCGTAACGCTTGTTTCCTTCACGGTCGGTATAGGCAACAACCTCGTTTACACCGTCATAGTCCCAACCTTCGCGCGGCGTGGTCTGGAAATGCCACTTGATTTCGCCGGTTTTCGGATCGATTCCGATGCGGCTGGCCGCGTAAAGGTTGTCTCTGGCGTTACCTTCCGTCGGCGTGCCCGCATTGTGCAGCCACGAGTTCCACGGCGCCGGGTTTCCGACCCCGAAAACAAGCGTATCCGTGTCCGCGTCATAGGAACCACCCAGCCAGGTTGCGCCACCGCCGGTCTTCCACATGTCGCCGGGTCACGTCGCATTCAACTCGCCCGTCATGGTGCTTTCTTCATCGTTCAGCGTCTCCATATGGCCTTCTATGACCGGGCGTTCCCATACCGGATCACCGGTGTTCACGTCCCGTGCCTGCACAGCGCCAACGATGCCAAACTCACCACCGGAATTTCCGGTGATCACCAGACCGTCAACGATCAGCGGAGCCGCGTTGTAAGAATACGCCGCCTTGTAGTCCGCGATTTTATCACGCCGCACGACGTCGCCGGTGTCTTTGTTCAGGGCCACAATCCGGGCATCAAGGGTGCCGAAAATCACCTTGTCGCCGTAGATGGCGGCACGCCGGTTCACCACGTCACAGCAAGGCAGAATGCCTTCGGGCAGGCACGCCTCGTATCGCCAGACCTCTTTGCCGGTTTCCAGATCAATTGCATAAAGGCGCGAATACGATCCGGTGATATACATCATGCCGCCATAGATCAGCGGCTGGGCTTCCTGCCCGCGCTGTTTTTCGCCACCAAGGCTGAACGCCCAGGCCGGCAACAGGTTCTTGACGTTGTCTTTGTTCAGCATGTCCAACGGGCTGTAGCGCTGCAAGTGGCGTCCCATCCCGTTTGTCACGACCTGGGTCGCAATTGACTGGTCGTTGCCAGATCGTCCTCGGTAACTTCTGCATGGGCCGTGCCCACTGCAATCACGCTTGCAACTGCCGCCATTGTGAACCGGTTCATCATTGTCCTCCCTAGACTTGTGTCTTCCCTCCGCACCGAATCGCCGACAGGTCAGAGCTGTTGGCACGGCAACTATTCGCAGGCGGGTCTGTCGGCGAAATTGCACAATGGTCGTGGGGGCAATTCGCGCATTTCATCCGGGCTCCACACTCATGGTTTCGGCGGCACCAGCGGTGACTTATCGGACCACTTTAGGGCATCTGTCGCAACGGTTTGCGACGCGGCGCCGATCCTTCTCCCGGACGAACATGATCTTGATACGGTTGCGCCATTTGGCCCTGCACGTGTCGTTCGGAACGGGTCTGTCCCGCGACGTCCCGCCCAGAATGCAGGGATATGTTTCCTTGACCTTTCAGGCCGCCCAAAAATCTACCGACCACCATTGCCGCTGAAATTCAGGAGCTTGATTCAGTTTCCGGCGTCGATTTCAGAGCTGACCCAAGGTTCGGTTCCGCCCTTGACGAATTCCGCGTGGCGCGGGCGCGAGTCCACCAGGGCGTTGGCGAACAACTCCTGTGTTTCAGTATCGATCCAATGAGCCATATTGATGGTCTCGGACGTGGTGACAGCGATCGTGCCGTCTGGTGAGACCGCCACCCCTTCCGGCTCGATACTCACGTCTATCTGGGCAATTACGGTCCGCGATACCGTGTCGACGACAGTTGTTATCGCGTCATCTTCGTTGGCGATGTACAGATGCCGATCATTCGGGTGCAAAACGAACTGTTTGGGGTCTTCGCCCGACGGCAGATCATAAAGGACTTCTCCGGTTTCAGGATCCATGACCTGCACCGAGTCATTATCTGACGCGCAGATGTAGAGAACCGAGTAGTCCTTGGAAAATGTGATCCCGCGTGGTCGTTCTCCGGTTTTAAGGGTGCGGATCACTTCAAACGTTTCGATATTGATCACGCTGAGCGTGTCGTCTTTTTCATTGCTGATCCAAATCTCGTCCGAAACCGCCGGAGTGCAAAATGCAGCAGCGGCCAAAAAGACGGAAAACTTTATCTTTAGTCCTCGCTAAAGGCCGTGCACAGGCATTCGGCCTGGTCAATTCCCAGAGTGTCCAGTTCAGTCCTGTGGTGCAGGAAACCCGCGAGCGGTGCGAGGGCCACGACCGCTCGATCCGTCATCAGCGGGATGGGTTGGCGCAACTGACCGTTCCAGGCGCGGAAACTCATCGCCCGGCCCTTGAAGCCTGCCAGTTCAAATTTTTCCAACAGAATGTAGTCCCGCAGAACCGCGGGATCGCCAGATTGCGTTCGGGCCACGGCCTCGCCCAAGGACCGAAACGCAGCCCATGCCGCATAGTCGATTGGCCTCATCGACCGGCCTGCTTAACCGGCGAACCGGCTCTGCAACTGAACCGCGCCCCATTGCTCGACCACAGGCGACCACGTGACCGGTCGCAACCCTTCCGAACCTGCGACCGGCCTGGGTTCCCATGTGTTGAACGGTATATATCTTGCGAAGTCGCCCAACTCATCCGCGACCAACGTGACATCGTAGTCCACGAAATCCTACGTGAAAACAGGAACTTCCTGCGCCGCATTGTGCCTCATGTCAGCATCGAAACGCCAGGTCTTTTCCGCCCGAATTTCCAGTCCGAATTTGGTCAGGGACAGTTTCATTGCGTCAGCAAAGGCCATGTCCGACTGGTGTTCTCCGGCGACCAGAACCAGATCGTCCCAGCGCCTTTTGACCAGAAATTGTGCCAGAGCGTTCGCGCGCATCGCATCGGACGGCATGGTGTGCAGCAGGTTGGCACGGCTAGGCGGTATGTCTTAAGTCGCGGTCGCGGGCAGACGCGTTGAGCAAGATGGCGTCGGCGGCCTCGGGAAGATCAGCGACCGCCAGTTGCGCCTGCGCCGGAGCGTCCAATATCAGGAAGCTTGTCTGGGACAAGGACCGGCGCGCCGTATCAAGCCAATTCCCGTCTTCCGGGACGGTCAAAACTGTCAGTTCATACGTGTGGCCCAGAAACTTGGCCGTTGTCAGGTTGTCTTACAAAGCCAGTTCTGCACCTGCCGTGCCCAGATCGTCGGGCAATGGGTCAAGGTTCGACAAAACCGGTGGTCGTCTGACCTGTTGATGAAGATAGACAGCAGATACAGAGACCTCAGCTGCAGCAACCATTGGCAACAGAACAAGAGTTGCAAAGACGCAAAAAACATGGCCGTGTTTGCTCCTCCTCCGATGCTGCTCCACTAAAATGAGTCCTTGGGCGGCATGCCATTCGACCTTAGTCGCACGCAGCGGCTCATCTGCAAACAAGGTCGAATTTCACGATGGTTTTCCCTGAGCTAAGACCAGAGCCAGCATCAGAAGGAGGAGACGATGGGTCTTGTGTTTTTCAACACAGCGCTGGCTGGCCTGACCGCAGGTGGCATGGCGTTTTCGCACGGAGACGTCGCCCCGCGACCTGCTGGCCGCGATGGCCGACGGCGGGGAAGGTGATGCCGCAGCGCTTCAGTCGGATCTCAGCCAGATTGCCGGCACTTTGGAAACAGGATCGGGCGCCCTGCGGCTGACAGCGTGGCCTTTCGCGCCGCTGTTCTGATCTCGGGCGACAGCCCTGATTTCTCATAGGCGGCGGAGCAACTGACAATTGGATTGTCTGCCGCGCAATAGGACGGCAGACTGAGACACATGATCGGACGCACATTTTTTCTCTCTCTGTTGGCTGCCACTCTTTCAACCGGAATGGCGATGGCCCGATGCGAGGATCATGTGCCTCAACCCAAACCACAAAACGCCAGCCGGGATATCGTTGGCGCTGATCTCGATACCATCGTCGCGCGCGGCTATATCAAATTTGCGGCTTATGACGACTTTGCCCCGTGGTCCTATGAGAAAGACGGCAAGATACAGGGCGTGGATATCGACACCGGAACATTGATCGCCGAAGAGCTGGGGGTCGACGCGCGTTTCAATCTGGTGGCTGCCGGCGAAAACCTTGAGGCCAGGCTGACGCCAGAGCTTGACATCCATACCCCACCCCTGCCCGGTTTTGCCGTCAGTTCATGGACTACTGGCGTGGACGTTCATTTCGCCTATAGCGGCCTCTGCTATGCTGTGGACGACGCCATTTATGCGGCGTTGCAGGACAGGCGCATCGCCGAAATCTTCAAACGTCACGGCCTTACACATTCGCCGTCCATACTGCGGTGACTACACCCAAGGTCTTATAGGCAAGGCTGCGAACACCGCGTAGCGTAACAAAAATATACTTGGAGAAGTGAAATGGAACTCAATGACAGCCGCGTCATCGCCGCGCCGCGTTCCAAAGTCTGGGCCGCGCTTTTGTCGGCAGATGTTCTGAAGGAATGCGTGCCGGGATGTCAGGAGATGACAGGCTCGGTCGAAGACGGGTTCGAGGCCACCGTCGTGCAGAAAGTAGGCCCGGTCAAAGCGACGTTCAAAGGCTCTGTGACCCTTTCTGATCTCGTGGAGCTTGAAAGCGTGAAGTTATCGGGTGAAGGTAAGGGAGGAGCCGCCGGATTTGCCAAAGGCGCGGCCGACGTCACCTTGTCGGATGCCCCCGAAGGCACACTACTGACCTACGCGGTCGATGCACGCGTCGGTGGCAAACTGGCTCAGTTGGGGGGCCGCGTGATTGATGGGGTTGCCAGAAAAATGGCCGACCAGTTCTTTGAGAACTTCCAGAACGCGGTCGAACCTCAGGATGTGCCCGAGCCCGAAACCTCGGAAGAAGGCGAGACCGGGGAAAAAAAGAAAGGTTGGATCAAGCGCGTGTTAGGCGGTTGATCCTTTGGAATTCAGGGAGGAGAAAGTCATGAAAATTTCCATGACCGTGAACGGCAAAGCCGTAAGCGGAGACGTCGAGGGCCGGACATTGTTGTCCGGTTTTCTGCGCGATCATCTGTCTTTGACGGGCACGCATGTGGGGTGCGACACCGCGCAATGTGGAGCTTGCGTGGTGCATGTGAATGGCGAAGCGGTGAAATCGTGCAACATGCTGGCCGCCGAAGCAGATGGGGCCGATGTCGGCACGATCGAAGGCCAGGCAACAGCGGATGGCTCACTGAACGTGATACAGCAGGCGTTTCAGGATCACCACGGTCTGCAATGCGGATTCTGCACTCCGGGCATGGTGATGAGCGCCGCCGCGCTGCTGAAAGAGAACCCGCGCCCAACCGAGGCCGAAATCCGGAAGTATCTGGAGGGCAACCTGTGCCGCTGTACTGGGTATCACAACATCGTCAAAGCGATCATGGCCGCATCCGGCCAGGACGTGGGCAGCATCGCTGCGGAATGATGCCGCTGCGGGCGTCGGAAACACGCCCGTGGGATGAGTGAGGGATGCAGCAGCATCCGTTTATGGGAGGAGAATAAGCAATGCCCAAAGACAGTGGCATCGGAGCCAGTTCCAAGCGGCGCGAGGACGTACGCTTTCTGACCGGAGCAGGCAATTATACCGACGACATCAACGTACATGGCCAGGCCTATGTGCATTTTCTGCGGTCCGACATCGCGCATGGCCGGATCAAGTCCGTGGACACTTCGGCGGCCGAAGGCATGCCGGGAGTGGTCAAGGTGTTTACCGGCAAGGATTTCGAAGGCGTGGGCGGCATGCCCTGCGGCTGGGAAGTCACCGACAAGCACGGCGCGCCGATGCAAGAGCCCCCTCACCCCATTCTGGCGCAGGGCAAAGTGCGCCATGTGGGCGACCCGATCGCGGCCGTTGTGGCCGACAGCCTTGAGCAGGCCCGCGATGCGGCTGAGGCCATCGAGGTGGATATCGAGGAACTGCCCGCGGTGATCGACATGAAAGCCGCCGCGCAGGATGGCGCGACCCTGGTCCATGACGATCTGAAAAACAACATCTGCTATGACTGGCAGCTGGGTGAGGCGGACGACGCCAAGGTGAACGAGGTGTTTGCCAACGCCGCGCATGTCACCACTCTGGAACTGGTGAACAACCGTCTGGTTGCCAACCCGATGGAACCGCGCGTGGCCGTGGCGGAATACAGCCGGGGCACGGATGAGTATACGCTCTATACCACGTCGCAGAACCCGCATGTGATCCGGCTGCTGATGTGCGCCTTTGTGCTCGGCCTGCCCGAACACAAGGTCCGCGTCGTGGCGCCGGATGTGGGCGGCGGTTTCGGCACCAAGATTTTCCACTATGCGGAAGAGGCATTCTGCACCTTTGCCGCCAAGGCCTGCAACCGCCCGGTCAAGTGGACGGCCAGCCGGTCCGAGGCGTTCATGTCGGATGCACAGGGCCGCGACCATGTCAGCAAGATCGAGCTGGCGCTGGATGCCGACAACAATTTCGTCGGCCTGCGTACCAACACATATGCCAATCTGGGCGCGTATCTATCCACCTTTTCCAGCTCGGTCCCGACCTGGCTGCACGGCACGCTGATGGCGGGCAACTACAAGACGCCGGTCATTCAGGTAAACGTGAAGGCGATGTTCACCAACACGGTGCCGGTGGACGCCTATCGCGGCGCGGGCCGCCCTGAGGCAACATACCAGTTGGAACGTGTGATCGACAAAGCCGCGCGCGAACTGGGTGTCGATCCGATCGCCCTGCGGCGACAGAACTTTGTCACCCAGTTCCCCTATGACACGCCGGTGGCGCTGACCTATGACACCGGGGATTACAACGGGACGATGGACAAGCTTGAGGCTGCGGCTGATCTCGCGGGCTTTGCAGCACGACGCGCGCAGAGTGAGGCCAAAGGCAAGCTGCGCGGTCTCGGCGTCAATTGCTATATCGAGGCTTGTGGTATCGCGCCTTCGAATATCGTCGGCATGTTGGGGGCCCGTGCGGGTCTTTACGACGCGGCGACAGTTCGGGTGAACGCCACCGGTTCGATAAGTGTGATGGTTGGCGCACACAGCCACGGGCAAGGCCATGAAACAGCATTCCCGCAGGTCGTGGCCGACATGATCGGCATCGACGAGTCAATGGTCGAGATCGTGCACGGGGACACCTCGAAGATCCCGTTTGGCATGGGCACCTATGGCTCACGCTCGCTGGCGGTCTGCGGCTCGGCTATGGTCAAGGCCACCGAGAAGGTGATCGACAAGGCCAAAAAGATTGCAGCCCATTTGCTGGAAGCGTCCGAGGCAGATATCGAACTTAAGGACGGTCAGTTCAGTGTTGCGGGGACCGACAAGTCGGTGGCGTGGGGGGATGTGACCCTTACGGCTTACGTACCGCACAACTATCCGCTGGAAGTTGAACCGGGACTGGAGGAAACCGCGTTTTACGACCCGGCCAACTTTACTTTCCCGGCAGGGGCTTATGCCTGTGAGGTCGAGGTTGATCCAGACACAGGTCAGGTCACGATTGAGAAATTCACGGCTGCGGATGACTTTGGCAATATCGTCAATCCAATGATCGTTGATGGCCAGGTGCATGGCGGTATTGGTCAGGGCATCGGTCAAGCCCTGCTGGAGAACTGTGCCTATGACGAGAACGGCCAGCTGCTGAGTGCGTCCTTCATGGACTATGCGATGCCGCGTGCGGATGACGTGCCATTCTACGGCGTAGATCATTCCAGCCAGACGCCGTGTACGCACAATCCGCTTGGTGTGAAGGGTTGCGGCGAGGCCGGTGCGATCGGCTCACCGCCTGCGGTGGTCAACGCGGTGCTGGATGCGTTGAACTCAGGTGGAAGGGCTGTTGATCATATCGACATGCCGATGAGCCCGTCACGCGTTTGGACGGCGATGCATGGTTGAGAGGTTAAGGTGCGAGGGGCCAGCCCCTCGCGCTCCCCGGGATTTTAATAGCCAGATGAAGGGCGGATCAGCGCCTTTTCGGAAAGGAAGAACGAAATGTACAATTTCGAGTTTGAGAAGCCCTCGACCATTGCTGACGCGGTTGCAGCATTGGCAGCAGAGGATGCGCAGGCGTTGGGAGGCGGACAGACGCTGATCCCAACATTGAAGCAACGGTTGGCGGCCCCGTCCAAGTTGGTGTCGGTGAGCGGAATTCCCGAGATGCAAGGCGTTTGCATCGAGGATGACGGATCGGTGTCGATCGGTGGCGCGACGCCCCACGCTGTCGTCGCCCGCGAGGCCGTGGGCTCGTATCCAGCGCTTGCAGCGCTGGCCGGTCAGATTGGCGATCCGGCAGTTCGCAACCGCGGGACGATTGGCGGCTCGGTTGCCAACAATGACCCTGCGGCCTGTTATCCGGCAGGGGTATTGGGTTCAGGGGCGACTATCCTGACCAATACCCGCCAGATTGCCGCCGATGACTTTTTCCAGGGAATGTTCACGACAGCACTGGATGAGGGTGAAATCATCACATCGGTCCGTTTCCCGGTGCCGCAAGCGGCGAGCTACCGGAAGTTCCTTCAGCCAGCCTCGCGTTTTGCGCTTGTCGGGGTCTACCTGGCCCGCTTTGCGGACGGGGTGCGCGTCGCGGTAACCGGCGCGAGCGAGGACGGCGTTTTCCGGTGGTCCGAGGCTGAACAGGCGCTGAACAAGGAATTTCGCCCTGATGCCCTTATGGACCTGCGCGTAAACCCGGCGAACATGATTGCGGATCTGCATGGGAGCAAGGAGTATCGAGCGCATCTTGTTTCGGTCATGACCAAACGCGCGGTTGAAGACTGCTTGTAAAGAATTGGTCGGGAAAATCGAAAAGTCCCGGTGTTATCCGGGGCTTTTTATCCTTGCAGCGTCACCACTTTCCCATTGGGGCGTACACGGATCGCGATGCGCTCGCCGGCTGCCTGCGCAAGGGTCGCTGCTATTTCAGCCTCGGAAGCATGACGGAATGCTGTTGAAAGCGCGTCTGCCGTCGTAGCATCCGGTGCCTGGACACTGACCGTTGACCAAAGCGGTGCGTTTCCGCCCATCGGGTCGATGATGTGAGCGCCGCCCGACCGCAGGCGCATGACGTCAGCGCTGGACGTAGCAATGGCGCGGTCCTTCAAATGCGTGACTTCGACAAGTCGGTGCACTGGATCCGTGACGCCCAGCAGCCGCTGACGACCACTTGCATAATATTCTCCGATATTGACCAGAACCTTTTCCCACCCGGCTTTGCGCAAGGCGCGAACGACCAGATCGGTGGCGAAACCTTGAGCGATGCCGTTCAGGATAAGCGCTTGATCAGGGCCCAATTGCACGAGTTCCTTAGTTAGACCTACGCGGTTCCACCCGATCAGCCTTCGCGCGTGTTGAGCCTCATTCTCGGACGCGGCAAGCCAAATTGGCTGAACTGTGGGATCAAAGCGACCATTTGTGAGGTCGTAAGCCGCGCTGCACGCTGTCAAAAGAGACACAAAAGTGGGATCGGGGCTTTTGAGATACCCTTTCCGGTGGAGCTCCGACAGGGCAGAGTTCGGGCGATACAGGCTGAACAGCGCCTCGCATTCCTCCAGAATGGATCGCAGAGCGGCAATGGCATGTTCTGCCTCCACAGGGTCAGCATCCAGTGTCAGGCTGATTTCGGCCCCCATGGCGTAGCCACGCCGACGGATAGGCTGTGCATGAGACGGAGATGCCAGTGCTGCGGCAGATATGGCCAGAAAGCGGCGACGGTTGATCATTCGGCTGCAACCTCTCTCGTGCGGCGGCGAGCCGCGACGATCAGGGGAACGCAGCGGTTGCGGTCGTTATATATGGCGACGCAGTCGAGATACTGAAAACACTCATCAAACTGAATTTGCCCGGCTTGCGTGATCGCGCCAAATTTGCATTTGACCTTGCGTAGCTGACAGGGTGACCCGCATTCGGCGCGGCGTTCGATACAGTCGCGGCCCCGAAGCAACCCACCGATCGCAAGGAACACGCACAAGGGGCAGGCATATCGGCAAAAGCCCTTGAACACCGCCATTCCCAGAACCAGCCAGAAGATGGCGTAGGCGACATAATACCATTCGCGAAAAAAGAAGGTCGTGATCGCTGTTTTGAAGGGCTCAACCTCTGCCGCTTTATCGACCTGATCAGGTGCGGCAAAGACAACGCAAGCAAGGCCGTCAGTACCGCGTATTTTAACCATTTCAGACGGTTGCCCATTTTTTTGACGGTTCAACCTGAGGGATACGAAGGGCTTTGCCCAGATGATGTGCGAATTCCCGAAGGGCACCGAAAGGGCAGAGCCATCCGCAGAACAATCCCCTGCCCCAAGCAATCAAACCCGCAAGGGTCACGGCCCAGATCAGCAACGAGAACGGATCATAGAGCAGGAAGGCAGAACTGCCGCCGTCCAATGCCGTACGCAATGCCCCCAAAACCGTGACGATCCATAGCTGCCCTTGCCCCCACCAACCCACGAAAACTGTGACAAGGGCAAGAACGCCAAGACGTACGGGAGTGAACAATGGTCGCGCCGCAAGGGCATTCATTCGCAGGGCCTAAACGGCCAACAGCGCAGCCAGAAACACACCCAGGAAAACCAGATCCAACTGGCGATTTCGCAGCGCTTCGAGCCAGGGCGGTGCCGGAACAATCTGTTCTGGTCGATCAAAGAACCTTTCAGGTGAGATATGTGCAACATCCAAAGTGACGGATCCTGTTTCAGGCTGGAACATGCCATGTTCGCGAACTGCAAGAACCTTCAACACCCATTCTCGGGAAGGTTCGAACCCCAGGCGCCGGTCGGTGCGCAGGATCATGGCAACGCCATCTGGCATGTTATCCGCCAACTCGACCAGCAGATCGGCATCACGCAGAGCGACCGGCAATCCGCTCTGCTCGGCCGAAATCCAGTCCGGCGCGGTATTGCGTACAAAGTCTTCGCTGACCGGACCATGGCGCACCGTTTCGATCACAAGGATCAGCTCGTCATTGTCCGAAATTTCCATGAAGCGCTGCAACTCTTCATAATTGTCCGTGGTCAAGGCAGCGCGAGCGAAGGCTTTTGGGCCCACATCCACGACCCACAGATCCAGATAAGGGTCGTCGGGACTGTACTGCGGCTCGGGATCGTCATCTTCCCAAAGGGTCCATTGAACAGAGCGTCAACTTGCGCATTCGTGTAGACCTTGCATGTGGCGATGCCCTGATCGATCAGATCCTGCCAGTTGAGTTCTTCTTGATAATCGGGATCCGGAAATGCAGGCGGCGCGGTTGCCAATCCCTGCATTTTCTCGCGCGCGACTGTCAAAGCAGCGCCCATGACCGATTCATGCACGATCCGCACAACTTGCCGTCGCCTTTGTAACCCCGTCCAGATAGACCAATGACGACCCGCTTGCTGCACCGCCGTACGGGGTTCCAACAACGATGGAATCCGAGATCGAAAGGCCCCTGTATTGCTCGAAGAATTTGTGGAAAGGGGCTCTCCGAGCCCTTAAACAAAGAACGGTTCGTTATGTTCAATCAACTGCACGTCAAGAAAACGCCCTTCAAGATCCAGCACGATCAACATGTTGATTGGTGCGCCTGAAAAACCGGGCAATGGCGCCATGGGTTTCGATTCAAAGACATAGCCTGCATCGGCCCCGCCGGAGTTCAGCAGACTGTAGACGCCGTTTTCGTACAACGCCGCCCCCAATGCGAACGGCGCGCGGATGTAGGATTCGATATCATCGCGCGACACAGGTTCGGCCAAAATCACTAGGCCGCCGAAAAGCAGCATCAGAATGCCTGTGAGTACGCGCATGATCGAAAGACTAACTTTCCACCCTTCGCAGGGACATTCGACGAAAGTTCTAAGTCCCTGCCCGCGGCCCTAAGGCAGTCCTGCATCCAAAGTTGCAGCCGCAAGGAAATCGACCGTGACAGGTGATGCGGCCCTCGCCGGTCCGGTGCGCAAACCGTCACCTCAGCAGCCAGAGGTGGCGGAAGTACGGGGTATTCGGCCGGTCGGTAGGGGGCAGACCTGGTTCGCCGTTCATTACGGCATTAGCCCCGGGGTGGTATTGGAGTTTTTCACGTCAAGGGCGACGCTTTACCGAAAAAGAACAGGCCGCCCAGTTAGGGCGGCCTGACCAGGTTTTTTCTTGTGCCTACGCCTTACTCGGCTGCCTGCGCGCTGTTGGCAGAGTGCTTGTCACGCTGACTGTCGCGGAACAGCGCCTTGGCCAGCGATACGCACATCAGGCCCATCACCATGGTGAACGGAAGCGCACCGATGATCATGGCATTGCGCAGCGCATCCATAGGGTTGTTTTCACCCGCCGCCAGGATCAGCGCGCCGATCACTGCCGTCAGGATCACACCCCAGATGATGCGGTGCTTGATACCGGTTTCCTGGCTACCACCCGACATGATGGTGTTCATCACCAGAATTCCCGAGTCCGCCGAGGTTACCAGGAAGGTCATGATCAGGATCACGCACATAACGTTCAGCATGGACAGCAGCCCACCATCGATCATGAAGGACAATGTCGTGAACAGCTTGTTGGTGTTCGATGCGCCGATGATCGCACCTTCTGCCGCGCCTGCCAGTTCCAGATCGATCGCTGTGCCGCCCAAAACGGTCATCCAGGCAAAGCACACCAGCGCAGGCGCGAACACGCAGCCCAAGATGAACTCGCGGACGGTCCGACCCTTGGAGATGCGCGCCAGGAAAAGCCCCACGAAGGGCGAGAATGCGATCCACCACGCCCAGTAGAAGGTGGTCCAGCCTGCCTGCCAGCCAAACTGACGACCTTGCTCACCCGCAGCGTAGGACGCGGCCAAGGTTGCTTCGTCCAACTCGGCCGCTGCACCTTCCAGACCGCTTTTGAAGCCGTCGAAGCTACCCCAGGCATTGGTCGCCCCACCCATCAGATCTGCGGCATGTGCTTGCGCCTCGGCCGGCAGAGCCGCTGCGAATGCTTCGGCCGACAGCGGGCCATAGGCATTGAAGCTGAGCGACAGGAAGTGCAGGATGTAGTCGATCATCGCAGTGCCATAAGTGGTCATGGCAAAGACAAACGAACCGAAGACCACGAAAGTGCCCAGCAGGATGATCGACAGCACCAGGTTCAGGTTGGACAGGTACTTGACACCCCGGCCGACACCGGAAACCGCCGAAATGATCGACAGGCCCATGATAACGACCAAGCCTGAAATCAGACCGACCTTGCTGGGGGTCGGCACCTCGCCGCCCAGATCCATGATCCACTGCATGCCGGTGATGGCATAAAGGCCGTCGATGAACTGGCTGACGCCATAGCCGATGGTTACGGACACGCCGAGGATCGTTGCGACAACGCCCAAAACGTCAACCACGTGGCCGAAAAAGCCGTTGACGAAACGGCCAAACAACGGTGTCAGCGCAGAGCGGATCGTCAGAGGCATGTCGCGTGTATAGGCGTAGTAGGCCAGGGACAGGCCGGTTACCACATAGATCGCCCAGGCGTGAAAGCCGTAGTGCAGGAAAGTGAAACGATAAGCCGATTGAACGGATTCAGGGTCATTTCCTGCAACTTCACCCGACAAAACCACAGGGTTAGACCCCCAAAGGCCCAGCGGTTCTGCTGTGGCGAAAACCATGAGCCCCACACCAAGACCGGCACCAAACATCATGGAGAACCATGAGAAGTTCGAAAACTCGGGCTTTTCCCCCGGCGTTCCCATGATCCTACGACCCGTGGACGGAATGATCGCAACAACGGCAAGGAAAAAGAAGAAAAAACCGACAATGACGATGTAGAAGCTGTTGAAGACTTCCAGCAACTGGCTGTTCAGGCTGCCCAATGTGCTGTTTGCATTCGCTGGGAAAACCAGGGCCCACAGCACCAGCCCGACCATGATGGCTTTGCTGATCAGGGCAATTGGGACGCTGTAGTTTTCATAGAATCCGGAATCAGCCGTTTCTATTTCAACGTCCGTGAAAGGTTCGGGTATCGACATATCGCACGTTCCTCCTCGAGTGTGTCGTTCTTTGTTCTTCTGAAAAAATGCTGGAAAACATCGCGTTGCACGACGTGGACAATCATGCACGATGCACGAACCGATGTTGAGTTGTGTTCAGCCCAAACTTGGGCTTGCAGTAACAACGCTTGCTCCCATTACGTCTCTTACTGCAAATTTCCTCCCGATTGCTCGCTGCCTGCTGTCATCACCGATCCCGGTGATAAGTCAGCGTGTGGTTGAATGTCGTCGCAGCATCTTAAGTGGTTATTGGGTTTCCAGTTTCGAAAAACCTATAGCAAGGGTGAGATGTTCTAACCTGAGAATCCGACACTTCGATCACATGAAGCGACCACCGAATTCACTCGATTGCGATGTTAGCGAGAACAATGCGACGACATGATTTGTTGTGACCACTACGTCCTTCACAGCTTCAGGACCAGTTTATCGGACTTGGCCCGCGAAACGCAGGTGCACAGGAATTCGTGGCTTTCCTGCTCTTGCGGTGTGAGTATTCCGTCGCGGTGATCGACCTGCCCTGACACTACGTCAACAATGCATGACCCGCACAACCCTTCAGAGCAGCCGAAATCGACCTGCACGCCGTTGTTTTGCAATACTCCGAGAATAGTTTCCTCTTTTCCGACCGGGTAGACCGCGCCGGTTGACTGAATTTCGATCTGAAATTCCGCGTTTGGATCGTGGTCGATGTCAGAAGCGGGTTCAAATCGTTCAAAATGGATTGCCCCGCCACGCAAGGATGCACCTGCTTCCAGAACAGCGTTCAGCATCGGTTCAGGTCCGCAGGTATACACATCCGCACCGACGGGCATCGATTGCATGACCGATGCCAGATCAAACCAGCCGTCTGTGTCATCGCAATGCAAATGATACCATTCATCCAGCCCAAGGGCCCTGAACTGCGCGTCCATCGCTGCAAATTCTCTTGACCTTACAAGGTAGTAGACCCGAAAATCCTGCCCGCGGTTCATCAATTCCCGCGCCATTGCAACCAGCGGAGTTGCCCCGATGCCGCCTGCGATCAACGTGACATGCCGATCGTGGTTTTCGAGTTTGAAGTGATTCCGCGGCCCGCCGATTTCGACCATCGCCCCTTCTTGAAGCGCGTGCATGGCCACCGAGCCGCCACGCCCTTCATCTTCGCGTTTGACGGCGACATTGATTACGCAGCCGTCCTGACTCCAGCTCCACAGTGAATACTGCCGCACCAGATCGTCGGCCAGATGGATATCGACATGTGCGCCGGGTTGAAGGCTTGTGAAGCGGCCGTTTTCGATTTCAAAGCAAAAATCGGACGTGTCCGGGCTTAGCCGTGTTTTGCGCACGAGGCGGGCAACTTGTGAATCCATCACACATCCTGTTCGTTCTCGGTCGACTTTGGTCCTGTACCCGATCGCAAACAGCAGGAAAAAACATAGATTTCAATTGCAAAATTTCTCACATTCGGATGAATGTAACTCACCTCTACCTTTTGAGCAACGCAGCAACCATGTCACGACGCCACTATAATCTTCCACCTCTCACGACCTTGTCGGCCTTCGAGGCCGCCGCGCGGCATCTCAGCTTCAAAGAAGCGGCCAGCGAACTGTCGGTTACGCCGGGCGCTGTCAGCCACCAGATAAAGGCGCTGGAAAGTGAACTGGGTTCGGCGCTGTTCGTCAGAAAGCACAGGGGCGTGGAACTGACCGAGGATGGCCAGGACCTGTTCGAGGTGCTCGGTTCGTCGTTCCGGCAGATATCGAAGGTGCTCGAAAAGATTCGCAGCGGCGATTCAGAAAATCCAGTGACGGTCGGGTCCACTACCGCTGTGGCGGCGTTGTGGCTTTCTCCGTCGGTCATCCGGTTCTGGCAGGACTACCCGCACGTGAAAGTGAACCAGATGGCACAGGACAAGCCATTCTCGGACAGGCCGGATATCGACTTTTTCATCCGCTACGGTCGTGACGTGAACTCGCAGCTGAACCATACTAAACTGTACCGCGATACTCTGACGCCGGTCTGTAGCCCCGAGATGGCCCTGGAACTGAAGGGGGCAAGCCTGGAAGACCTGGTCGAACGTCGCCTGATCCACCTTGAAACGCAGGACAACACCTGGACCACCTGGCCATCTTGGTTTCACGACCTCGGATATACCGGAGTTGTACCGGTACAGTCGCGCGTAAACAGCTATGCTCTGGCGTTGCAGTTGGCCCGCAAAGGGGCCGGGCTTGCATTGGGGTGGCAACGCTTGATCCAGCCCATGCTGGCATCAGGAAAACTTGTTGTGCTAGAAGAATTCAGCATCCCTGCCCCGAACAACTTTTACCTCGTCGGTCGCCCGGACGACCAGCTGACAGAAGGTGCCCTGGCGCTGAAAAACTGGTTGCTGGATGAATTGTCCGGCGGTTCGGTTTAGTCTGCCTCAATCGGCCATGAGGTTTTTTGATATTGAATGAAGCCGGCTCGACCGGCCAATGGGGGTAACGTTCAACACATTCCGAATTACTCAGGAGCAACCGATGAACAAGCATTCAGCGCTTTCGTCTGTTCTGACCCCGGTAAACACCGCCAAGGGCCTGCCGAACGAGCATTATATCGATCCCGATATCTTCGCCGAGGAACGGGAGGCGGTCCTGTTCGCGAACTGGTCGGGCATCGGTTTTGGCAAGGACATTCCCGAAGCGGGTGATGCCTTTCCGATCGACTTTCTCGGCGTGCCGCTTCTGATGGTGCGCGACCGTGACGGACAGATCGGCGTTTTCCAGAACACCTGCCGCCATCGCGGAATGATCTTGGTCGACAAGCCGCAGAAAATCCGCGGCGCGATCCGTTGCCCCTATCACAGCTGGTGTTACGGCCTGAATGGCGAGCTGCGCACGGCGCCGCATGTCGGAGGCCCCGGACAGAACACGCATGAAGATCTGGACTTTGCTGAACTGGGCCTGATCCGCATACGTTCCTATGTCTGGCGCGATGTTGTCTTCGTGAATGTGGATGGCAACGCCCCGGAGTTCGAAGAGGTTCATGGCGAGCTGATGGAACGCTGGAAAGATTTTGAACAGCCCATGTATCATGGCGGTGCCGGCGCGTCTGTCCGGCTCGAGCTGAAGTCGAACTGGAAACTGGCGGTCGAGAATTTCTGCGAAAGCTATCACCTGCCCTGGGTTCACCCGGGTCTCAACAGCTATTCGCGCCTGGAAGACCACTACAACATCAATGAACCGGGCAAGTATTCGGGTCAGGGCACCTATGTCTATCGCCAGTTCGAAGGTCAGGATGGCGAAAAACTGGATGACTTCCAGAATCTCAGCGAAAAGTGGAACGAAGGGGCGGAATACATCGTCGTGTACCCGAACACCTTGCTGGGTGTTCAACGCGACCATGGATTTGCCTTCATCATCGATCCGATCACGCATGAACGGTCAAACGAAAGGATCGAGCTGTACTACGCCAAAAAACCGGAAGACGCACCCGAGCACGAAGCGTTGCGCGCAAAGAATGCGCAGCTTTGGAAAACCGTTTTCGAAGAGGATGTGTTCGTGGTCGAGGGCATGCAGAAAGGCCGTCACGGTGTCAAATTCGACGGCGGCCGTTTTTCGCCCGCGATGGATGGCCCAACGCATTGTTTCCACCACTGGGTGGCCACTCAGATCGAAAAAGCCCGTGCCGAGGCATAGGCGGCTTTCCGGCCGGATCATGGGCTGAGGGCGCCACGGAAGTATCCTGCGCGGTCATTTGCAATCAGGAACATCGCAGATGCAGGCGATGTTCCAAGATTGCGCAAAGACGCGTGCGGATGCGTGTGATGGGTTCATCAAGGGCCGGTCCGCATCGTTGACGGCGCTGGGAAATCAGGATTCAGGCGCAAAAAGGTAGGAAGCGTATGATGATTACGTACAGGCCAACACACTTAGCGTTTCCGGTAAGAGGCTGACCTTGGATCTGCAAGAACTCGATAAGCACCTGTTGCAGGCTCACGCGGATAATGATGTGCCTGCGCTGATCCGGCTGTACCACGAGGCAGCCGACCGGGCCGAGCAAAACCAGGATCTCGACGCTGCTTGTTTTTACCTTACACATGCGTTTGTGTTCGCGCTGGAGTACGGCGCGCCCGAAGCGGATGAGTTGAACCGAAAACTATACGAGCGCGGCCGCGCCCATCGTTTGGTGTTCTGACGAAATCGGTGTAGTTGGGGTATCGTGCTGGCAAAGAGACAAAGCATGACCCATTTTACCTTTCTGTGCCTCGAAGATTTCCCGCTTGCTGCCCTGTCCATGGCCATCGACCCGCTGCGCGTGGCCAATGAGATCAGCCGCAGCGATGGTCTTGGCTGGACTGTCGTTTCGGAAGATGGACAACAGATCATGTCCAGCTCACGCCTCAGCATCAACCCTGACAAGGCATTGTCCGAGGTGGAGGAAACCGACGTCGTGCTGGTCTTTGCCGGGGCCTCAGCCCGGTTGAAGGATCGCAAGGCTTCGGGCGGAGCGCTGCGACGGCTTTTGTCCCGTGGCGCGCGGATCGGTTCGGTCAGCGGTTCACTTTTTGCGCTGGCGGAAGAAAAGTTCTTCGATGGTTACAGCTGTAGCGCGCATTTCTGCTATACCGCTGCGTTGAAGGAACAATTCGACAGGGTGAACCTGTGCGACACGCTCTATACGATAGATCGCAACCGAATGTCCTTTGCCGGGACTTCAGCGGTTTTTGAATTCATGCTGGGCGTGATTTCGGATGAGGTGTCCGATGCGGTTGCCGTCGAAACGGCCTGCTGGTTCCAATACGCGACTTTGCGTGATGCGGACACGTTGCAGGTTTTGCCGGGCTACAGCAAAAATCAGACCCGCAATGCCCTGCCGCGCCCAGTGCGGCGGGCCATCGAGTTGTTTGCAAACAACATCGAAAACAAGATCTCGATCGAGCAGGTTTCGAAACGCGTTGGCATGTCCATCCGGCAATTGGAGCGGCATTTCAAGAAGGAAACCGGGATCAGCCCCGGAGGGTACTATCGCAGACTGCGACTGGATGCGGCGCGGCAGAAGCTGCTTTACACCGATCAGCCTTTGCAGGAAATCGCGCTTTCGGTCGGGTATGACAGCGCCAGTTCGTTTTCAAGCAACTATCGGCGCGCATTCGGTCTGCCGCCAGCTCAGGAACGCAAGGAACGAAGCCGCGGCGCCAGACACGCGGCTTTGTCCTTAGGACACCGTCCTTCACAGGGCCCTGGCCACCTCGATCAGCATGTGGTGAACTGAAATCGCATAGCTGCGTGGCGCGTAGATCGAAAAATCCGTTATCGCCTCATTGCAGCGCAGCAGGCACCCCACATGATGGATTGCGGTGCGGTTGAAGGCTCCGGCCTGCATCTGCTCGACATCCAGAACGGTCAGGCGTTGCAGCAAGACTGTGGCACCCTGCCCGGTCATGTCGATGCGTGTGAACGCGTCCGACTGATCGGTCACCGACGCCATGCCGACCAGCTCGGTTTCCATACGCCTGGCCAACTCCAACGGGCCTGCAAAAGCTTCTTCGCACAGGTACTGATCCGGGCCCAGCCAGTGCAGGCTGCTGGTTTCGCCCTTTTCCCACCGCCCCGCCTCAGGCACCGGGATTCCGCAAACGGTTTGAAGTTTGGCTTTGACGGTTTCCTCGTGTCCCAGCCTGGCTGAGACGGATGCCAGTGCCACATCCTCTCGTTCCTGAAAGGTCAGAGTTCCGACCACGTCCCGTTTGGGTTCACTGCCGCCAATGGCGGTCTTGGCAACAAAATCACGCACGGAGCCGTTCTCCTTCAGGGTCAACGAAATACGCGCTGACAAGCGTCGCTTTGATGTTGGTGTCATCCACCGGGCTGACAATCTGCACGGTGTCGCCCAATCGCTGCGCCCCGCGTTTTACAAAGGCCAGTCCGATGCTGCTGGACAGGTGCGGCGAATAGGCAGCCGATGTGACATAGCCCAGATCGTTTTCCGGCAGGTGTGGCGCATCCTCGTCGAACACATGGCCTCCGGCCAGCACGGTATCGGCAGTGTTGACCGGCTGAATGCCGACCAAAGCCAGGCCATCCGGATCCGTCAGAGCTTCGCGTGCGCTGAGCGTCGCACCGATACTGTCTTTCTGGGTTGAGACCATGCGCCTCATGCCCAGGTTGTGGGCGCTGGTGGTTCCGTTCAGTTCGTTTCCGGTGGCGTGCCCCTTTTCGATCCGCAGAACACCAAGCGCTTCGGTGCCATACGGCGTTACGCCAAAGGGTTCCCCAAGCGCCATCAAATGTCGGATCAGCGCGTCACCGTACCGGGTTGGCACGGCCAGCTCATAGGCCAGTTCACCCGAGAACGAGATACGGAACAGCCGCGCCGGGATCCCCCCGGCAATGGTCACCTCGCCACACGCCATGAAGGGAAAACCTTCGTTGCTGATGTCATAGCCGTCATCAACGACCTTTTGCAGCAACTCACGGGATTTCGGGCCCGCTATGGCATATTGTGCCCAAGCGTCGGTGGTCGAGATCATCTGCACATCCATGTCCGGAAACAGGCATTGATGCACGAACTCCATGTGGCGATAGACACCAACCGCGTTTGCGGTTGTGGTGGTGACCACAAAGTGATCTTCGGCCAAGCGGGCGGCAGTGCCGTCATCCATGGCTATGCCGTCTTCGCGCAGCATCAAGCCATAACGGGTTTTGCCCACCGGCAGTTTGGCAAAGCCGTTGCAATAGATCTTGTTGAGGAATTCCGCGGCATCCGCGCCCTGCACGTCGATTTTGCCCAGCGTGGTCACGTCGCAGACGCCGACACCGCTGCGTACGGCCAGAACTTCGCGATCCACGGATTCGCGCCAATGGGTCTCACCAGCCTTGGGGAACCATTGCACACGCTGCCATAGGCCCACCTCGACGAATACCGCGCCCTGTTCTTCGGCCCATTGATGGCTGGGCGTCAGTCGCGTGGGTTTGAATTCTTTTCCGACCGAGCGCCCGGCCCAGGCCCCCATCGCCACGGGCGTGTAGGGTGGCCGGAAGATGGTCGTGCCGGTTTCTGGAATGCTCTTGCCGGTGATCTCGGCCATCACGGCCAGCGCGCCGACATTCGCGGTTTTGCCCTGATCGGTCGCCATGCCAAGGGTGGTATAGCGTTTCAGATGCTCGACACTGCGGAAGCCTTCCTGTTCGGCCAGTTTGACATCCTTGACGGTCACGTCATTCTGGAAATCCAGCCAGGCGCGGCCTTTGCCGGGCACATGCCACAACGGGGTGATGCGGATCTCATCATCCTCGGCTTTCGGCAGGTCGACCGGGCAGGCCCTGATCCCCAGCCCGTCAAGCGCCGCAAGTGCCGCATTGGTGCCCGAGGCGATCGCCCCGTGGCTGGTCAGGTTGCCAGCGGCGGCACCGGCGACACTCATACCCTTGGGCAGTTCGGCAGGTGGGATGAAGGCTGCAAGCGGTTCGAACCATTGCGGGCGGCCGCGCTGATGGCATGTCAGTTGCACATTCGGATTCCACCCACCCGAAACGCCCAGACCGCTTACTTCGATGGGGCGGGTTTGACCATCGGCCATCTGCACGGTGATCGATTTCAGCCCCAAACGGCCCTGCGTATTCGTGACCTGCGCCCCGGCCAGCAATTCACATTCGGCAATGCGCGGTGCATCGTGGCGCGGGTCGATCACGGCAACAACATTGATCCCGGCTTTGATCAAATCCTGTGCGGCGCGGTGTCCTTCGTCATTGTTGGTGAAGATCGCCACGCGCTGGCCCGGTGTCACGGCCCAGCGGTTTGCATAGGCCCGCATCGCGCCCGCCAGCATTATGCCCGGTCGGTCGTTGTTTTCGAAAGCAATCGGACGTTCGGCAGAGCCGGCACAAAGCACCGTGTGCTTCGCGTAGATGCGCCACAGAATCTGGCGTGGTTTCCCCGCCTCGGGCACCGCAAGGTGATCCGAGACCCGCTCAAGCGCGCCGTGAATACCGTGATCATAGGCGCCGAACACGGTGGTACGCGTCAGAAGGCGCACGTTGTCCATCGATGCCAGCTCTCCCAGTGTCTGCGCGACCCAATCGGCATTCGAAATGCCCTCGAACCGGTCACAGTCAGACAACAAACGCCCACCCATCCGGCTGTCTTCGTCGGCCAGAATGACCCGCGCGCCAGACCGCGCCGCCGTCAACGCCGCGATCAGGCCGGAGGGACCGGCGCCGATAACCAGGACATCGCAATGCAAATAGCCCTTGTCGTAGATATCCGGGTCGGCCTCCTGCGTCAGGCTGCCCAGACCGGCCGCCTTGCGGATCATCGGCTCATATAGCTTTTCCCAGAACGCCTTAGGCCACATGAAGGTCTTGTAATAGAAACCCGCCGTCAAAAAGGGCGAGAGCCGATCATTGATCGACAGCGCATCGAAGGCGAGCGAGGGCCAGCGGTTCTGCGATGTCGCCTCGAGCCCGTCGAACAGTTCGACCGTGGTCGCGCGTGTGTTGGGCTCCTGTCTGTTGCCTGTGCGCAGCTCGACCAGCGCGTTGGGCTCTTCCGAACCCGAGGCCAGCACACCGCGTGGACGGTGGTATTTGAACGAACGGCCAACCAGGCGCACGTCATTGGCCAGCAGCGCCGAGGCCAGCGTATCACCCTGATAGCCTTCGTAGGATTTGCCATCGAAGGTAAAACGCAGCTTTTTGGACCGGTCGATCAGACCGCCCTGCAAACGATTGTTCTGGGTCATTTTCCCCGTCCCGTCTTGCGGGCTACATCCCGCGCCAGTTCTGTAGCCAGAATTTCATGGGTCAGCGTGTCGCGTGTCACAACCAGCCACGAGCGGTCGCCCTGCTCGTGAAACCACAGCTCTCGGTGGGTTCCTGCCGGGTTGTCGCGCAGGTAGACATAGTCGTGAAACTCGGCGGCGGCCGTGTCGGATTGCCAGTCGGGCCGATTGATCAGACTCGCGTCGCCCAGATAGGTGAATTCGGACGCGTCACGCGGGCCAAGCAGTGGATGATTGATGATCATGTCCGGGCCTCCTCAGTGCAGGTTGGGCTGTGCGCCCACGCCTTTTTCGTCAATCATCTGCCCGGTTCTGAACCGGTCCAGACGATAGGCAGATGCAACGTCATGCGGTCGGTCGGTGGCCATCAGATGCGCGAAACAAAAACCAGATGCTGGCGTTGCCTTGAACCCGCCGTAGCACCAGCCACCATTAAAATAGAGCCCTTCAATTCCGGTGTGATCAATGAACGGCGAACCATCCATCGACATATCCATCACGCCGCCCCACATCCGCAGCAGGCGCGCGCGACCGATCATCGGCATCAGGGACATGCCACCTTCGGCCACGTCCTCGACCACAGGCAGGTTGCCGCGTTGTGCATAGGTGTTGTAGCCGTCGATATCGCCGCCAAAGACCAGACCGCCCTTGTCCGATTGGCTGACATAGAAATGTCCGGCGCCATACGTGATCACCCCGTCAAGCACCGGTTTCAGCCCTTCGGTCACAAAGGCCTGTAGCACGTGGCTTTCGATCGGCAGGCGCATCCCCGCCTGTGCCATCACGCGCCCGGAAGACCCGGCAACCGCCACGCCCACCTTCTTGGCGCCGATGTAACCCCTTGTGGTTTCAACGCCCAGCAGTTTTCCGTTTTCGATGCGGAACCCGGTGACTTCGCAATTCTGGATGATGTCGACCCCCCGTTGATCCGCGGCACGGGCATAGCCCCAAGCGACACCGTCATGACGCGCCGTACCACCGCGGCGATGCAACAGACCGCCCTTGATCGGAAAGCGCGCATCGTCAAAGTTCAGGAACGGATACATCGCGCGAACGCCCTCTGCATCCAGCAGTTCGGCCCCAGAGCCGGTGAACATCATCGCGTTGCCACGACGACGATACGCGTCACGCTGCGCGTCCGTATGACAGAGGTTCAGAATACCGCGCTGACTGACCATCGCATTGTAGTTCAGGTCCTGTTCAAGATTTTCCCACAGTTTCAGCGACAGCTCATAGAATGGCTGGTTGCCATCCAACAGGTAATTGGCGCGAATGATCGTTGTATTGCGCCCGACGTTGCCGCCACCGATCCAGCCTTTTTCCAAAACGGCAACCTTGGCGGCGTTGTGTTCCTTGGCCAGATAATATGCCGTCGCAAGGCCATGGCCGCCGCCGCCAATCACGATGAAATCATAGCTTGATTGAGGCTCGGGATCACGCCAAGCCGGTGTCCAGCCCCGGTGCCCGTTCAAAACCTGCCGCATAATCGCGAGTGCCGAATACCGCATGAATTTGTGTCCTTAACCCTCAGTGCGCCGAAGCATCATGTGCCGCCGGGAAAGCCCCAGTCACGACGTAATCCGTCACGGAGTTTATCGGTTGCGACAATTTTCAGACCGGTATTGGGATTGATTGGCGCGCGACCGGGCAATTTTCCGGGTGCCCACCATGACCGCAGCGTTGAGGTTGCAGGATAAAAAGCAACGCACCTGGTGCGAAGATCAGAACCTCAACAATTCAATCGAATGCCCGGCGGGCAGGTCTTCGATCTCGGCCGGTATGATCGCCAACCCGTCTGCCTGCGCCAGCAAGGCAACACGGCCACTGTAGGAGGGCGCCATCAGACGCACATTGGGAAGGCCACGCGGCGAGGTACCGTCAATCTGGACCGGGCGATATTCCTGCCGACCCGCGCGACGCTGCACCGGTTCGGCCAACACGGCCTGAACAGGTACCTGAGGTCTGTGGCACAAGCCTGCGCGCCGCGCCATCATCTGCGACCCGATTATCTGCCATGTCACATAGGCTGACACCGGGTTGCCGGGCAGGCCAACGTAAAGAGCACGCCCGCGCCGCCCGAACATGACCGGTTTACCGGGCTTCATCGCCACTTTCATGACATCGGTTTCGCCGCCAATCGCGCTGAACAGCCGGGGCATGTGATCTTCATCCCCGACGGACACGCCCCCGGTCGTGACGATGAGATCCGAGGCAACGCATGCCTCGCGCAGAACCTGTTCCAGACGGGTCGGGTCATCCACGACCGGTCCCCGGTCGATCAGTTCGATCCAGGGTTTTTGCAACAGCGCCAGCAGCATATAACGGTTCGAGTTGTAGATTTGGCCGGGGTCGAGGGGTTCGCCCGGTTGACGCAGTTCGCTGCCTGTCGAAAAGATCGTGACCTTCAGTTTTCGAAACACTAGGACCTCACCATACCCGGCGGATGCCAGGGCGGCCATCTCGCGCGGTCCAATTTCACAGCCGCGTCGCAGGATCGGACCCCCGGCACAAAGATCTTCCCCTGCGCGTCGGATATGCTGGCCGGGTTTCGGGCGGCGGCTGAATCGAATCCTGTCGATCAAAAGATCGCAATCTTCCTGCATCAGCACGGCATCGAATTCAGGTGGCACCGGAGCGCCCGTGAAAATGCGCAAAGCGCTGCCTTCGGGTGCATCATGGTCGCCGCAGTCACCCGCAGCCACGCGCCCGGCGATGGGCAGCTCGAACACCGGCCCGTCACTCAGATCACCGGTGCGGATGGCATAGCCATCCATGGCCGAGTTGTCGAAGGCAGGCATATCAACCTTGCTGGCGCAATCCTCGGCCAGAACCCGGCCTATAGCCTGTTCCAGCGGCAAAATCTCGGTTTCGGCAACAGGATCGGCGACGGAAAGACCGCGTTCAAGGGCGTCCTCGACAGTCAGATACATGTCGGCGTGGCGGTCACAGGCACATCCATCAGCCATTTTGAATCTCCGAAAATATTAAGCGTCCTGCAAATCCCGGCTGTTCGTCCGGATCCAGATTGGGCAGGCCGTCGTTGAATTTTTCCAAGTCCGAGCTGGGATCAGCAACGACCGGCAGCGTACCCACGTTATGCCGACCATGTGCGGCGCGACCTGTGCCGTCATCGCCTTCTTTCACGGACGACAAATCCTGCTCGGGTTGGCCGCAAAGCTCAGACACGCGCGCGCAGTCAGAGTTCATGCCAAAGGTGGACGTTACGGTGGGCAGCCCAGCCATTCTCTCGAAGCCCTCGGTATCCTTGGCAGGGATTGGTGCAGATAGCGTCAGCCAAGTGTTCATCCGTCCCTCCGGAGCTCAGGCCACCCGGCGGGAAACCCCCCGCAGGTCAGCCAAAACGCTGATCATCACCGGCAAAAGGACGCGATGGTTTTGTCGCACGGTCCGGCCAGAAATTCCCGGCCAATGGACAGCAAGGCGGGTTTACTGTCATTGACATAGGTCATGATCCGCGTTCGGGCGTCCCATCAGAAAGGGCACATTGTCGCGTCTTTCGGTTCCGCAAGTAATGAAATCACAATCGCAGCGCTGGCCCTTTGGTCGATTTCGAAAGGAAAAAGGCTGGCTTGGTCGCGAAAAGTCGACAAGTGCAGGTGTCGGGATCTTTTTCAGCAGATCCTGGCCGAATGCCAGACGTTCTTGACCGTCATGTAATTCTCAAGGCCTTCGGTTCCGCCTTCCCGACCATAGCCACTGGATTTCACGCCCCCAAAGGGCGTTTCCGGCATGGATGCTTCAAGTGTGTTGATCGAGAGATTGCCGACCTCGACCTCGTCGATCAGACGGTCGATGTAATCCGCCCGATTGGTGAAAGCGTACCCCGCCAGCCCGTAGGGAACTGAATTCGCCAGAGCGATCGCCTCATCCAGCGAAGCCACCGGGTTGATCACCGCAACCGGTCCAAACGGCTCTTCGCGCATGATCCGAGCCGCTTTAGGAACGTTCAATAACACCGTGGGTTCAAAGAAATATCCCCGCTCACCCAGCCGCGATCCACCTGTGGCAAGCGTTGCCCCCTGCGCCACTGCGTCTTCAACCAGCTCTGACAAGGCTGGCACGCGCCGGTCGTTGGCCGTTGGGCCCATTTCAACGGTTGCGTCAAGCCCATTGCCGACAACTGTGGCCTTGGCCCTCGCAACAAATCCGGCCGCATAGGCGTCAAAAATACTGTCATGCGCGAAGAAACGGGTTGGGGATGTGCAGACCTGACCGGCATTGCGCATTTTGCGGACCGCGCCTGAAACGGCCGCCGATTGCACATCCGTATCTTCGCAAACGATGACCGGCGCGTGGCCACCCAACTCCATAAGCACTCGGGTGTCGTGCCGGGCCGCCAAAGTGGTTAAATGACGCCCGACGGTTGTCGATCCGGTGAAGGCCACCAAGCGAACGGGGTCCTGCGGGATCAGATGACCGGATATCTCGGATGGTTCACCGAACACCAAATTCAGAACCCCTGCCGGCAGACCGGCATCTTCGAACGCTTTTGCTATGTGCAAAGCGCCGGCAGGCGTTTCTTCTGCCGCTTTCAGGATCACTGAACAGCCCGAGGCCAAAGCACCCGCGATTTTCCGGGCAGGTTGGCTCATGGGGAAGTTCCACGGCGAAAATGCCGCGACAACGCCGACAGGCTGGTGATGAACTGCAAATTTGTGACCCTGCGCCGCCGGAATGATCCTGCCATAGGTCCGCATCGCCTCGCCCGCATCCCATTCAAAGAACTCGGCGCCTCGAATGACCTCCAGCCGGGCCTGCTTCAAAGGCTTGCCATGCTCCAGTGTAATGGAATGCGCGATTTCTTCCTGCCGCTGACGCATGAGGGCTGCCGCCCGCAGGATCGTATCCGCGCGTTCCCGCGGCGATGTGCGGCGCCACAGTCGAAAGCCTTCGACGGCCGCTTGCAGCGCGTCGTCCAGGTCTTTCGCCGATGCGCAAGGCAACCGACCGAGTTCTTCCTCGGTTGCCGGGTTGACAACCGGGATATCGCGCCCGGTTTTTCGCCACGTGCCGCCAATGAACAGCCTGAGCTCTGGATACATGAAACTGGCGCCTCCATTTGCCTTGATTTTTGATCGCGCGATGCCTCGCATGAGTTCAAGCGCATTGCGCGAATACGGATATCAAATTGGCGGATATCTGGTCTGTCTGCTCTGCGCCGCCCGATGCAGGGCCGTTTTGAAAGCGCGCCCAGCGGGCGACAGATCGTCGTCGGCGCGGAAAGACACTCCAATTGGTCCCTGCCCGAACGGAACCTCCCAGGTGAGCTGGGCAAGATGGTTGTTTTCGATATCCTGGACGACGACTTCGGCCGGCATAAGGCCGATCAGGTCGCGGGATTGCAGCAGCGCCCGGTTCGTCAGGTAGGACACGGATTCAATGGCGACCGGTGGCACGTATTGCTGCTGGCCGACGAAAAAATGATCCGCCTGACGTCGCAACGTGGTCTCTTGCGGGGGAAGAATCCAGCCAAACGGCTTGGTTTGCGCAAAGGTCACGGCGTCCCGCTCAGCAAGCGGGTGTTGAGGGCCGACAATGGCCAATATCCGATCCTCGAACAGTTTTTCCTGTCGAATCTTGTCGCGATGCCGGTGCGACGGCAGGCGTCCTACAACCATGTCGATCTCACCCGACAGCAGCCGGGGCATGAGCACCTCGTTTGTCCCTTCGCTGATCTTGACCGCAACGTTCGGGCGGTCTTCCAGCAGCAGTTCAATGGCGGCAGGTAGCAGGCTGGTTGACGCCGCAAGCAGTGTTCCCACCACGACACGGCCGGAATTTCCTTCGTTCAGGTCGTCCAGTTCCTGCGCGGCATTGGAAACCTGAGCAAATATCAGCTTCCCGTGACGTATGAGAGTTTCGCCAAAAACCGTTGGCACAACGCCTCGGTTGGTGCGCGTGAACAGCTTGACTTCGAAATCCAGTTCAAGATCCTGAATCATCTTGGTTGCCGCTGGCTGAGATATTCCCAGCTCACGCGCAGCATTCTGAATGTTTCCATGCGCGCCAACTGCAACCAGCAGACGCAGCTGCCGCAGCTTCAGGCGGGTCAAGGCGCGGTCAACGATGCGAGAGTGACGCCCAACCATGGCTACAGCACAATCGGCTTGCACAGCTGATCCAGCTTGGACAGCACACTCATGGCCGCAAGCGCCGAGCTTCGCGGGTTGTCGGGCAGCGCGGTACCGCTGATCCGGAACTGAAACGTGCCGAAATCGCCCTCGGCCTCGACCTCGTGAATGTTCTTGTGGATCGTCGGATCGGCGATCAGACGAACCTGTGTGTTATCGAACCCCACGCCCGCCAAGGCGACGGCGGCGGCGACATTTGCGTTCTTTGGGTAAGCCAGCGCCGCCTCTCTTGCGGAACCTTGAAAATGGGTTTCAGCCGCGGTGATATTGCCGAGGTCAAGACTGTGTTCGGCAAGGGATCCCTTCCACCCCGCCGGCGGCTTGCGCCCCACATATGTGACGGATTTGAGCGGCCCGACCGCTGCGGCGCTGAGACAGTCCAGCCCACCTATGGCACCGCTTGCCAGATGCAGCCGCGCCCCGCCCTTTCGCGCGGCCCTGTCCAGCCGATCACTGACCTGCTGATCCGCAAGTGCGCCGGCAGAGACACTGATGATATCCAGCCCTCGTGCCAGAACGTCCGGACCCAAACCGGCCAGTGCCTCGTGCCCCGCGCAATCCAGAACAATTTCGATTCCGGCCGGCAGGTCATCAACCGAACCAATTGACTTGGGCGATTTTGAATCAACGCGGTGTGGTCTGACCAGAATGGCTGCCAACTCATGCCCATGTTCTGGCAACATGCGCTGCACAAACTGCGCGATTGCGCCGGCTCCGATGACTGCGATCTTCATGTCTGGACCCTAGACCAGCATTGAAAAAATCTGAATTGGTAAGTTTGTGGTATATTTTTTTCAGATATCCATTTCCCTGAAATGGCACTGGACCGACCCGCCTGGTGTGTTTTGTTCCTGTTGAAGCCACGGGGACCACGTTGGAAATGAAATACTCAAAACACGACGCGAAGGCCTATGCCCGCGAACATATGACTGGGATATGGGCAGCGGCACTGAACCCGTTCAATGATGACCTGTCTCTGGATGAATCGGGACTGCGCGCCAACATCCGCCATTGGATCGACGATCTGGACATCCAGGGCCTTTTCGTCGCCGGCAAACAGGGCGAGTTCTTTTCGATGAGCATCGAAGAGCGCAAGCGCAACTTCGAAATTGCCGTTGACGAATGCGCAGGCAAAGCCGGTGTCATCGTCTCGGTCTCGGACCAGAACATGAATACGGCCTTGGACCTGGCGCATCACGCACAGAATTGCGGCGCGGATTACATCGTTCTGCACGCGCCGGTTCTGAGCTTTGTGCAGGATCGCGGAGAGGTTTTGTACCAGTACTACAAGCGTTTTTGTGACGAACTGGATATCGGCATCGCCATGTGGAGCCATCCAGACAGTGGCTATTTGATGCAGCCCGAAGAATGCGCCCGCATTGCGGACTTACCCAATATCGTTGCGATAAAATACTCGGTCCCGCGTGAGATGTACGTGAAGCTGACCCACATGGTGGGCGACAGGATCCATGTCTCGACCTCGGCCGAAGATGAATGGCTGGACAACATATTGGAACTGGACTGGAAGTTGTATCTCTGCTCGTCCCCGCCCTATCAGCTGCAAAGCAAGGTTGATCAGCGGATGAACGAATACACGCGTCTGGCCTTTGCGGGAAAGGCCGATGAAGCGCGGCGTGTCTTTGACAGTCTGAACCCGGTCCGCGACGCGATGAAACGCGCGCGCCCTGCGGGCAAACCCACTGCATTCGGAAAGTACTGGCAAGAGTTGCTGGGTCAGGTCGGTGGCCGTGTACGCCCGCCGATGCTGGAACTGACCGAAGCGGAAAAAGCGATCATTCGCAAAGCGTTCGACGAATGCGGGCTGCGCGTCTGAGCTGGGTGAGGCCGGGCAGTATAAGGAAATCGGATAGCGAGATGCTGATAATTTCTTTGCGGTCATGCAAAAACGCGCCAAACTTTCAGGGATAGGGAGTGGGACATGTCAAAACTGAAAGCGTTCAACTTTAAGGCCTGGATCGACGAGCATCGCCATCTGCTCAAACCGCCCGTAGGGAACCGTCAGGTTTGGGAAGACGCCGATCTGATGGTCACCGTTGTGGGTGGCCCGAACAAGCGAACCGATTACCACGATGACCCGGTGGAAGAATTCTTCTACCAGCTTGAAGGCGACATGGTGCTGAAAATCTATGACGGAGAGGAGTTCTATGATGTTCCGATCCGTGAGGGCGAGGTTTTTCTGCTGCCTCCGCATGTACGCCATTCGCCACAGCGCCCTCAGGAAGGCTCGATCGGGCTTGTGATTGAACCCAAGCGCCAGACCGGAGAGCTGGACGCCATCGAATGGTATTGCTTTGAATGCGGATCACTGGTGCATCGAGCGGAAATGCAGCTAAAGTCCATCGTTGATGACCTGCCTCCGGTTTATCAGAAGTTCTATGCCTCGGAACAAGACCGCACCTGCCCCAATTGTCAGGCTGTGCACCCGGGAAAGGAACCGCCCGAGGGCTGGGTCACGTTGTAAAACAAGATCAAACAGGGGAAGTAATGAGACATTTCGCAAAAATCGCCGCCTCTGCGGCTGCGTTGGCACTGGCGTCTGTTGCCGCTCACGCCGAAGAGTTTCGGTTAGGTCTGATCACGCCGCCACCGCATATCTGGACCAAAGCCGCCGAAGCGTTTGGGGCCGAGTTGAATGAGGCCAGTGGTGGCGCGCATTCGGTATCGGTCTTCCCGGCCCGCCAGTTGGGGAACGAGGCAGAAATGCTGCAACAATTGCAGACCGGCGCGTTGGACATGGCTTTCATGACGGTGGCCGAGGTTTCCAACCGCGCGCCCGAGTTGGGGGCGTTCTATGCGCCCTATCTGGCAGATGACATTGGGCACGCGGGGCGCATCCTGCGATCCGATACGGCCAAGTCCATGCTGGAACCCTTGCCGGGGCAGGTTGGTGTCGTTGGACTGGGATATGGGATGGCAGGATTGCGCCAGATCGTCAGCCGGGGCGAGGTTTCCTCCGCCGAAGATCTATCAGGCCTGAAACTGCGTATCACGCCCTTCACACCGATTCTGGATTTCTACAACGCGGTGGGGGCAGCACCCACGCCCATGCCCTTGCCTGCCGTCTATGATGCGCTGGCCAATGGTCAGGTTGACGCCATCGACATGGATGCCGAGCTGATCTGGGTTCTGAAATATTATGAACACGCCGACACGATCGTGCAGTCGGATCACATGATGTTCCCGATGGTCGGGCTGGTATCGGCCAAGGTCTGGGCTGGTTTGTCCGAAGAAGACCGCGCGATGATCGCGGAACTCATGGCCAAACATGTGGACAGCACCATTGATGCCTACGTCGAAAACGATGCCAAATGGCTGGAGCAGATCGAGGGCACTGGCAAAGCCTACAAAAAGGTCGATGCCTCGTTCTTTGGCGACGCGATCGAAGAGTGGAACGGGATCTGGTCCCAGAAGACCTCTTCCCTTGACGCTTTGCGGCAGACTGCGGCAGAAACAAAATAACGAAAACGGCATGACGAAAGGGGCGCAGCTCGATCCTGCGCCCTTTTTCACGGGAGAACAGCGATGTTGTATCGGCTGTCGGCAGGCTTGGCGCGGGTCGAGTTGTGGTGCGCTGCCTTTCTGGCAGTCTGCATTACGGTTCTGATCTTGTTGAATGTCGTAACGCGAACGGCGAGCAACGCCCTGTTCTGGGTTGATGAGCTGGCGATCTACGCGATGGTCTGGATGACCTTTCTGGGCGCGTCTTCCGCATTGCACCATCGCAGTTCTGTGTCGATCTCCATCGTTTCCGACAACGTGCCCGAACGCGCGAAACCATTGATCCGCAAGGGTGTGGACGTGGTCGTGTTTGCTTTTTCCCTTGCGATGCTGTGGTTCTGCTGGCGCTGGTTCCTTCCGCTGGACATCGCCAGCAGCGGATTTGACGTGGCGGCGTTTCAAGGTCAGACATTCAATTTCATCTACGCCGAGCCAACGCTGACCTTGGGCCTGCCAAAGTACCTGTTCTGGTTGGTGATGTGGCTTTTCGCAGTGGGCGCGACGCTGCATTCCACCATGCATCTGCTGAGCGCCCCGGGCAAAGGGGCACAGCCATGAGCCCCATCGTCTTTCTGGCCACTTTACTACTGTCCGTGCCCGTGGCGATCGTGCTGGCAATCACGGCCATCTGGTACATCTGGGAAAGCGGCAACACGGTTCTTTATGACAGCTTCGCGCAGAAAATGTTCGGCGGTCTCGAGAATTACGGCCTGCTGGCAATTCCTCTGTTCATGTTGACCGGAGAATTGATGAACGAAGGCGGCATGACCCGGCGCCTTGTCGCGCTGGCCCGGGTGTTTGTCGGCGGGTTTCGCGGCGGGCTGGCCTATATCAACTTGCTGGCAAACATGTTCATGGCGGCCATCATCGGGTCTGCGACGGCGCAGATCGCGGTGATGTCGCGCGCCATGGTCCCCGCGATGGAGGAGGAGGGCTATGACAAGGGTTTCGCCGCTGCCACGACGGCCGCGGGCGGGCTGCTGGCTCCGGTCATCCCGCCGTCGATGATGTTTGTCATCTTCGGTGTTCTGGCTCAGATCCCGATTGGTGACATGTTCATTGCAGGAATCCTGCCCGGTTTGATCCTTGCCGGGGCGTTTGCATCGGTCATCACCCTGATCGGGTGGTGGCAGAGCTTTCCGAAAGGGCATTGGATGACGCGTGCCGAAGCCGTCCAGGCCTTGATCAGCGCGGCCCCTGCCCTGCTGATTCCGATGTCGATCATAGGCGGTATTCTGTTCGGGATCGCCACACCGACCGAATCCGCTGCAATCGCGTCCCTGATCGCGTTTCTGGTGGGCTGGTTGGTTTACGGGGACCTGAAGCCGAGCAACCTGGCACAGATGTTCAAACGCACGGCGGCCAATGCGTCGATGATCCTGTTCATGATCGCGGCCGCCAGCGTGTTCGGCTGGGTCATCATCTATGAGGAAATACCGCAGCAACTGGCTGGGTTAATCACCTCGGTCACCTCGGACCCGTTCGTGTTCCTGCTGATCGTTAACCTTGCGCTTTTGCTGGTTGGAATGGTGATCGATGGCATCGCCGCGATCATCCTGATCACTCCGATCCTGCTGCCGATTGCAACCGGTTCATACGATATCAGCCCCTATCAGTTCGGCATTGTTGCCTGCCTGAACCTTGTGCTTGGGCTGCTGACGCCCCCGGTCGGGATCGGATTGTACATCGCCTCGTCCATGAGCGGCACATCGCCCGGCTCAATCCTGAAATCGCTTTGGCCTTTCCTGATCGCAGTAACTTTGGTGTTGCTTCTGCTAAGCTATTACCCAAGCCTGTCAACGCTGCTGATCTGAACCAGATACGTTTGCAGGCGCATTCCGTCGCAAACATGGTGCCGGAAATCACGCTCTACTTGTTTGCGCCCGTAAGCTAAGCTGGCCTGAACATGCCAACTGGTCACAAAAAGGACAATCATGCTGCTCGACACTCCGATCTGCGATTTCGGTTGGGAAGCCCCGGACTTCACGCTCAAGGACCCGAACGGTCAGGCCTTCAAGATGTCCGATCACCTGCAAAACGGGTTGCTGATCGCCTTCATCTGCAATCATTGCCCCTATGTCAAAACGATCACGGACCGGCTTGCCCAGGACACGGACCTGCTGATGTCCAAGGGGATCGGCGTGTTGGCGGTCATGTCGAACGACTATCGCGATTACGCCGAAGATTCGCCGCCAAACATGTTGGAATTCGCACGGCAGAACGGCTTCAACTTTCCATATCTCGTGGACGAGGATCAATCCGTAGGAAAGGCTTATGGTGCTGTCTGCACTCCGGATTTCTTCGGATTGAATGCGGATGGAAAGTTGCAGTACCGGGGCCGTCTGGACAATCTGGGCCGCGGCCAGACAGGCAAGCGCGAACCAGAACTGGTCAATGCGATGCTGCAAATTGCCGAGACCGGGCATGGCCCCCAGGACCAGATTCCATCAATGGGATGTTCGATCAAATGGACCCGAGGCTAGGCCATGGAGATCACGTCACTGGATCATGTCAACCTCCGCACCACGCGTTTGGACGAGATGATCGATTGGTACTGCAACTTGCTGGGGATGCGAGTCGGGCCACGCCCGCCCTTCCCTTTTCCCGGAGCCTGGCTTTATGTCGAAGAAAACGCTTTCGTGCATCTGGTCGGTGTCGAGGCCGAGGCCACGGGTTCGGACGCAGACCTAAAGCTTGAGCATTTCGCTTTTTCGGCGACAGGGTTGGATCGGTTCGAAGCGCATCTTAAAACAAATGGCGTCTCCTATCGCCGTGTAGAACTGACGGCGATCGACACCGTTCAGTTGAACGTCTGGGATCCGGACGGCAATCACATTCACATCGATTTTCGGACCGACGAATAGAGATGGCAGGCTCCGATACAGTTTCGTGCAATGAAATTTCCTCACCCTTAAATTGAACACTTGACCGGAATTCGCGGGTCGTCCTTGATAGAACTGTGTTTTCCCGGACTATGCCCGGGGCTGGTCCTTTTAACCATAGGGAAATGGGGAATGCTTGGATCCGCCTGGTTGCGGTCATGCATGGTGGTCAAATGGCTGACATTGATGAATGGCTGATCCGAAACGGCTTGTCCAAATATGTCGATGCCTTCTCCCGGCACGAGGTCGAACTGGGTGATCTGCCGGAACTGAGCGACGATGACCTTGTCGCGATCGGCCTGCCCCTTGGACCCAGACGCCGCTTTCTGAAAGCAATACGGGATGAAACCGGGCAGGCTGCGGGATCACATCGCGCGCATCAAGAACCCAACATCATTGCAGAGCGCAGACAGCTGACGGTCATGTTCATTGATCTTGTTGGATCGACGGCGATATCGCAAAAGCTGGATCCTGAAGATCTGGCCGAGGTTCTGAGGCTGTTCAAAGAGACCTGCGCCGCTGCTGTCGCCGCTTTTGACGGGCATATCGCCAGTTACTATGGCGACGGTATCATGGTGTTTTTTGGCTTTCCGCATGCGCATGAAGACGACCCGGAACGCGCCATTCATGCAGGTCTTCGGATCGTTCGCGAAATTCCGGAACTCCGCACGCATGCACATCTTGAAGTCCGCATAGGGATCGCGACCGGCCTGGTTGTCGTCGGTGACCTGCGTGGAGAGAAGATGTTCGAGGATGGCACCGCCATGGGCGAGACCCCGAACCTGGCCGCACGGCTTCAATCGATGGCTGATCCGGGGACAATGATCGTCGCGCCGACGACGCGGGAACTGGCGGGTGATGCGTTCGAATATGTGCGCCGGGGCACGTTTCAATTGAAAGGCTTTGCCAAAGAGGTCGAAGCCTGGCAAGTCACCGGCACGCGCCAGACTCTCAGCCGTTTTCTTGCGGCAGACGACGCCCGGATGAGTTCATTGGTCGGGCGCGCGCAGGAGCATGAAACCCTTCAAAGCAAGTGGAAGCTGGCCCGTCAGGGTCAAGGTCAGGTGGTGCTGGTCTCGGGCGAGGCGGGCATAGGAAAGTCCAGGCTGATCGAAGAGCTTCGCCGCACGATCCCGGATGCAAAACACCGACAGCTTCGATTTCAGTGTTCGCCCTTTCATGACGCAAGCGCGTTGTATCCGATCATACGCCAGCTTGAAAACGCGGCCGAACTTCGGGCCGGTGACAGTGTGGACAAAAAATTGAACAAGATCCACGGCGTTCTGGGCGATCCTTCTGAAGGGTCACTGAAACTGGCTGCGGCACTGTTGTCGGTCCCGTTTGAAGACAGGCTTGGCCCGCTGGATCTGACCCCAGAGCAGATCATGAAGCAGACGCTGGACATGCTGGTCAACCATGTGATCGGCATGGCGCAGGAAACCCCGATCCTGTTGCTGTTTGAAGATGCACATTGGATCGATCCAACGACAAAGACTCTGCTTGATCAGCTTGTAACCCGGATAGAGGACGCGCGCCTGCTGATGGTCATGAGCTATCGGACAGGCTTTGATCCGGGTTGGCCACAATCACGCAACCTGATGCACGTCGCGCTTCAACAACTGGATTTCGCGCAGGTCAAAGAGATCGTGAACGATGTTGCCAAGGGCAAGACCGTCCCGGACGAAGTTCACCATCTGATTGCCGCCAGATCCAACGGTGTCCCGCTGTTCGTAGAAGAGGTGACGAAGGATCTGCTGGAATCCGATCTTCTGACCGAACGCGCCGACGCCTATACGATCGACCGGTCCACGCCATCAGCCACTGTGCCGAAGACACTGCATGATGCCTTGATGGCTCGTCTTGATCGACTCAGCTCGGCCAAGGAAGTGGCACAGATCGGCGCTGTCATTGGCCCGCAATTCTCTTATCCGATGATTGCAAGCGTGTCCCGTTTTGATGAACGGGCGTTGCGTTCCGGTCTGGATTTGCTGGTGGATGCCGGGATCGTGTTCGTTTCAGACTCAGAGCCCGAGGAAACGTTCAGTTATCGTCACGCTCTCATTCGCGACACCGCTTACAACAGCCTGCTGAAACGCGAGAGGCGAACGCTGCATGCGCGTGTGGTCCAAGCACTGAACTCTGCCTCGTTGCACGAAAATCCTGCCGGTCCGGAAATTCTGGCTCATCACTACACGATGGCAGATATGCCGGACGAAGCGATAGAACACTGGTATCTGGCCGGGCAACGTGCCGTTGAACGCTCGGCCGGGATTGAAGCAGCCACTCAGCTGGGGCGTGCGTTGGCGTTGCTTGAACAGCAGGAAGACTCGGTTGACCGCGACCGCATGGAAACCAAGATCCAGACCTTGCGGGCCGGCGTTCTGCGCTCGACCGCTGGCATCGCGGCCGATGAAACGGGGGCGGTGTATGCCCGGATCCGCGACCTGTGCAATCGGCTGGGCGAAACCGAACAATTATTCCCTGTGCTCAATGGTCTCTATGCGTATCATCTGGTCCGCGGCGAATACGACCTTGCCAAGGACGTCGCGGCGCAGTTGCTGGACCTGTCCAAGCTGACCGACGAAACGCATCACATAATGATTGCCCATCGGGCCATGGGTGCCGTCTTGTTGCATATCGGGCAGCAGGACGCCGCCTATGCACATCTGCGACAAGCGTTGCACTTGTATGATCCTCAGCAGCACAGCCGTCTTGCCTATGTCTACGGCACGGATCATGCTGCCATTACATCCTGCTTCCTGAGCATGACGGTCTGGTTGCGCGGAGAACCCGACCTCGCGCTCGAGATCCAGCATCAGGCGATCTCGGCGGCGCAGAAACTCAATCACGCTCATAGCCTGGCACAGACGCTGACATATCTGTGTATGTTGCACCTGTTGCGGCGTGAACCTGAACAGGTTTACGACGTTGCCGCGCGCCTTGAGGAACTGGCAACCAAACACACCTTCCCCTTCATGACACTGACGGCGAATGTCTGGCGGTGTTGGGCGGACGCGCAGATCAAGCCAGGCCCGGAAACGATCCGAGCAATGCGCGACGCGTCCGAAGCCTGGTGGGCCAGCGGGGCCGGAAACTACAAACCGGTGTTCCTGACGGCCCTTGCCGAAGCTTCATTGAAGGCGAACGACCCGAAGGCGGCTCAGCGCCTGCTGGATGAAGCCCGTGAACAGCAGGTTCTGACCAATGAAGCCTGGGCTCAGCCCGAGACGGATCGGATACAGGCGTTGGTGCGCTCCATGGGCACTGCCGCAGACGATCTGTTCACGGAGGCTCTGGAAACCGCACGCAAACAACAGGCAAGAATGTTCGAACTGCGCACAGCGGTGGATTACGTGCAAACCTGCGACCGCTTTGGCTGCACGCCGGCCTCGCCGCCGGATCTTGGAAAGATTCTGGCTATGATCGTTGGCGGCGCGCAGACCCGCGATGTCGCGCGGGCCATGTCTTTGCTCAATCAATCGAAAGTGTCGTAGAGTACTTACCCGGCCAGTTCTGCGGGCAACACCTTTCCGTTCATCCTGTCGCCCCGCAGGACCAAAGGCGAAATGCTGCGCTGTTTCAACTCGGTTGCAACTCGTCCTGGTATCCGAACAACGCAGGTTGACCACCCGTGTGCAGCAGAACAACTTTCTGACCTTTTTTGATGATGCCTTGTTCAAGCAGTCCAAGAAGCCCCGCAAAGGTTTTGGCAGAATAAACAGGGTCAAGAAAGATGCCTTCGGAGCGCGCCATCAGGGTCAACGCCTCGCGGGTTGCTCGACCGATCCGCCCATATCCGGGTGCCAAAGCGCCGTCCCAGGTACAGATGTCTTCCATGACCAAAGCAGGGTCGAAACCCATCATGGTCGCCAATCGCCTCAGGACCTTTTGCAGACGCGCGTGCTGCTGGTTCTGATCGCGACGCACGCATATGCCGTAGACCGGCGCAGACTGCCCGACTAAACGCAATCCGGCTAGGCACCCGCCATGGGTTGCCCCGCTTCCAGACGGCACCACTGCGGCGTCGAAATCGCTGATCTGAGTATGCAACTCGGCCGCCCCCGCCACATAGCCCAATGCCCCCAGCGGAGGGTGATCGATGCCCAGATGGATCACGTATGGTTTTCGACCCATAGCAACCAGATCCTCGGCACGTTCGTGAAGAGCGCCGTCAGCGCCCGCCTCGTCCTCACCCCTGGGATAGCCAATATGTTCCGCCCCCAGAAGCTGTGCCAGAAGAACATTTCCGGATCGATGGTAGTATTCGCCCATATTCGTCACGCGGTCCTCCAATTGAAGAACGGATGACATTCCCAGCTTTGCCGCCGCAGCTGCCGCAGTGCGCACGAAATTGGATTGCACGGCACCTGTGATCAGGATGGTGTCCGCCCGCTGCCTCAGCGCCTCGCCCATATAAAATTCCAGCTGGCGGGTCTTGTTTCCGCCGAAGCTGAGCCCGGTCAGGTCGTCGCGCTTGATCCACAGGTCCAGCCCCAGTTGGTCAGAAAGACGCTCAAGCCGTTCGACCGGTGTGACCGATGTCATCAACCTTGCGCGGGGATAGTTTGAAAGCGCTGCGTCTATCATGGACCAGGTGCCCTTCATTTTCATGCAAAAGACTCGTGCCGATGGATGGCACTGCTGATCAGGATAGTGAGGTTTTGGAAAGCGTGGAAGACAGCCGGTCACGCGCAAAAGCGTCCGACTGGAGCCCCCGTTGAAGCGGGCCAGTTTCGGATCACGGGCTTTCCGTGAATTTGCAACGTCAAAGGGTCCGGTCGACGGTGATCAATCACCTCTCGCTGGTGTCGCTTTCGGCGTAGTTGCGCAAATCGTCCATGTCGGCGATATCCGCGTGGTTCCTGTTGATCTTGACGCCAACGGGTTTCAACCGCGAAAACGCGCGGCTAAGGCTTTCGGGCTTCATCCCCAGACGTCCGGCGATCAGCATCTTGTCGTAAGGCAGTTCCACCTCGCAGCGACCGGACTCGCGATCGCACAGGTTCAACAGAAACTCAGCAACGCGTTGCGCCCCGGTTTGCGCCTTCAATTGCTCCAGCTGCGCCACCAGAGCATGCAGATGCGTGAACGTCGCAGCCAGAATTGAAACGCCGATTTCCGGGTCTTCTTTCATGAGGGACAGCAACACCGGGCTGGGAATATGCATCACTTCACAGGCTGAGACGGCTTCGGCGGACACGGGATACGGCACGTTGCGCAGCGCAACGGCCTCACCAAAGCTTTCTCCGCGGGTGAAAACGCTCACCACCGCTTCTGCCCCGGTCGGAGAGATACGGAACAGCTTGACCCAACCCGCCAGCACGACGTGAACGGCCTTGGCTTCTTCCTCTTGCAGAAAGATCGTCTCGCCACGGTCATATTGCCGCCAAATCGCTTGCCGCAGCAATGTATCCACATGCTGATCCGGCAAGCTGCGCAGAAGCAGAGACTGCCGCGCAATCGCCTTTTGTGCCTCGTGTGACATGAAGGCACTCCCTTCTTCATCCAGTCCGGGCGATGGCCCGGGATATCATCCCCAATGCCCTGCTATGCCAAAGCCGGCGTGGCAGTGCCAGCCTTTTTCTTGAAGATCAACTTGACAATTGTCATGTCACGGGGCCCGTCGCTGTCCTAGGTTCGGTTCACAGCCAGTTATCCGGGGAGCATGTCAGATGGATTTCGAGCGATTTTTCAGCCAGAGCCTCGACGCTTTGAAAGATGAAGGGAACTATCGGGTTTTCATCGACTTGCAGCGACGTTGCGGAGCCTTCCCGAACGCTCGCCAGACCGATGGTTCGATCCAGCGGGATGTGCGTATCTGGTGCTCGAATGACTACCTTGGAATGGGGCAACACCCTGCGGTCATCAACGCCATGCACGATGCGCTGGAGCGTTGTGGCGCCGGTGCGGGCGGAACGCGCAACATTTCGGGCACGACGCATGACCACGTTCTGCTTGAGGCAGAATTGGCAGATCTCCATGGCAAAGAGGCCGCTTTGCTGTTCACCTCGGGCTATGTATCAAACTGGGCCGCTCTGGGAACGCTGGCTGCGAAGATCCCCGGTCTGATCGTTTTCTCTGATGCGCTGAACCATGCCTCGATGATCGAAGGCATCCGCCACTCACGGGCGCAGAAGGTGATATGGAAACATAACGACCTTGCGGATCTGGAGACCAAACTGGCCGCCGCCGACCCCGACGCGCCCAAGATGATCGCCTTTGAATCCGTCTATTCCATGGATGGTGATATCGCGCCGATCAAGGAAATCTGCGACCTGGCCGAGAAATACGGCGCGATGACCTATCTGGACGAAGTTCACGCCGTCGGCCTCTATGGCCCGCGCGGTGGTGGCATTGCCGAGCGTGAGGGCCTGATGGATCGCCTGACCGTGATCGAAGGCACGCTGGGCAAGGCCTTCGGCGTGGTTGGCGGCTACATCGCAGCCTCCGCGGCGCTGTGCGATTTCGTTCGCAGTTTTGCCAGCGGCTTCATCTTCACCACGGCCCTGCCGCCTTCGATCGCGGCCGGTGCTGCCGCATCTATCCGGCATCTGAAACAGTCAAGCGCCGAGCGTGATCTGCAAAAAGCCCGTGTGGATCAGGTGCGCGCCCGTCTGGATGCGGAAGGGATACCGCATCTGCCGAACCCCAGCCATATCATCCCGGTGATGGTGGGCGACCCGCTGAAGTGCAAGTTCATCTCGGATACGCTTCTTGAAGAATTCGGCATCTATATCCAGCCGATCAACTATCCCACTGTCCCCAAAGGCACCGAACGTTTGCGGATCACGCCGTCCCCGGTTCACACAGATGAGGATATCGATCATCTGGTCGGTGCTTTGTCGGCGCTCTGGCAGCGTTGTCAGATCGCGCGGATCCCACTGGCCGCTCAGTAATCAAGGCCCCCCTTTGCTTGACTTATGCCGCCTCTCGGGGCGGCATTTTTTTGCCTCAGATCAGGTAGAGCGCAAAGATCACTACTGAAAATCCCGTCAACACCATGGTGAACCCACGCAGCCAGCTTTGGCTGTTCTCCAAATCCAGATAGTGTTTCAGGATCACGCGGGCCTTGATCAGCGCCAACAACAGGATACCGCCAGCAATGATCGCGGTCGGTGCCCCAATCAAGGTCAGCAGCGCGGATCCCACGCTGAGTGCCAAGAGCCCAAGCCACGCCTGGGTCAGAGAGTTCGGCGACCTCTGACGTGAACTGTTCGTCAAAGATGAAGGTTGGGCCATCCGACTATCCCAGCAGATAGATCACTGGAAACAGCATGATCCAGACCAGGTCCACCATGTGCCAGAACTGCGCGCCCGCTTCGACGTTACTGGGGTCGTCTCGCCAGGACACCAGCAACAGAATTCCAACCCCGGCGAGGACATGCGCGGCATGAAAGCCGGTCAGCATATAGTAGAACAGAAAGAATGGATGCGTTTCGTATCCTATCCCCTGAGACGCCTTGTCGGCGTATTCCGTACCCTTGATGATCAGGAACACGACACCCAGAAACGCGGCAAAGATCAACGCCAAACGGGCCCGCAAACGTTGCATGCTCCGCCGCCAATGCAACGCCTGTGCGGCCAGATAGCCGGATGTCACCAATACCGCCGTGTTCAAGGCCGCACCCGTGCGATGCAGATGCGACTGCGCCTCGGCAAAGCCCGCCGGATCGGTCAGACGTACCCCCATGAAGGCGATCATCCCCGCGCCAAAGACCAGCAGTTCCGAAATGATCAGAACCCACATCAGGAACTCGCCCGGCAGTTCGTCGATCAGAGGGGCATCACTCATCCGCCGACCAACTGGCGATAGATCTGCGGCAGGGCCATGGTCAGGCGATGCGGATCTGGAATGACGGCGAAACCGCCCTGCCCGAACATGCGCGGAAACCAGCTTTTGCCGGTTTTATCGATGGTAACGCCGAACACCGACTGTCCGGCCCGGCGCGCCTCGCGTATGGCCATGCAGGTATCTTCGATGCCGTGGCGCCCCTCGTAGTGATCCAGGTCGTTTGGCTTTCCGTCGGTAATGACCAGCAGCAATCGGCGCTTGCGGGACTGGCTGGCCAGATCTGCTGAACAGTGTCGGATTGCCGCGCCCAACCTTGTATAATGTCCGGGGCGCAGCGACGCGATGCGCTGTTCAACTTTGGTTCCCATTGGTTCGTCAAACCGTTTGCAACGCTGCACATAGACGCGCTGACGCTTGAGGGAGCTGAACGCATGAATGGCGAAATCGTCACCGCAAGCATTCAGGCCCCAAGCCAAGGCCGCCAGCGCCTCGCGTTCGATATCGATCACGGCGCGGCCTGTGACCGCGCTTTCGGTGGATCGGCTGACATCCAGAAGGATCGACACCGCCAGATCGCGGGCCTCGGGGCGGGATTGCATCCAGACGCGTTCCGTCCCTTCACCATTTGCGCAGCGGTCAACCTGCGCCCGAACGGCGGCTTCCATATCCAGCTGGTCCCCGTCCAGATGGCCCCGGGTCATCACGCGCCCAGGGCGCAGTGCCTCGAATTGGCGCTTGACGGCACGAATGCGCCGCGCAGTGGCCGGATCCTTGCCGAACTCGGCAGCATCGTCGCGGATATCGGCATCCGAAAGCAGAACGTTCACATGATCCGGCAGGTATTGACCCGTCCGCACGTCCCATTCGGGATATAGAATACGGCCTGACAGGCGTTCGCGGTTGACGTCTTCGGGCGCCAGATCAAGGTGAAGCTTCAACCTGGTAGGCGGCGCCTTTGAGATCTGACCAAGACCGATCTCTTCCTGATCGTCAGCCGCCTTCTTGGCGTTGTCGGGATCGTCGTCATCGATGCGACGGTTGATATTCAGAAACTCGGCCCAACTGAGGATGGCTTCGAACTTGTGCAGAATGAAACTGTCGCTGCGCTCGGCCTGATCCGATTTGCGGCGCCGGGCACGGTGTGTCTTTTCGCCGGATTCCTCTGGCGGGCCTTCGGTATCGGGGTTTTCAACCTCGTTGTGTTCCGAGAACCCAACTGCGCGCAACTCCGGCCACAGGGGAACCGGGCGCAACGGCTGATAGCCGCGCGAGGCGATCAGGTCGTCGTCAAGTGCCAGAAGGTGCTCGGCCTGATCCGACAGGGGCTTGGGATCGCCCAGCATATGACGGATCAGTTCTTCGACCGCGGCCTCGGCAGGCGGCAGGCTGGGGATGTCGCGCTGATACAGCACACCCTTGCACAGCTCGGTATACAGCGGACGCAAGCCTGGCGCATCGTCCAGAGTCGCCTCGACCATATGCCGGGCGGCGATCAAGGCACGCAGGTCGGCACGCAGAGGATCTTCTTCGTCAATTCGGGTTCCGGCATGGGCCGCGGCGGCGGCCAACCAGACATAGAGCGCGCCGTTTGCCTCGCGCGCGGGGAATACTGCCAGACGGTCGGGCAGACGCAAAATCTCTCCGTCGAACGAGGCGCGCGGCATCAATTCCACTTCGGTTGCAAGTTTGCGGCGCCAACTCAGGCGGTGGCGCGAAACCTCGGGTGAGACCGGGCGCAATTCAACGCCCGGACTACCCCCAAGCCCCCGAAAGAGGACTGCCAGCCGCCCCGCGACCTCGGAAAGGTCGACCGCGGCTCCAACATGCACCTGGGGTGCATCGAGGCGGCTGGCAAGGGTGTGCCACAGTTTCCCGATGGTTTCTTCGGGTTCCCATGGCTCAAAGTCGATCCTGACCATCGCCGGCCTCACCCAAAGACGGCGGTGACAAGATCGAGGAGCCCGCGTTTGATATCCTCGTCATCGGTCAGAGGTTCGATCATGGCGGCAAGGATGGCGCGGTCGGTGGACATGCCCTGCGCGATCAGCGTCGCAGCATAGACGACCAGCCGGGTGGACACGCCTTCCTCGAGGTCCTGACCCTTGAGCCCGCGCAGCTTGCCCGCCAACCGCACCAGCGGCTTACAGCGTTCCAGCGGCAGGCCGCTTTCCTGCGCGACCACTTCGGCTTCCATCTGAGGCGAGGGAAAGTCGAACTCCAACGAGATGAACCGTTGGCGGGTCGAAGGTTTCAGGGTTTTCAGGATGTTCTGATAGCCGGGGTTGTAGGACGCCACCAGCATGAAACCGGGCGCGGCCTCAAGCTCTTCCCCGGTGCGGTCGATCGGCAGGATGCGCCGATCGTCGGTCAGCGGGTGCAGCACCACGGTCACGTCCTTGCGGGCCTCGACCACCTCGTCGAGATAGCAGATCGCACCTTCGCGCACCGCGCGGGTCAGGGGGCCATCGACCCAGACGGTTTCGCCGCCCTTCAGCAGATAGCGCCCGATCAGGTCGGCGGCAGCGAGATCGTCGTGGCAGGCCACTGTATAAAGCGGGCGGCCAAGCTTCGCGGCCATATGGGCGACAAACCGGGTCTTGCCGCAACCCGTCGGGCCTTTCAGCAGAACCGGCAGGTCGTTTTTGTAAGCGGCGTTGAAGACGTCGCACTCATCGCCCTGGGGCAGGTAGAAGGGGGCGTTTGCCGCCCCCTCTTTCAGGTTCATGGAGCCATCCATATCCATCACTCCGCAGGGGTTTCAGCCGCGCCGGGTTCGATGACCTCTTTGCGGGGAACCCAGATCGAATAGATGAACAGCAGCGCCCCGAGGACAACGACCAGACCAGAGCCAAGACGCATCCAGTAGAAGATCGCGATCTGGTCCTGTACGTCCATGAAGTAGTCTCCGACCACGCGCTGCATATGTGTCTGCACGGTGCCGCCGAAGGTCAACACGAAGGTCATGAAGACCATGCCGCTGGTCATCAGCCAGAACGAGCCCATGTTCAGAACCTGATTGTAGGGATCACGGTTCTTCAGGATCGGCATCGCATAGCTGAAGATCGCCAGGTTGAGGCAGACATAGGCGCCGTAGAAGGCCAGGTGACCGTGGGCTGCGGTGATCTGCGTGCCGTGGGTATAGTAGTTCACCCCGTGCAGCGTGTGCAGGAAGCCCCAGACACCGGCACCGAAGAACGCAAGCGTAGCACAGCCCAGCGACCACAGCAGCGCGGCCTTGTTGGGGTGGTCACGACGGCCTTTCCAGACCATGACGAAGGCAAAGGCCATCATCGCAAAGAACGGGATCACCTCGAGGCTCGAGAAGATCGAACCGATCCACTGCCAGTATGCAGGCGTACCGATCCAGTAATAGTGGTGACCTGTGCCAAGGATGCCCGAGAACAGCGCGGCGGCGACGATGACGTATAGCCATTTTTCGACTACCTCACGGTCCACACCGGTCAGCTTGAGCATCAGATAGGCCAGGATCGAGGCCATGATAAGTTCCCACACACCTTCGACCCACAGGTGGACGACATACCACCAGTATTGCTTGTCCAGCGACAGGTTGCCCGGGTTGTAGAAGGCGAACAGGAACAGCAGCGCCAGACCCCAAAGGCCCAGAAGCAGGATGTTGGTAATGGCTGTCTTCTTGCCTTTCAGAACGGTCATCGACACGTTGTAAAGGAAGATCAATGCAGCCACGACGATACCGGCCTTGACCCATTTGGGCTGTTCCAGGAACTCACGCCCTTCTTTGCCCAGCAGCCAGTTGCCTTCGAACAGGTTGAAGACATAGGTGACGACCACGCCCAATGTGCCGACAACAAGGATGATCAGTTGCAGATAGGCCAGCTTGGGCGAGTGGATCTCGCGCTCGGCTTCTTCCGGGATCAGGAAGTAGGCCGCGCCAAAGAAACCCAGGATCAGCCAGACGATCAGAGAGTTGGTGTGCAGCATCCGCACGATGTTGAACGGCAGAAGCTCACTCAGGAAATTGGGGAATACATAGATGAAACCGGCCAGAAGGCCGCCGATCACCTGTATCGCGAACAACGCCATGGCTACCGCAAAGTAGGCATAGGCGATTTTTTGGGATTCGTATTTCATTGTTTCGTTCCCTTTCTCAGCCTGCCTCGTTGGGCGGCCAGCCCTGCGCGTCGATGTTGTCCGTCCAGATCAGGAAGTTGGTCAGGTCACGGAGTTCTTCGTCGCTGAGGTTGAAATTGGGCATTTGCCGACGACCGGGAATGCCGGTCGGTTGTGCTTCCATCCAGCCCTTGAGGGATTCAAAGGCTGATTCCGGGTCGTCCAGCACGCCCCAGCGGGTCATCACGTTGCCGACTTCCGGAGCAAAGTAAGCCCCTTCACCCAGAATCGAATGACAGTTTACACACGCGTGTTTTTCCCAGACATGCTTGCCCCGGACCACACTGTCATCCAGCTTTGCGGCATTTTCGGAATTGACGATATACCAGTGGGAATGGGCCGAAAGGGCCAGAAAGATAAGAATGAAGAACAGTGACCCGCCATAAAAAATATTGCGGGCCATGCTCTTTGTCATGACGTCTCGCATTGCGCTCTCCTTTGCGCAGATTAGCTAGTGTCAGCAACATGACGGGCGGGACGCGGCAGTGCCTTAACGAAAGTCAAGACTTCTCAAGTATGCTCTGGAACGAGGTCAGATGCCTGACAAACAGCAAGAACCACGAAAAAGCCTGGGGTTCGCCTTGATATCTGAACCAATCGTGAGGAATGTCGCGTCGACATTTTAGTATGGCAGAGCTATCCAAGCGCTTGAGAGAACAAGTGTAAATTCCGCGTCAAAGAGTGATGGGTTAAAATGGCAAACTATTCCTATATCGGTTATACGCCCGGCGTAATCACGGTGAATACGATTGGGCCGGATACGGTTACATTGGATGTCAATTTTGATCCTGACACGGATCGTCGTTTGTTCAGCGTGACAGACGCAGCCGGTGGATTTATTCAAAACGGCGGCGGACCACCCATTGTCGATACTGGCGATGTTTTCAACGGTGACCGCTTCGACAACGAAGACGGCGATGATCTGACGCAGACCGGCACCATCACCACCCTTGATGGCTCGACCACCTTTCTTAGTGGCCCAATTTACCTGGAAGAATCCTATATTCTGTCCAAACCAGGCGGGGGTACGATTACAGTTTATCGTGTGGAAGTTGCCGGAACTTTGGGTGGTTACATAACCTCTGAACCCCTTGTGCCCGGCACGACATACTCGATGAACATCGTGAATGTTACGCCGACCAATGCTCCTGACACAACAGATCCGACTACTATCATTGACGTGCCGTGCTTCGTAGCCGGAACATTGATAATGACTCCAAAAGGTCCGAGGACTATCGAGGATTTGAAGGTGGGTAACGCGGTCGTCACCGCGGACAACGGACTGCAACACATACGCTGGATCGGCACGCGGCATCTGGACCAAGCAGCGCTTCGCGCCCGTCCCAGGCTGAAGCCCATCCGGATCCAAGCCGGTTCACTGGGTGATCACTTACCCCAGCGTGATCTTTTCGTGTCACCGCAACACCGTATGCTGGTCCGGTCGCCGATTGCCGTCAGAATGTTCGACGCCGAAGAGGTTCTTGTTCCTGCTCACATTCTTGTCGGCGTGCCCGGCATTTCAATCGCTGATGACACCCGTGCTGTGACCTATGTCCATCTTTTGTTCGACCGTCACGAAATCATCTATGCGGAAGGCGCACCCTCCGAAAGCCTGCTTACCGGCGCGCAGGCCTTGTCCAGTGTTCACCCGGACGCACGGGCGGAAATTCTTGAATTGTTCCCTGAATTGGATCAGTGCAATTACGTTCCGCTGGCCGCACGACGGATACCGGAAAAAGGGAAACGCGCTCGTGCCTTGGTCCATCGTCATATCAAGAACGCGCGGCCGCTGATCACTGAACGATAAGCGCCGCCCGAACGGACTTCAGGACTGTTGCACGGCGCGGGGGCCGGTCAGGGCAGGCCACATGGCAAACAGATACAGCCCCATTGCCGCGATCCAAAATCCATCCGCAGTCAGCATCGCCGTCATGTACCCTCCCGCCATGTCGGATCCCAGCCAACGCACAAGCGCTGCAACCGCCATCAAGCCATAGGCAATCGCCATGGGCTTTGGCGCGACAAGGGGGCGGCCGCTGTGGCCCAAGGCGGCGCGGCTCATTACGGCAAGGGTCATGCCGCCAACGCAACCAATGCCCAGAACGTGGAGCGCGCCGATCTCATTTCCCATCCCGATGGCAGCCAACCCCCAGAGAATCAGACCCAGCGCCAGCATCCCGAGACCCAGATGCAGCGCGATCAGGATCGGTTGACGCAAGGCCCAGCCTGTTCTCCAACGCGCCATGCGCATCAGTTGAACACTGCCCATCACCAAAGCAACGGCCCCCGCAACAGGCCCGACATCAAGTGCAAGCACAAGCAGGGGCAGCAACAGCGCCAGAATCATCGTCGCCCTGTCCAGCCTGGCCACGGATACCGGCCACGATGCTTCGGGTTGACCCGCTCTTTTCATGGCATTGCGTGTAAAAGCCGGCGTAATCCGGCCACCCAGGATCGCGATCATCGAACACAAGGTCAAAAGCCCGGCCCGAATGCCGGTGTTCAGCGTATCCACCGTGACCCCCATCCATTCCAAATGAACCATAACGTTCGAGGCCAACATCAGAACCAGAAGATACAGAAACACCATATTCTGGGGCTTTGGCCGACGAACCAGTTGGCTGGCAATCTTCAGCGCCAGAATGGGGACAAAGCTCAGGTCCACAACAGCGACGAACAAGGGTGGCAACACTCCGGAAAACCAGACCGCCAGACGCCCGGCCATCCAGATCAATGCGACAAGCGTGATAAAACGGGCCCGCGCCTCGGGCGCACCGGTCCAGTTCGGCACGGCGGTCAGAAAAAACCCCCCCAAGGCGGCCGTTGCATACCCAAAAATCATCTCATGCGCGTGCCACATCACCGGGGGCATCGCGTAACTCTGTTCCATGTAGGGCATCAGCCCGTCGAGCGACGCCAACCATACGCCCCACGCGACCCCTGCAAACATACCGTAAAGACCCGCCGAAAGAAAAAAGACCCGAAACCCTTCACTGAAAACACGCGCGATTACAGCTGTCATGCCTGCTCTCCATAGCTTTTTCCGCCGTTGAACAATGTGTATTGCCCACAAGACCCGGCGCCCTTAACCAAAATCAAGACCGGGCTTAAACATGTGTGAAAAACACAAGTTTTATTGGGGGTTTTGATCCGTGTTTTCTGTTCAAAGTGCCTGGTCTGCGCCCTTCCCGTTGACTTTGGTCAAGGATGACATCCACGTGATGTTTCACTCTCGACACCGCCTCACCACGCATATGGAGAGTGATCATGTCACTTGGAATCAGCTACAACAAACCCGGCCGCGCCTTCGGGGTCGGATTGGCAATGTTGTTGGGCAGCGTCGCTGCTCCGACTTTCGCCGAAGAGCCAACTTTGAGCGAAGAAGCCTTTGAATCGTCTAAACAGCTCTATTTCGAACAATGCGCAGGCTGCCACGGCGTCTTGCGCAAAGGTGCCACGGGTAAAAACCTGGAACCGCATTGGAAAAAGACCGCCGCCGACGGCACAGTAACAGAAGGCGGCACCCTCCAACTGGGGCAGGAACGTCTTGAAAAGATTATCGCCTGGGGTACCGAAGGCGGCATGAACAACTTCTCGGACATCATGACCGAGCAGGAAATCAAGGATATGGCGACCTACATCATGATGGAGCCGCCAAAACCACCTGAAATGTCGCTGGAACAGATGATGGCGACGCGTAAGGTCTATGTCGAAGAAGAGGACTATCCGACCGAGCCGCTGCACGGCCGCAACTGGGAAAACTTCTTTGTCGTCATCGAACGTGACGTCGGCAAGGTGGCCGTGATCGACGGCGACACCAAAGAAGTGCTGACGCACATCCCCACCGGTTATGCAGTGCACGTTCTGAAAGCATCCGAGCACCACTCGCTGGAAGAGCCTGAACAGCCTGGCCGGTTCTGGTACACCATGGGTCGCGACGGCAAGATGACCAAGATCGACCTTTGGCAGACGCCGGACAAGATGTTGGTATCCGAAGTCAAGATTGCATATGACGCCCGTGACGTCGCCGTTTCCGGCGATGGTAAATACGTCATCGGTGGTGGCTACTGGCCGCCGCACTTTGCAATCGTTGATGCCCAGACCATGGAACCGGTCAAGGTCGTATCGACCCGCGGCGTGAACGTTGACGGCGAGTATGTGGAAGAAGCCCGGGTGGCTGCCATCTACACCACTCCGAACGAACCCACCTGGATCGTTGCAGTGAAAGAACTGGGACAGCTGTGGCAGGTCGATTATACCGATCTGGACAACCTGCGGATCGACAAGATCGACAGCGCCAAGTTCCTGCATGACGGGTTCTTTGACCCGACAGGCCGTTACTTCCAGATCGCCGCAAACGCGTCGAACAAGATGGTGGTGGTCGATACCGAAACCCACAAGCTTGAGGCGATGATCGACACAGCCGCGTTGCCGCACCCCGGTCCCGGCGCCAACTGGGTCGACCCGAACTGCGGTCCTGTCGCTGGTACAACCCACCTTGGCGTTGGCACCGTGACTGTCTGGGGGAACGATCCGGAAAACCGCCCGGATGATGCCTGGAAGATCTGCTACGAAGTGGAAACCGACGGCCCCGGCCTGTTTGTCCGCACCCACCCGAATTCGGACTACATCTGGGCTGACCAGACCAAGCACCCGGAGCCTGAGATTCAGCAATCTGTGCAGGTCATCTCGAAAGAGACCGGTGAGATCGTGAAAACCATCCAGATCACCGAAGACGAAGGCAGCGCCGCTGTTCACTTCGAATTCAACGCGGATGGCACCGAGGTCTGGGTCTCTAAGTGGAACCTGTCGGACTCGAAGGAACCCAATGGTCAGATCGTGATCTTCGACGCGAAGACGCTGGAAGAAATCGGTCGGATTGAGGGGCTTTACGCCCCGACCGGCAAGTTCAACGTCTACAACCGGTCGAACCACGTCACCTGACGAGGTCAGGACGACTACAGGAAAGGGCGGGCCCCTCGCCCGCCCTTTCCTTGTTTGAGTCATCAGCCAAACTCACCGGCCTGCCACCAAGGGCCAGACAATACAGCCAAAACGGAGCCCGGATATGACCTCCGAACCGGAAAAGAAAAAACCGATCTGGCGCCGGTATTTCCTATGGGGAATGCCTGTGGCCGGTATCGCCGGGGCCTTTGCCGCCGGCATCATCTTCTGGGGCGGGTTCAACACCGCAATGGAAGCCACAAACACCAAGGAATTCTGTATCTCATGTCACGAGATGCGAGATTTTGTTTACGAAGAATACACCGGCACGATCCATGACGTGAACCGGTCGGGCGTGGGGGCTGTCTGTTCCGACTGCCACGTGCCCAAAGACTGGACCCATAAGATGATCCGTAAGATCAAGGCGTCCAAAGAGCTGTATGGCAAGATGGTCGGTACCATCAACACCCGTGAAAAGTTCGAGGCCAAACGTGTACATCTGGCCATGAACGAATGGGAGCGGATGAAGGACACAGACTCGCGCGAATGCCGCAACTGTCACGATTTCGAATCGATGATGCCCGAATTCCAGAAACCACGCGCCCGTCAGCAGCACCTCAATGCGATGACTGTCGGACAGACCTGTATCGACTGCCACAAGGGGATTGCACACTCGGATGCACGCGAACGGGCGGACGAAGAGTATCTGGAAAAGCTTGAAGCACCGAACCCGGACTTCATCCGGCCCATCCCTCCGGAATATCTGGCCAGTCTCGAAAAGATCGAAGCCAAAGAGGCCGCTGAAGCAGAAGCAGAAAAAGCCGCCAAAAAGGCTCAGCAAGAGGCCGTTCAAGCCCAGATCGCAGCGGCTGTTGACGCTGCTTTAGACGAAGAACGCGCAAAAACCTCCGGTGAAGACGCCGCGGCGCCCTCTGGCGGCGCAAGCGACGTTGGGTCCAACATCGACTGGAACGCAGTGGCCGCGGCGGATCTGAAACTCTTCTACCCTGGTCAGGCCTCGTTTGAATGGGTCCAGAATGGCAAGTTCCATGGTGGCGCGCGCCCCCTGACCAAAGGCGGGGATCAGTGCACCACCTGTCACGCCAAGGAACTGGACACCATCGGCAACAAGATCGTTGCGGGTGGAGATCTTGAGCCAACCCCGATTCCGGGCAAACGCGGTGTCATCGATGCAACCGTTCAGGCGGCGCATGACGACGAAAACCTGTACATTCGCCTGCAATGGCCGGACGCGGGTCACAACCCTGCCCCGTTCGTCGATGGCGGCAAGATGGACCCGGACAACCAGATCAAGGTTGCCATGATGATTACCGGCACTGGTATCGAGCTTGGCGATCAGGTGGGATGCTGGGCTTCGTGCCACGCCGACAACACCTATATGCCTTTTGCGCCCGAAGCGGATGCGATCGCCGCCAATGCGGATGTTACCGGTCGCCTCAATGCCACGGACACCGTTACCAAGTACATCAGCGAAAGCCGCACGGATGTTGAGATCAAGGGTCGCCGCGGCAAGGCCCTGGGGGGCTGGGACAAGCTGAAGGCCGAGGAACAGATCGAGCAGTATCTGGCCGACGGCACCTATCTTGACCTGATGCGTGTCTACGCCGACGGAAGCGCCACCAATGGCTATCTGTTGGAGCAGCGCGTGGTCAATGATGGTGAAATCGCCGCATCGGCCGAACTGTCCGGTGGCATGTGGACCGTGGTGTTTACACGCCCCCTGAATTCGGGCGCGCCCGGTGATGTGCCATTGGAGGCCGGCAAAACCTATACCGTTGGCTTTGCCATCCACGACGATTTTACCGCCGCACGGTTCCACCACGTGACGCTGAATACCAGCCTGGCGCTGGATGATGACAGCGCGTTCATCAACGTAGTCAAACAATGACGGATCGGGGCCGGGTAATCCGGCCCCGGCCACTTTTGGAAAGGAGACATGGACCATGAAACCCCTTCGCCTTCTTCCCGCGCTGCTGCTTCTGGCCGCGCCCGCCTGGGCGGACGAAACCGCCGAAATCTGTGCCGAGGCCGAAGAGCGCTATGTCGAGTTGTTCGGTCAGCCTTCGTCGGCCGTCGAAGACGCCGAAGTGGTGCTGATGTACAAATACAATTTTTGCCCATCCGAATTGACGGTGAAGGCAGGCACAACTGTCCGATGGGTGAATGTCGACAAACGCACCAGCCATTCCGTTCTGTTGAAGGATGGCAGCCAACCTGAAAGTGATCGGCTGTTCCCCGAGGAATCGGTTGAACTGACCTTTCTCACGCCCGGCCCACAGGACTATCTGTGCGGCCCGCATTGGGAGACACAGAACATGATCGGAATGATCACCGTCGAACCCTGAAACAAGGCACAATACAGGCAAGATGAAGGAGCGCGGGCGCAAATCCCGCGCTCCTTAACTTATGTCAAGGAGGTTGGTTTTCGATTGGGCCAATCTTCCCCCATGACACGCCCGGCCCACCCAGCAACGTCTTGCAAACGCAACGGATATGCATGGGATCCCGGGTCTCGAAGACTTTCAGACCAAGCGAGTTTGCACATGAGCGGTAAGGTTTTTCTGATTGGCGCAGGCCCCGGCGACCCCGAGCTAATGACCCTGCGCGCACTGCGGATGCTGCAAGAAGCGGATGTCGTGGTTTATGACCGGTTGGTGTCTGCCGACATTCTGAACTTGCATGCGGAAGGCGCCCGGCTGATCCCTGTCGGCAAGGCCCCCAAATGCCACACCGTTCCGCAGGACCGCATCAACGAAATACTGCTTGAAGAAGCCAGCGCAGGTCACACGGTTGCCCGGCTGAAAGGCGGCGACCCAATGATCTTTGGTCGCGGCTCGGAAGAGGCTGCCTATCTGATGGCCCGCGGTGTCGCTGTCGAATACGCACCGGGCATCACGGCAGCCCAGGGGGCGTCTTGTTCGACGGGTGTGCCGCTGACCCATCGCGGGCTGGCGACTTCGGTTCAATATGTCACCGGGCATCGGCAGGCCGACAAAGTACTGGATCTGGACTGGAAACGTCTTGCCGATCCGGACTCGACACTGGTGGTTTACATGGGCGTCGCCAATATCGGTCAGATCGCCATGGGGTTGATGACCGAAAACCTGCCGGGCTCGACGCCGGTTCTGGCGGTGGGCAAGGCCACGACACCTGATGAGCGTCGTCTTGTGTCACGGCTTGACCAGCTGGCCACGGATGTTCGCGCGGCCGACCTGAAGGCGCCGACGCTGTTTATCATTGGCAAGGTGGTTTCGCTTTATGCCGAACGGCCTGTGGCCGAGCTTCTGGAACAGGCCCATGGCTAAGCTGGGAAGACGAGATCAGGGGATTGTCCAAACATGCACCGACAGATCGCCGGGGCGCTCGGGGTGGGCGGCGCGAACCTGTCTGACCATTGCCGTTCTGGCCGCGACCTCTGCTTTCGCGGCGGATGTCATCGATCCCGATACCCTGAAAAGACTTGTGCATCAGGATTGCGGTTCCTGTCACGGCCTGTCCTTGAAAGGCGGTCTTGGTCCCGATCTGCGCAGTGAGACACTTGAACATTACGACGCGGATGTTTTGACCAGCGTCATCCTTGACGGCATCCCCGACACCGCGATGCCCCCATGGCGGCCCCTGATCAGTGAAGAAGAGGCCGAATGGATCGCCCGTTACCTGCTGGAACAGGAGGCACAATGAAACATTTCATTCTTGGCCTTGCAGCCACATTGATGATCACCACAGCGCAGGCTGAACCGACCGCGACAGGCGACCTTGGTCTGGTCATCGAACGCGCCAAGGGCTCGGTGCTTCTTGTGGATCAATCCGACCGTGCAGCTCTGGCCCGGATCGAGGGATTGGGTGATCTGTCGCATGCGTCTTTGGTCTATTCGCCTGATGAACGGTTTGCCTATGTGTTTGGCCGCGACGGCGGGCTGACCAAGATCGACATCGTGACCCGCCAGATCGTGAACCGCGTCGTGCAGGCCGGCAACGCCATCGGCGGGGCGATTTCGGACGATGGCAAGCTTGTGGCCGTGTCGAATTACGAACCCGGCGGCGTGCGTGTGTTTAATGCGGACACGCTTGAGATGGTCGCTGACATCCCGACCGACAGCAAAACCATCGGCCTGGTCGATGCGCCGGGTCGGCGGTTCGTTTTCACGATGTGGGACACTGGGGAAACCTGGATTGCCGATTTCGCAAAAGGCACACCAGAGATCACCAAGATCCCAGACATGGGCAAGAACCCCTATGACGCGCTGATCACTGCCAATGGCCGCACCTATATCACCGGTCTGTTTGGCGAGGACGGCCTGACCGCGCTGGATCTGTGGGCCGAAACACCCGAACCGATCCGGGTTCTTCCCGATTACGGGCGTGGTCAGGAAGAAATGCCGGTCTACAAGATGCCTCATCTGGAAGGCTGGGCGCTGACGGGCCGAGAGTTCGTTTTGCCCGCTGTCGGCCATCACGAGGTTCTGTGGATCGACGCCGACACTCTGACCGAAACGGGACGGACCAAAACCCACGGGCAACCGGTCTTTGCCATGGCCCGCCCCGATGGACGGCAGGTCTGGGTGAATTTCGCCCACCCGCTGAATGACACTATTCAGGTGATCGACAGTGTCAGCAAACAGATCATCCACGAATTCAAGCCCGGCCCCGCAGTCTTGCACATGGAGTTCACGCCGCGCGGGCATGAAGTCTGGATCAGCGTGCGCGACGCCAACAAGGTCATGGTCTACGACACGCACAGTTTTGAAAAACTGCGCGAGATCGACGCCGACAGCCCGTCTGGCATCTTCTTCACCGCCCGTGCGCACAGAACGGGGCTGTAAACGATGCGACATATCACGGACCCGATCGACCGTCGCCTGCTGGACGAATTTCAGCGCGACTTCCCGATCACCGAGAGACCGTTCCAGATGCTGGGTAACGCACTCGGGCTGGACGAAGCAGAAGTCATTCATCGCTTGTCCCGGATGCGCGCCACGGGCCGTATTACACGGGTTGGCGCCACCATCACACCCGGCGCGGTGACGGCCAGCACCCTGGCTGCCGTGGCGGCTCCGGAAGATCGGTTGGAGGAGGTTGCCGCCCTGATCGATGCCGAACCCGGCGTGAATCACAATTATCAACGCGAAGACGCGTGGAACCTGTGGTTTGTTGCGACCGGACCGGACCGCACGCATGTCAACGATACTCTGGCGCGGATCAGTCGATCCACCGGATTGCAGGTGCTGGACCTGCGGCTGGTACGCCCTTTCAACGTGGATCTTGGTTTTCGCATGACTGGCGGAGTCAAAAACGTACCTACGGCGCGAAAGGTCGATGCATCCGTCATGCGCGAGGGCGATCGCTGCCTGCTACAGTCTCTGAGTTCCGGGCTGTCTTTGGTCTCAGAACCCTATGCCGCTCTGGCTCGTTCGCTGAAACGGGATGTGACCGACGTGATGGAGCGGGTCGAAGCCCTGCATGCCGCCGGAATAATCTCGCGACTCGGCGTCATTGTGCGTCACCGGGCGCTTGGCTGGTCGGCCAATGCGATGGTGGTCTGGGACCTGCCGGCAGAACAGATTGAAACCGCCGGTCCGGCTTTGGCCGCCTTCCCGGGGGTGACCCTGTGTTATGAGCGTAATCCGGTTCCCGATGTCTGGCCATATCGCCTGTATTCCATGATCCACGCCCGTACACGCAATGAGGCTTTGGATGTTCTGGCGGGTGCGATTGCATTGCCCGAATTGGCCGGAGCACGGAACAAGGTCCTGTTCTCAACCCGCTGTTTCAAACAGACCGGCGCGCTGATTCAGGCAAAGGAGGTCGCCGCATGACGCTGGACCAAACGGATCGAGCGATCCTGAATCGTATGCAAGAGGATCTGCCGCTTACTTCGCGCCCTTACGCAACCGTCGCCACAGAGCTTGGCCTGTTCGAGGCGGAATTGCTGTCGCGTCTGAGCCGCATGAAAAATGACCGCGTCATCACGCGCTTCGGTCCATTTTTCGACGCCGCGGCCATGGGTGGGGCTTTCTGCCTTTGCGCAATGGCCGTTCCAGACGAAGAATTCGAAACCGTCCTGACCAAAGTCAATGCACATCCCGAGGTGGCACATAATTATGAACGCACGCATCGGCTGAACATGTGGTTCGTGCTGGCCACCGAAACGCCCGAGGGGATCGAGGCCACCGCCGATGCCATCGAACGGGAAACGGGGATCCGTGTTCTCCGTTTCCCCAAACTTCAGGAATTTTTCATCGGCTTCCGGGTGGCGGCATGATCGACGCAACAGACAGACAGATTATCGAATTGCTCCAGGGAGGACTGCCCTTGGTGGCCGCGCCCTATGCGCAGGTCGCTGCCGATCTGGGCCTGAGCGAGGCCACCCTGCTGGACCGGCTGGCCGCGCTGAAGGCGCGCGGGGTAATCCGACGGATCGCGGCAGCCCCCAACCATTACAAGCTGGGCATGACGTCGAACGGCATGACCGTCTGGGACGTGCAAGATGACCTGATCACCGAACTGGGCGCTCATATCGGGGCACTGCCTTTCGTCACCCATTGCTATGAACGGCCCCGCGCCCTGCCCGACTGGCCCTACAACCTGTTCGCCATGGTCCACGGCAGCTCGCGCGATGAGGTCGAAGACAAACGCGGCCAGATTGCCGCGATACTGGGATCGGCCTGCTGCGGCAGCGACATCCTCTATTCCACGCGCATCCTGAAAAAGACCGGGCTGCGCCTGAAACAGAAAGGCTGAAACATGTTCCGCCTGACCGAATACATGCATCAGCTGGTCAAGCCGACTCCGGTGCGCAAACGGCGCCCCGGTCCGGTAAAGCCGGTTGTGATCTGGAACCTGACGCGGCGCTGCAACCTGAGGTGCCGCCATTGCTACACCGTCTCGGCGGATGTCGCGTTCCCAGGTGAGCTCAGCCATGAGCAAGCCATGGTAACCCTTGAGGATCTGGGCCAGTTTCGCGTCCCGGCCCTGATCCTCTCGGGTGGGGAACCGCTGGACCGGTTCGATTTCTTCGACATCGCAAAACGCGCCCGTGATCTGGTGCCAATGCTGGCCTTGTCGACCAACGGGACCCGGATTTACGACGAAACCGCCGATATGATCGCGGATGTGGGCTTCAACTATGTCGGCATTTCGCTGGACGGGATCGGAGCGACGAATGACTGGTTTCGCGGCGTCGAGGGCGCTTTTGCGGACGCCCTGCGCGGCGTGCGAGAGTGTAAAAAGCGCGGCATCAAGGTTGGCCTGCGGTTCTGCCTGACCGAAGGCACGCAACATCACTTGCCTGACTTGCTGAGCCTTTGTGATGATGAAGGTGTCGACAAATTCTACCTGTCGCATCTTGTCTATGCGGGGCGCGGCGACAAGAACCGGGGCGAAGATGCCGCGCATCAGCGCACGCGCAAAGGCCTGGATCTGTTGCTGGAACGCGCCTGGGAAGCCGCATCGGGCGGCCGTCCGCTGGATATCGTGACCGGGAACAACGACGCTGATGCCGGATATTTCCTGAACTGGATTCGCACGCATTTCGACGCCGAAAAGGCTGCACATGTGCGCGCGCACCTGGCTGCGTGGGGTGGAAACTCAAGTGGCTTGGGCGTTGCCAATATCGACAATCTCGGCCGGGTCCACCCGGACACTTACTGGTCTGATTACACGGTGGGCAACGTAAAGACCAAATCGTTTTCCGAACTCTGGACCGGCGATGATCCGATGCTTGCCATGCTCCGCACCCGCCCACGCCCGCTGAAGGGGCGCTGCGGAGCCTGCGAACTCAAGGACGTGTGCGGCGGCAATACCCGCATCCGCGCCCTGCAATTGACCGGTGATCCGTGGGCCGAGGATCCGGCCTGTTACCTGTCCAACCAGGAAATCGGTGTGGATGACGCAGGGGAACGCCTTCAGGTCACACCGTTTCGGGGGAAAAGCCATGATCCGGCGCATCAGTTCTTTTAAGACACTCACATTCGGTACGTTGTGCTCGGTGTTGCTGGCGGGCACCGCCTGGGCGGATGCCCAATCGGATTACGCTGAACATTGCGCCTCATGCCACGGCGAGAACCGTCTGGGCGGGGTTGGCCCCGCGCTGATCCCTGAAACGCTCAAACGCATGCGGGGTCCCCGGGTCGCTGCGGTAATCGCGGAAGGGCGCGCGGCGACGCAAATGCCGGCCTTCTCGCACGAGCTGGATGCTCTGCAAATCGAAGAGCTGGCCGGTTGGTTGAAATCGCCGTTGGAATCCGACCCCGAATGGGGCGAGGCCCAGATATTGGCCAGCCGGACGCTGGACGAGGAATATGTGCCGGTGGATGCGCCCGTCTGGGACAGCGACCCGATGAACATCACCTTGGTTGTGGAAACCGGCGATCACCATGTCAGCGTTCTGGACGGCGACACGTTCGAGGTTTTGGACCGGTTCGAAACCCCCTTCGCCGTGCATGGCGGCCCCAAGTTCAGCCCGGATGGGCGGTATGTCTTCATCATGTCGCGCGATGGCTGGGTCCAGAAGTACGACATTTGGGCGCTGAAACAGGTGGGCCGCGTGCGTGCCGGCCTGAACAGCCGCAACATCGCCATGTCGGGCGATGGCAAATGGGTGGCCGTGGCGAACTACCTGCCCAACAGCCTGACGGTGTTGTCCACCGAAGACCTTTCCGTCGCAAAGGTCATCGAGGTCAAAAGCAAGAAGGGCCTGCCCAGCCGCGTCTCTGCAGTCTACCAGGCCCCTCCGCGGGAAAGCTTTGTTCTGGCGCTGAAGGATGTGCCCGAGATTTGGGAAGTGTTCTACGGCGCCAATCCCCCGCAATCCGGGCTTGGTCATGATTTCCGCATCGAAGGCCAGTTCAAGAACCCTGATCCATTCCCTGTGCGCAAGATCACCACAGCTGACTATCTGGACGATTTCTTTTTCGACCAGAGTTATGAATATGTCATGGGGGCGTCCCGCGATGGCAAGGGCGGGCAAGTGATTGATCTGGTGATCGGGCACAAGGTGGCCGATTTGGATTTGCCCGGAATGCCGCATCTGGGCTCGGGGATCACATGGAAACACGGCGATACGACCGTGATGGCTACGCCGCACCTGACAGACGGCGCCGTGTCGGTGATCGACATGGAAAGCTGGGAAACCGTCAAACGGATCAAGACCGAAGGGCCCGGGTTCTTCATGCGCAGCCATGAGAATTCGCCTTATGTCTGGGCCGATGTTTTCTTTGGCCCCAACAAGGACGCGATGCACGTCATCGACAAGCAAAGCCTTGAAATCGTAAAGACCCTGCGCCCTGCACCGGGCAAGACCGTGGCCCATGTCGAGTTCACCAGAGATGGCAGCCACGCGCTGGTTTCAATCTGGGAAGATGACGGCGCGGTGATCGTCTATGACGCGCAGACGCTGGAGGAAATTCGCCGCCTGCCGATGCGCAAACCTTCGGGGAAATACAATGTCTGGAACAAGATCACCTTCTCGGAAGGAACCAGCCACTGAGGGGAAATGGCCAGTTTGGAAACTGGCCATTCTGCTGTATCCGGCCACGGCGTTGACCGTGGCCATCAACCTGTTTTTGCTCGGGCTTATCCTGCACAGCGTCGGGTTCGGCGCAATCGAACCGGTGCCTGCAATCCTCTGGTCGATTCCACTGGGTATTCCTGCGGCATGGCTGGCCGGTCGGTGGCTGCGTGGATTGATGGATGAGGCCGACGGGTAGGTGCAAATTTTCAGGCACCTGACCTAAGTCAAGTTTCCGCCTGAAAGAATCCCCTAAGTTTCAGAAAAGAACGCCGAGCTGGATTCTCAATGCCTACCGTCCGCCCCCCGCATAGCCTGTTTGATCGCGTGTCCCGCGCGGTGTGCGGTTTGGTGGGTATTTTCCTGTTGCTTTTGCAGATGCTTGGCCCGGTGCTGGCGAGTCCCGGGGACAGCATGTGGATCGAGATCTGCTCGGAGGCAGGGGCGGTCTGGGTTGAAGTGGACCTTGAGGAAGGCACTGATGACCCGACCGCGCCTTGCCCGAAATGCGCCGATTGCGCGCTGTGCGCGGTGACAACGGCAGCCCCGCTGCCGGATCTGCCGCTGCTGATGCAATCCGAAAATGTACGGACAGTACCCGCTGCAATCGGGGATCTGTGCATTTTGTACAACTCAAGGCGACTGTGGCCCGAAACCCGAGGCCCCCCGTTCGCGACCCAAGAAGAATCTGAACGCGCCCTGCGCGCGTCCGTGGCGTCCACCCTAGCAACCGGAGGTGCGCCGTGGTCGTAAGTCGCGCAATCCATTTCCTGCTGGCTTTCACTCTGTCCTGCCTGATGGCGATCAGCGCCCATGCCGACAGCCTGGCCAGTTTCCTGCCCGACATCGAACCTGCCGATCTGGCCCCCGGCGCCGATGCCTTTGGCCCGGTGCGCGATGACGTCAAGGTCGCCCCCGTCCTGAAGGGCGGCGAGATCATTGCCTGGGCATTCCTGACCTCGGACTTTGTTGGCACGACGGGTTATTCCGGCAAACCGATCCACGTCGTTGCCGCCATCGACAACGACGCGGTGTTGACCGGAGTGCAACTGGTCAAGCACTCGGAACCCATCGTGCTGATCGGCATCCCCAATTCCCGCATGGTTGAATTGACCGAAGGCTATGCGGGCCTTGACCTTAAGGTTGAAGCCGAAACCGGGGGTGAGGGGCACGACCTCGACATCATCTCGGGCGCGACGGTCACGATCATGGTGATCGACGACAGCCTTGTGCGTGGCGGTATCAAGGTGGCGCGTGCATTGGGTCTGGGCGGCCTGTCACCGTTGCAGGCCGACGGGCCAAAGCGCGAAGTCGATATGGCGCAGAATGCGGTCCATGACTGGTCAACCCTTTCGGGCGACGGCTCGATCCGTCGGCTGACGCTGGATGTCGGGCAGGTCAATGCCGCCTTCGAGGCCACCGGAGACCAGCGCGCGATCAAGCGGCCCGAACCGGGTGAACCGGATGACACGTTCATCGACATGCATATGGCGCTTGTCTCGGTTCCGTCGATCGGCAAGTCACTGCTGGGCGACGCCGAGTACCAGAACCTTGTGAACTGGTTGGACGAGGGCGAACAGGCCATTCTGGTGCTGGGGCGCGGTGCCTACAGTTTCAAGGGGTCAGGCTATGTACGCGGCGGAATTTTCGATCGGATCCAGTTGATCCAGGGCGACAACTCGGTCCGGTTCTTCGACAAACAGCAAGTACGCCTTGGCAAGGTTGCAGCCCCGGATGCGCCCAGTTTCACAGAGCTGGACATCTTCAAGATCCCCGCCGATGCCGAGTTCGACCCGACCGAGCCGTTCCGCCTGCAACTGCTGGTACAGCGTGCCGTGGGTGCCGTTGAGAAAACCTTTCTGACATTCGATCTGGGTTACAAACTGCCCGACCGTTACCTGCTGCCCGTCGCAGCCTCTAAGGTTGTCGAGGATGCGACCGGCGAAGCCGCCGCCAAGGCTGCCCTGTGGCAGCGCATCTGGAAGGATCGCACTGTTGAAATCGCCGTTCTTGGCGTCATGCTGCTGGTCCTGACCGCGACGTTCTTCTTCCAGTTCCACGCGACAATGAATGCGCGGGTCTTCTACTGGTTCCGCATCGGTTACCTGACAATGACCCTGTTCTTCATCGGCTGGTACGCCAACGCGCAGCTGAGCGTGGTGAACCTGATGGCACTGGCAGGCAGCCTGCGCACAGGATTCTCGTGGGATGCGTTCCTGCTGGACCCGCTGGTGTTCATTCAATGGTTCGCCGTCGCCGCCGCGCTGTTGTTCTGGGGTCGCGGGGCCTATTGCGGATGGCTGTGTCCGTTCGGCGCGTTGCAGGAATTGACCAACAAGATCGCGCGGGCGTTCAAAGTGCCGCAATGGACTTTGCCCTGGGGTCTGAACGAACGCCTGTGGCCCGCGAAATACATGATCTTTCTGGGTCTTTTTGGCCTGAGTTTCGTATCGATCCCGCTGGCCGAGAAATATGCCGAGGTCGAGCCGTTCAAAACGGCGATCATTCTGAAATTCATGCGCGATTGGCCTTTCGTGGTCTTTGCGCTGGCCCTGCTGGGGATCGGGCTGTTCATTGAACGGTTCTATTGCCGCTATCTCTGCCCGCTGGGCGGCGCACTGGCGATCCCTGCCCGAATTCGCATGTTCGACTGGCTGCGCCGCTACAAGGATTGCGGCACGCCCTGTCAGACCTGCGCCAATGAATGCCCCGTTCAGGCGATCCACCCCACCGGTGAGATAAATCCGAACGAGTGCGTCACCTGCCTGCATTGTCAGGTGCTCTACCAGTCCGAGGACAAATGTCCTGTCGTTATCCGCCAGCTGAAACGGCGGGCCAAGACAGGGTCGGTCCAGATGAAGACCCCACTCGGACAACCACCGGCGAACCATCCGAACGCCAAACCGCAATCCGTTTCCTAAAAGGAGGAACGAACATGTCGGAACATGACAACAAACTAACCGTCACACGCCGTGGGATGCTGGGTGCAACAGCAACCGGTGCCGTGCTGGCCGGGACCGGTCTGGGCTCGACCCTGATGACCGCGAAGCAGGCGAGCGCCGCGGCCAATGCCAATCTCGAACCGGGCGAACTGGACGAGTATTACGGTTTCTGGTCCTCGGGTCAGACCGGCGAGCTGCGCATTCTGGGCTTCCCATCCATGCGCGAGCTGATGCGGGTGCCGGTGTTCAACCGCTGCTCGGCCACGGGCTGGGGTCAGACCAACGAGTCACTGAAGATCATGACCGAAGGGTTGCTGCCTGAAACCAAGGAGTTTCTCGCCAAGCGCGGCATGAAAACCTATGACAACGGCGACCTTCACCACCCGCACATGTCGTTCACCGACGGCACCTATGACGGCCGCTATCTGTTCATGAACGACAAGGCCAACACCCGCGTCGCGCGTGTCCGCTGTGACGTGATGAAATGCGACAAGATCACCGAGATCCCGAACGCCAAGGCGATCCACGGTCTGCGTCCGCAGAAATTCCCGCGCACCGGCTATGTCTTTGCCAATGGTGAAGATGAAACTCCGCTGGTCAACGATGGCAGCGTGCTGGACGATCCGTCGCAATACGTGAACATCTTCACCGCGCTGGACGGCGATACCATGGAAGTGGCGTGGCAGGTGATCGTGTCGGGCAACCTCGACAACACCGACTGCGACTATCAGGGCAAATACGCCTTCTCGACCTCGTACAACTCGGAAATGGGCATGAACCTGGCCGAGATGACCGAGAACGAGCTGGACCACGTCGTCGTTTTCAACATCGCCGAGATCGAAAAAGGCATCGAAGCCGGCGATTATCAGGAGTTAAAAGGCGTCAAGGTTCTGGACGGGCGCAAAGGGCAGAACAAGAAATACACCCGTTACATCCCGATCCCGAACTCTCCGCACGGCATCAACACCGCGCCAGACGGCAAGCACGTCTGCATCAACGGCAAGCTGTCGCCAACCGTCTCGATCATGGACGTCACCAAGCTGGACGCCCTGTTCGAAAGCGACGCCGACCCGCGGTCCTGCATCGTAGGTGAACCGCAGTTGGGTCTTGGCCCGCTTCACACTGCCTATGATGGCCAGGGCAACGCGTTCACCACGCTGTTCCTGGACAGCCAGATCGTGAAGTGGAACATCGACAAGGCCATCCGCGCCTACAATGGCGAGGACGTGGACCCGATCATCTCGAAGGTTGACGTGCATTATCAGCCGGGTCACAACTCGACTTCCATGGGTGAGACCAAGGATGCCGACGGCAAGTGGCTGATTTCGATGAACAAGTTCTCGAAAGACCGCTTCCTGAACGTGGGTCCTCTTAAACCCGAGAACGAACAGCTGATCGACATTTCGTCGGATGAGATGAAAGTGGTGCACGACGGCCCGACCTTTGCCGAGCCGCACGACTCGATCATCGTTCGCAGCGACATCGTGAACCCGGTCAACGTCTGGGATCGCAACGACGTTACCTGGGAAGACGCCCGCAAACAGGCCGAAGCCGATGGTATCGATCTGGAAGAAGGTGCGGAAGAACCGATCCGGGACGGCAACAAGGTGCGGGTCTACATGACCTCGCAGGCGCCGACCTTCAGCCTCGAGAAGTTCACCGTCAAACAGGGCGACGAGGTCACGGTTTACATCACCAACCTGGATGATGTGGACGACGTGACCCACGGCTTCTGCCTGGGCAACTACGGAATCGCGATGGAAGTCGCACCGATGGCAACCGCCTCGGTCACCTTCACCGCCGACCGTCCGGGCGTGCACTGGTTCTATTGCCAGTGGTTCTGCCATGCGCTGCACATGGAAATGCGCGGCCGGATGCTGGTCGAACCGCAAGGAGCCTGACCCATGCGCTGGCCCCTGCTCATACCGCTCCTGCTCGGCTCGCCCCTTTGGGCGGCGGACTGGGATGTGCCCAACCGGGCGGGGGCCATCAATGAAATACTGGCTCAGGCGGCGGACGGAGATACCCTCCGCCTGAGCCCCGGTGTTTATGCCGAACATCTGATTCTGGACCGGCCCGTCACCATCGACGGGCTGGGACAGGCCACCATTGACGGGCAAGGCACCGGCAGCGTCATCACCGTGACCGGCCCGGGCGTGACCGTGCGCGGCCTGACAGTGATCGGCTCGGGTTCAAGCCATGACGGGATCGACAGTGGCATCCAGCTGACCAAGACGGCCAGCGCGCCGGTGATCGAAGACAATGAACTGCTGGGCAATCTTTACGGTATCGACATTCATGGTGCCAAGGACAGCATCGTGCGTGGCAACCGGATCGAAGGGCGTCAGGACCAGCGGATGAATGACCGTGGCAATGGCGTCTATGTCTGGAATGCGCCCGGTGCGCGGGTTGAGGACAATCACATCCGCTATGGGCGCGACGGGATCTTCGTGAACTCGTCCAAGAAGAACACCTTTACCGGTAACCTGTTCCGCGATCTGCGCTTTGCCGTGCATTACATGTATGCCGACAATTCGGTGGTCAGCGACAATGTCTCGATCGGCAACGATCTGGGCTATGCGGTGATGTTCACGACCAATGTGAAGGTCGCAGACAACGTCTCGATCGGTGACCGTGAACATGGCGTGATGCTGAATTATGCCAACAAGAGTCAGATCACCGGAAACGTGGTGATCGGTGCCAAGGAAAAGTGCACCTTCCTTTATAACTCCAACAAGAACGAATTCACCGACAACTGGTTCCAGGGATGCGGCATCGGCATCCACTTTACCGCCGGCAGCGAACGCAACCGCATCGTTGGCAATTCCTTCATCGGGAACCGGACACAGGTGAAATACGTCTCGACCAAATGGGTCGAGTGGTCCGAAGACGGGCGCGGCAACTACTGGTCCGATTTTGCCGCCTATGACGTGGATGGCAACGGCATCGCCGATGCCCCGTATCGGCCAAACGACTCGATGGACCATGTGCTGTGGACCCAACCCGCAGCCAAATTACTGCTCGGCTCCCCCGCCGTGCAACTGGTGCGCTGGTCGCAATCCGCCTTCCCGGCCCTGTTGCCGGGCGGCGTGATGGACAGCAACCCATTGATGCAAGCCCCTGAACCCCCAGCTATGAAAAAGGTGCCTCATGACGGATAAGGCCCTGTCAATCGACCATGTTCTCAAGGACCGAGGAAAAACCCGCGTTCTTGACGATATCACCCTGTCCCTTGCCCCCGGCCAGCGCGTTGCGCTGCTGGGCCATAACGGCGCGGGCAAGTCGACCCTGATCAAATCCATCCTCGGCCTGACGCCGATCCATGGCGGAGCCATTCGGATCGGAGACGCCACCCCCGGTAGTGCTCAGGCCCGGCGCGAAACAGCGTATCTGCCCGAAGCGGTGTCGTTTCATCCCGCGCTAACCGGGCGTGAGCAGTTGACCCTGTTTGCGCAGCTTTCAGGCGCAAAAGCCGATGTGCCCGGTTTGCTGGATCGTGTCGGCCTGAGTGACGCTTTGGACCGTCGGATCGGAACCTATTCCAAAGGCATGCGGCAACGTCTGGGACTGGCGCAGGTGTTGCTGGGCCAACCGAAAGTAGCCTTGCTGGATGAGCCGACGAGCGGATTGGACCCGATTTCTCGGCAGGACCTGTACGCCATCATCGACGAACTGGCTGCCCAAGGCACCGCCGTTCTGATTGCCTCACACGCGCTGACCGAGGTCGAGGCCCGCACCGACCGGATCGCCATCATGCGCAAGGGTCGGATGGTCGCCGACGACACCCTGAACAATCTGTCGGCTCTGGCCGGTCTACCGATCCGCCTGAAGGTACGCGCCAGCGCCAATCCAGATGTGCTGGCCGCTGAACTGGGCGGCAGCCGGATCAATGGGGCATCTGTTGAATTGCTCTGCTCACCCGAAGACAAAATGGAGGCCCTGCGCCGGATCGCCGGGTTGGGCGATGCGGTAGCGGATGTGGAAATGACCCCGCCCAAGCTGGAAGACCTCTATCGCCACTACGCACAGGAGGATTTGCAATGACCCGCTTCCTCGCCATCACCCGCACAGAAATGCTGATCTTGCGCCGCAACCGCTGGCTGCTGGTCGCAACGCTGATCATGGTGCTGTTCGCCTTGGCGCTGACCTTTGCGGGCAGTGCGCCAACCGGAACGCTGGGCGTTGACATGCTGACCGTTTCGGTTGCGTCGATGACCACGCTTTCGGTTTACCTCGCGCCCCTTCTGGCGCTGATGATCTCGTTCGATGCCATCGCCGGAGACGTGGACCGGGGCAGCCTGTCGCTGCTGTTGTCCTACCCTGCGGGGCGCGGAGAAATCCTGTTGGGCAAGTTCTGCGCCCATCTGGCCGCGCTGGCCTTTGCCATGACGGTCGGTTTCGGTACCGCTGGCGCGGTGGCGGCCTTCTTTGGCGGTGCCGGACCGGAAAGCCTGATGGCACTGGTGCGCCTGATCCTCACCTCGATCCTGTTGGGCGCCGTGTTTCTGGCGCTGGGATACCTGCTGTCCGCTTTGGCAAAGGGGGCCACGGCGGCGGCGGGGATGTCGGCCGGGCTCTGGCTGGTTTTTGTCGTCCTCTATGATCTGGGCCTGTTGGGGGCCGTCGTCATGGACAAGGGCGGCAGCTTCACCCAATCCGTCTTTCCCTGGGTGATGGTCGCCAACCCGGCCGACGCATTCCGTCTGTGGAACATCGCCGCGACGGAAGGCGTGGCCATGGCATCCGGCATGAGCGGGGCGGCACAGGCCTTGCCCGTCTGGGCCGCGCCTGCATCGCTGCTGATCTGGCCGGTGATCGGCTTTGCCCTGGCGCGGCTGGCATTCCGGAGGGTCGAGCCATGAAACCCCTCGTCCTGATTGCCTTGATCGCGTTGGCGGCCTGCAAGGAAGACCTGGCCGAGGCCCCCGATCCGGTGGATCTGACCCCGGACGCGCTGAGCTATTTCTGCCAGATGAACATCGCCGAACATGGCGGCCCCAAGGGGCAGATCCATCTGGAAGGATATCCCGCACCGTTGTTTTTTGCGCAGGTGCGCGACATGGTGGCATACCTCAAAAGCCCTGAACGTGATGCCGACATCACAGCCGTCTATGTCAGCGACATGGGTATTGCGCCAAGCTGGCGGCAGCCGGGTATCTCGAACTGGATCGCCGCGGATGGCGCAACCTTTGTTGTCGGCGCCAATGTGGCAGGTGGCATGGGTGCGCGCGAAGTGGTGCCTTTTGCCGATCCTGCCGATGCACAGGCATTCATTGAGATTTACGGCGGAACGGCACTGGGCCTGCCGGACATTCCGGACACCGAAGTGCTTGGCCCTGTCGATCTTGAACTGTCGTTGGAGACCCCCGTATGACCGCCTTGTCGCGCCGCCGATTTCTGATCATCTCAGCCGCTTGTGCTGCGGCCACACCACTTGCGGCCTCGGACGCGCGCTGGCACGGGACCGCGCTGGGTGCCACCGCCAGCCTGCGCCTTGTGGGTCTGACGGACGCCGAAGCTGCACCCATCATGGCCGCCATGGAGACCGAGATTGCCCGGCTGGAAGACATCTTCAGCCTGTATCGTCCGCAATCGCAGCTCAGCCGGTTGAACCGCGATGGTGTGCTGACGGCGCCCGCTCCTGAATTGTTGAAGGTGCTAAGCCTCAGCACAGCGCTGCATCAGGCATCGGGTGGCGCATTTGATCCAAGCATTCAACCCGTGTGGGCGGCATTGGCTGCGGGCGCGCGCCCGGACGGTCTGATTGAAGTTCAACAGGCAATAGGCTGGGAAAAGGTAATTTTCGACGCCTCGGCCATTCGCCTTCCGGTGCCCGGAAAATCGGCGCTGACGTTGAACGGTATAGCGCAGGGCGCGATCACCGACCGGATCGCCGACCTGCTGCGTGCTTATGGTCTGCGTGATGTTCTGGTCAATATGGGAGAGGTTGCCGCCCTGGGTGCGCCTGGTGACGGTGCGCCATGGAAAGTTGGATTGGCGGCGCCGGACCAAACGGTTCTGAAGCGGATTGAATTGAGCGATCGGGCAGTGGCGACATCTTCAACGCTGGCGACTCAGCTCGGCCAAGGCGTCGGGCACATCATTACCTTGGATGGGCCTTCAAACCACGACAGGACCGTTTCGGTTTCTTCCCCGAAAGCGGCAATTGCGGATGGGTTGTCCACTGCGCTTTGCGCGGCATCCGCCGACAGAGCCAAAGAGATCCTAGCGTTCTTCCCCGACGCCCGTATCGAATTAAACGTTTAATGAAGAATTACAAATCTCAGACTGAACAAAAAAAATCCGAAAAAGTATGATATAGGTCAATTCGTGCGCTGCTGAAGGCAGCTAGGAAGTAAGGACGCGAACCTATCAATCCAATTTCGAGTCGCCAGCTATGAGCCAGATGACCAGCAGACGCGCTTTTCTAAGCGCGCGTGTCCTGCGGGAGGACCCAGATACGATCCGTCCGCCGGGGGCAGTAGCAACTGGCTTCAGCGATCTATGCACACGTTGCGAAGACTGCGCCGCGGCTTGTCCTGAAGACATCATCACATTCGACGATGCCGGTTTCCCCGTTCTGGACCTGTCCGCAGGCGGTTGCACCTTGTGTGGTGACTGCGCCGACGTTTGTCCGACCCCGGCGTTGCTGACCGAACGTGTTGCCGAATGGCCATGGCGCGCACGAATCGATGACACAAGCTGCCTGTCGACCAACGGCGTAAGCTGCCGCCTGTGTCAGGACAATTGTGAACAGGATGCCATCCGCTTTCGCCTGCAACTGGGCGGACGCGCGGAACCGGCGCTTGAAACAGAAACCTGCATCGGTTGCGGTAGTTGTTCCGCCGCCTGCCCCGCCGGGGCGATCATGATGCACCGCCCCGTCCCACACCACCCGGAGGTGACCCAATGAACATCTGTGGCTGTCTGGTCCACATCGCCCCCGATTACACCGATGCCGCACGCGCGGCGATGGCCGAAACTCAGGGCGTCGAGCTTCATGCCGAAGCCGAGGACGGCCGTTTTGTAGTTGTTGTCGAGGATACGGCCGACAGGCTGGCCTCGGACACCATCATGGATCTGCACCAGATCCCCGGAGTGATCTCACTGTCACTGACTTATCACCATTTCGAAGATCTCGCGGAGACGGCTCCGCGTCCTGATGCTCCAAGCCAACCGTCCAGCAGGAGGCCCATGCAATGACCATCTCTGAATCCCGTCGTACATTTCTGAAAGCGTCCGCAGCGGCAGCCACTGCCTCGGCTGCGGGCATTCCCATGGCCGCAGGTCAGGCCAACGCTCAGGTCGGCGCGCCCGATATTCGCTGGGACAAGGCTGCCTGCCGGTTCTGCGGTACAGGCTGTTCGGTTCTGGTGGGCACCAAAGAGGGTCGAGTGGTGGCCACGCAAGGTGACCCCGACGCACCGGTGAACAGGGGCCTGAACTGTATCAAGGGCTATTTCCTGTCCAAGATCATGTACGGCAAAGACCGCCTGACCACACCGCTTTTGCGCAAGACCAACGGTCAGTATGACAAGAATGGCGAGTTTGAACCGGTCAGCTGGGATGAAGCCTTTGATGTGATGGCCGCCAAATGGAAAGAGGCCCTTGCCAAGAAGGGCCCGACCAGCGTGGGGATGTTTGGTTCGGGGCAGTGGACGGTCTGGGAAGGCTATGCCGCCGCGAAGATGATGAAGGCCGGGTTCCGGTCGAACAACATTGATCCCAATGCGCGTCACTGCATGGCCTCGGCCGTGGTTGGTTTCATGCGCACTTTCGGCATTGATGAACCGATGGGGTGCTATGACGACCTTGAGCACGCCGATACCTTCGTGCTGTGGGGATCGAACATGGCCGAGATGCACCCGATCCTGTGGTCGCGCCTGACCGACACCCGCCTGACGAAGCCGGGTTGCGAAGTGCATGTGCTGTCGACTTTCGAGCACCGCTCGTTCGAGCTGGCCGATAATGGCATGGTCTTTGCACCGCAAACCGATCTGGCGATCCTGAACTATATTGCGAACTACATCATCCAGAATGGCGCGGTGAACGAAGAGTTCGTCAAGAACCACGTCAACATCACCAAAACCGCCACCGATATCGGTTACGGCCTGCGGGACAACAACCCCCTGCAACAAGAGGCTGAAAACCCGAACTCGGGCAAGTTGGAGCCGATCAGCTTCGAGGAATATGCCGAAGCCGTTTCGAAATACACGCTGGAATACACCTCGGAACTGTCCGGTGTTCCGGCGGACAAGCTGGAGCGTCTGGCCCAGCAATATGCCGATCCGAACCGCAAGGTGATGAGCCTGTGGACCATGGGCTTCAACCAGCATACCCGTGGGTCGTGGGTGAACTCGCTGATGTATAACGTGCACCTGCTGGTGGGCAAGATTTCGGAACCCGGCAACTCGCCCTTCTCGCTGACCGGTCAACCGTCGGCCTGCGGTACGGCGCGCGAGGTTGGTACCTTTGCCCACCGCCTGCCCGCCGACATGGTGGTGATGAACGACAAGCACCGCGAGATCTGCGAAACCGCATGGAACGTGCCCGCTGGCACCATTCCTGACAAGCCCGGTTTCCACGCCGTGCTGCAACACCGCAAGCTGAAGGATGGTGATCTGAACGCCTATTGGGTTCAGTGCACCAACAACATGCAGGCTGCGCCAAACATCAATGAGGAAGGCTATCCCGGCTATCGCAACCCGGAAAACTTCATCACTGTTTCAGACCCCTACCCGACGGTCACTGCGGTTTCCGCCGACCTGATCCTGCCCACCGCCATGTGGGTCGAGAAGGAAGGCGCCTATGGCAACGCCGAACGCCGCACCCAGTTCTGGCGGCAGCAGGTCAAGGCACCGGGCGAGGCCAAATCGGACCTGTGGCAGGTGATGGAGTTCTCGAAACGCTTCACCGTCGAAGAGGTCTGGGGCGAAGAATTGCTGGCCGCCATGCCCGAGCATCGTGGCAAGACCATGTATGACGTCCTGTTTGCCAATGGCAGCGTCGACAAGTTTCCGCTGTCGGAAACTGCCGAGGGCTTTGACAATGACGAATCCGAGCATTTCGGCTTTTACGTGCAGAAAGGTCTGTTCGAAGAGTACGCCAACTTCGGGCGCGGCCATGCGCATGATCTGGCACCATTCGAAACCTACCACCAGGCCCGCGGTCTGCGCTGGCCGGTCGTGGATGGCAAGGAAACGCTTTATCGTTTCCGCGAAGGCTATGACCCCTACGTGTCCGAAGGTGCTGGCGTGGAATTCTATGGCCACAAGGATGGCAAGGCCAAAATCATCTTTGCGCCCTATGAACCTGCCGCAGAAGAGCCGGATGCGGAATTCGATCTTTGGCTGTGCACCGGTCGCGTGCTGGAACACTGGCATTCAGGGTCGATGACACGCCGGGTACCGGAACTGCACCGCGCCTATCCAAACGCTGTCGTCTACATGCACCCGCAGGACGCCAAGGATCGGGGTCTGCGCCGGGGTCAGGAGATTGTTCTGTCGACCCGCCGGGGCGAGGTCACCAGCCGTGTTGAAACACGGGGTCGGAACAAGGTGCCGCGCGGTCTGGTCTTTATGCCGTGGTTCGATGAGCACCAGCTGACCAACAAGCTGACGCTGGACGCAACCTGCCCGCTGTCGAAAGAGACCGACTTCAAGAAGTGCGCCTGCAAGGTTGAGCGCGCGTAACCAGCAAGGATCATACGGGTCGTTCCCATGTCTCTTGTCGATAAACCCCTTTCGCCGCAGCGGCGCCGGTTCCTGCAGGACTCGGCGCGGGCGGCGGGCGGCTGCGTGGTCGCCGGATCGTTGCTGGCCTATCTGGCCCGCGACGCCCGCGCCCTGCCCGCCGATGCATTGCGCCCGCCCGGCGCATTGCCCGAGAAGGAGTTCCTGTCGGCCTGCATCCGTTGCGGTTTATGCGTGCGGGACTGCCCGTACGATACCCTGAAACTGGCCGAGCTTGGCTCGGATGCGGTGGCGACGGGAACACCATTCTTCATCGCCCGGGATGTTCCCTGCGAAATGTGCGACGACATTCCGTGTGTCGCCGCATGTCCAACAGGGGCGCTGGACCCCGGGCTGGAGAATATCGACGATGCCGAGATGGGTGTTGCCGTTCTGGTCGATCAGGAAAACTGCCTGAATTTCCTCGGTCTGCGCTGCGACGTCTGCTATCGCGTCTGCCCCGTCATTGACGAGGCGATCACGTTGGAGACGGCGCATAATACCCGGTCGGGTCATCATGCTTTGTTCATTCCAACCGTTCATGCCGACCGCTGCACCGGCTGCGGCATGTGCGAGAAAAGCTGTGTTCTGCCCGAGGCCGCCATCAAGGTGCTGCCTGCCCGACTGGCGCGCGGCAGTTCGGCCGAGCATTACCGCAAGGGTTGGGAGGAAAAAGCCGCCAAAGGCGCGCCGGTGGTCGAGGGGATCATCGATCTGCCGGACCGTTTGCCCGGACCGGGAACCGACAATCTTGCCGCGCCCGGCGGTTTTGCGCCTCAATATGATCTGCCGGGGGTGGGGCAATGAGTACTCGCACGCACATGCCCGTCGGTCAGGAGGCCGTTGAAAGCAAAGGGTGGATCGGGGCGCATCGCTTTTTGCTGATGCGCCGCGCAAGCCAGCTGTTCTTTCTGGTTCTGTTTCTGCTGGGCCCGTGGTTTGGCATCTGGATTGTCGAGGGCAATTTGGCAGGATCACTGACGCTGGGCGTGCTGCCTTTGACCGATCCGTTCATCCTGTTGCAAAGCTTGGTTGCAGGTCATTGGCCCGAAGTGACTGCGCTGATCGGCGGGCTGATCGTTCTGGTGGTCTATGCCCTGATTGGTGGCCGTGTTTATTGTTCCTGGGTTTGCCCCATAAACCCGGTGACAGACGCGGCCAACTGGGTGCACCGCAAACTGGACCTGCCGAAAGGCTGGCAACCCAAGCGCGGCACCCGGCTGTGGATTCTGGCAACCGTGCTGCTGGTCTCGGGCCTGAGTGGTGTGATCGCGTGGGAGCTGGTCAACCCGATCACCATGCTGCATCGCGGGCTGGTATTCGGCATGGGCTTTGTCTGGGCCATGATCGCGGCCATCTTCGTGTTTGACGTCTTCGTCTCACGCCATGGCTGGTGCGGCCATCTGTGCCCGGTGGGCGCGTTCTACGGGTTGATCGGGTCGAAAAGCCTGCTGCGGGTCAGTGCCGCCAATCGCACGGCCTGTGATGACTGTATGGATTGCTATGCGGTCTGTCCTGAAAATCAGGTGATCTCACCCGCGCTGAAAGGCAAGCCGGGAAGCTCGCCCCTGATCCTGTCACCCGACTGCACAAACTGCGGACGCTGCATCGATGTCTGCGCAGTCGACGTCTTCAACTTTACTCACCGGTTCGACGACCTTGTCGTTCAACCTTCCGATCCAGTTGCCGCGCCTGAGCCGCGCGCTGCCAGACCTATCTAGGGGAGTGCCAAGATGAAAAGATCAATCGTTACAGGCGGAATTGCCCTTCTACCCGTAGTTTTTCTGAGCGGATGGGCCTTTGCCCAGTCCGCTCAAGTCGAAACGCTGCGGGGCGCGGACGTAGACGAGCCGATCCCTTTGGATCAGATTCACAAAAATGTCGAAGGACGGATGCAACGTAATTATCGCCAGCAGCCACCGCTGATTCCGCATTCGATCGAGCAATATCAGATTGATGTGCGCACCAATCAGTGCCTGTCCTGCCATGACTGGTCCAAGGCAGGTGAGCGTAACGCGCCGACCCTTTCAATGACACACTATCTGGATCGCGAAGGCCGCGAATTGGATCGCGTCGCCGGGACCCGTTATTTCTGCAACCAATGTCACGTTCCGCAGGCGGACGCGCCGCCGCTTGTTGAAAACGTGTTCCAGCCCTCGACCGGCAACTGATTCAACACAAGATTGAAAGGAGCACCGACATGGCAGACTCCCCTGAAAAACGCAGCTTTCTGGGTCGCCTTTGGAACGCGATCTGGACGCCGGCGGTAATGTTCAGCTCGGGCTTTCTGATCCTTGCCGGATTTCTGGCCGGTATCCTGTTCTGGGGCGGATTTCACTGGACCCTGGAACTGACCAACACCGAAGAGTTCTGCGTCTCGTGTCACACGATGGAAACGAACCTGGGTGAGTATCGCGAGACGATCCACTACAACAACCACTCCGGCGTGCGTGCGATCTGCTCAGACTGCCACGTTCCGGATGAGTGGAACCACAAGATCAAAGCCAAGATCATGGCCGTGAAGGACGTCTATCATGAACTGGTGGGCACCATCAGCACACCCGAGAAATACGAGGATCACCGCCTGGCGATGGCCTCGGCCGTCTGGAAGAAAATGAAAGCGTCTGACAGCCGCGAGTGCCGCAACTGTCACAACTTTGACTACATGGACTTCACCATTCAGGAAACCCGCGCTGCCTCAGAACACCAACGCGCCATCGACAACGGTATGACCTGTATTGATTGCCACCAGGGTATCGCCCACAGCCTGCCACCCAACTATCTGGAAACATACGAAAAGGTGACTGCTGGATTGGAAGATGAAGTTGTGCAGGAGCACGCTGCCGCGGGTGACGACATCCGCGATTTCCTGAACAACAGCTCGAATTGATGTGGGGGCAGAGATGTTAGAGTTACTTGGAACCATCGGTGGCAACGTCCTGAGCTTGCCCGGCATACTCGGTCTGGCGCTAGGCATGATGACCCGCAAGCTGTGGCTGGGTGCGGCATTGGGCGGCGCAGTCGGCGTATTCGAAACGCTGGTTTTCGCAGGCTTCCGGTTTGCGCATGTAGAGCCACTGGAACTGATCATCGCTATTGTGGTCGGCGTCTGTGCAGGCAGCCTCGGCACTGCCATTCGCATCAAGGGCGCAACAGCCTGAAACACAGCCGGTTTCACCGTTTCGGTGGAACCGGCTAGTTACGTCGGGCCGGGCAGTGTCGTCACCAAGTCAATGACTGTCTTCTTGTGATTTCACGCCCGCTATCACCAATTCCGCATCTCCGGGCAAGGACTGGAAGGATGCGGGCAATGTGCGATCGGTGATGAGCACGTCTTTTTCTGTCAACCCGGGCAGGCGCAAAGCCGGGCTGGTCTGGGCCTCGTTGAATTTTGTGGAATCAACCGCCATAAAGGTTTGGTCCGCAATATCAGACATCGCGCGGGCCATATCAGCTTCGCATTGATCATAGACCATGAAGCCCTTGCTGGGATGCACCAGTGACGCCGACAATATGGCAGTCCGGGCCGAGAACCCTGCAATTACGTCATAGGCGACCCGGTCGAAAGCGGCGCCGTCGTGGTTGCGCAACTGCGTTCCCGCCATGAAGACCCTGTTGCCCTCTTCCATCGACAACGTGGCGGCGATGAAGGCCGAGTTTGTCACCACAGTGAGGTTTTTGCGCGCGCGAAGTGCCTGAGCAACGAAGCCCGAGGTCGACCCCGTGTCGATGGCAATGGCCGAACCGTCCGGTATCCGCGCCGCAACGGCGTCGGCAATCGCGACTTTGGCGGCACGGTTCTGCGCCATGCGGGCCAGAAACGGAGGATCCAGCACATTTTGAGTGCTGACCAATGCACCATGCACCTTGGACAGGCTGCCTTTGGCGACCATCGGCTTCACGATTCGCCTTACGGTCTGGTCCGACACGTTGAGAATGCGCGCCAGCTCCATGACCGAAATTCGCCCATGCAGGTTTACCGTGCTGAGGATGTCTTGCTCGTATTTCGACATGAAGCGCCGCGATATTTGTTGATTTCATCAGGTTACTTGCAAGTTTGACGCTGTTCAAGCGACTAACTTCAACACATTTTAAACATTTTTGTTGCTTTTTGTTGTTTTGCGACTTTTGATGACAACATATCATTTGAAGTGGGTGGGCGCATGACAACGCATTCGGTCAGACATCTCATTATTGGCGGGGGCATCATCGGATGCTCTATCGCGTATCACCTCGCACGGTCCGGTGAAACGGATGTTGTTCTTCTGGAAAGGGCATCCCTGACCGAGGGGGCCACCTGGCATGCGGCGGGGCTTGTCGGGCAGTTGCGGTCATCTCGCAACACGACGCGGATGCTGAAACGGTCCGTGGCGCTGTATGATCGTCTGGCCGAAGAAACCGGGATGGAATTCGACTGGAAGAAAGTCGGAAGCCTGCGCCTGGCGGCAACCAAGGAACGGCTTCTGGAAGCAAAGCGCCTGGCGACAATGGCCCGCAGCTTTGATCTGGAGATGGAAATAATCTCGGCCGCCGAGGCCAAGGCGCTTTTCCCCTATGTCGACGCGCAAGGTCTGGAAGGCGCGGCCTTCATCCCGTCGGACGGTCATGTCGATCCCGCAGGCTTGTGTCAGGCAATTGCGTCCGGTGCCCGGATGCACGGTGCCCGGATCCGCCAATCCGTAGAGGTCACCGATTTTGAGATCCATAACGATCGCATCACCAAAGTGATGACATCGGAAGGGGACTATGAAGCGGACACTGTCGTTCTGGCCGCCGGAATGTGGAGCCGCGAGCTGGCCGCGAAACTCGGTGTCGTTGTTCCGGCCTGTGCCGTCGAGCATCAATACATCGTAACTGAACCCCTGCCCGACGCCGATCTTGTAAAACGCCTGCCAACCCTACGGGATCCCGAGCGGCTGGTGTATTACAAACCGGATGCAGGCGGGAGGCTTGTGATCGGCGGGTATGAGGACAACACGCTGCCATTCGGCGACAGGGGTATTCCGGGCGCGTTTGTCCGGCAGCTTTTGCCGGACAACCTGGAGCGGTTTGCCCCCCTTGCCGAACTGGCAGGTCAGGTTTCGCCGGTCGTCAACACGGTTGGAATCCGGCAGGTGATCAACGGCCCCATCCCTTATTCCGCGGATGGCGATTTTGTCATGGGATGGGCGCCTGAACTGCGAAACCTGATGCTGGCGACCGGATTTCTGTACGGCATCGCGGCAGGTGGTGGCGCAGGAGAGATGATCGCGGAGTGGATTGTCGAAGGCCGCCCGAGCCTTGATCTGTGGCCTCTGGACGTGCGCCGGTTCAGTCCGCATCACGCCACGCGCGCCTTCATGTATCCTAGCGCGGTCGAGCATTACGCGCATCACTACAAGATGCGATATCCGGGGCAGGAGGCGGAAACGGCCAGAGACCTGCGCCTGTCGCCCCTGCATGAGCGGCTGAAACAACATGGCGCGGTGTTCGGGTCCAAGAATGGCTGGGAGCGGCCGCTCTGGTTCGCTCCGGCCGGTGTAGAGCCGGTGGATCAGTTGGATTTCCTGTCGCCGGGTTGGAAAACCTATGCCGAACAGGAACATAAGGCCGCGCGCGACGGGGTCGTTCTGATCGATCAAACCAGCTTCTCAAAGTTCGAACTGATCGGCCCCGGCGCACTGGAGGCCCTTCAAAACCTTGCCGTTTCAAATATGGACAAGCCGGATGGCACGGTGATCTACACCCAATTGTGCAATAATCGCGGCGGGGTTGAAGCCGATATCACCGTCACCCGATTGGGGCGGGACCATTTTTACATCGTCACCGGGTCCGGATTCGGCGTGCATGACGCGGATTGGATCCGACGTCACCTGCCCCGCGACGGGCGCGCGCAGCTGATCGAAATGACGTCGGCACGCGCCGTCATCAATATCTGCGGCCCCAAGGCGCGGGATGTGATGCAGGCTGTCGCGGAAGAAGACGTCTCGAACCATGCGTTTCCCTTTGCAACGGCCAGAGAGATCACCCTGGGAACGGCAAAGGTCCGCGCGATCCGCATAGGTTACGTCGGAGAGCTGGGATGGGAGCTGCATATCCCGACCGAGTTCGCCCTGCATGTTTATGACCTGCTTTGGCAAGCCGGCCAAAGCCATGGCATCCGCGACATCGGCTACCGCACCATCGAGTCCTTGCGGCTGGAAAAAGGCTATCTCTACTGGAGCGCCGACATCACCCCCGACTATTCGCCAATCGAAGCGGGCCTTGGCGCGCGGGTCCATCTGAAATCCAAACAGGGCTTCATCGGGCGACCGGTGCTGGAGGCGCAGAAAGCGACCGGCCCCGAGCGGCAGCTCTGCACGTTCATCACCGACGAGCGGCTGCCGATCACCGGAGGAGAGACCATACTGCATTCCGGCAAAACAGTCTCGCTGGCGTGCAGTGGTGGCTATGGGTTTACCGTCGGCAAGACCGTCCTCTACGGTTATCTGTCTGCGGGATTGGCTGGTGGGTCAGAATTCGAAGTGGAAGTGTTCGGAGAGCGTCACCCTATCCAGCATGTGGACGGACCGCTTTACGACCCGGCAAACAGCCGTTTGAAAGCCTGAGGGAGAGAGCGATGCAAACCGAGCCGAAACTTGAGATCATGCAGGCCCTTCGCAATGTGGCGGGGTTTGACACCCTTGCCGAGTCGGACCTTCGCACCAACCGGCTGGGCGGGTTGACCAATCTGGTCTACCGCGTCGAAGGCGGGCCAAGGACGGTGATCGTGCGCATCCCCGGCGAGGGCACCGAAGCCTATATCGACCGCGCGGTTGAAATCCACAACGCGCAGGTGGCCGCAAAAGCCGGGGTCGGCCCCGAAGTTCTGTGGGCAGACGCATCATCCGGCGTGATGATCAGTGATTGCGTACCCGACATCGTGACGATGACACCCGAGATGTTTGCGACGCGCCCCGGGTCTGCCGCCCGCGCGGGAAAGGCGCTGAGGCAGTTGCACGATGCCCCCGAGCCGTTCAAGTTTCGGTTCGAGCTGTTTTCGATGATCAACGACTACATGAAGGTGGTTGCGGACAAAAACGCGACCCTGCCGGACGGGTACGCGGACGTCGTGGCCGAGGCGGCCCCGATCCGCGAGGTGCTGCGGGACAAACCCGGGACATTGGTCCCGAGCCATTGCGACCCGCTGTGCGAGAATTTTCTGGATGACGGCCAGCGCATGTGGATCGTGGATTACGAGTATTCAGGCATGAACGATGCCCTTTGGGATCTGGGTGATCTGTCGGTCGAAGCCGGGCTGAACCACGAACAGGAACTGGAAATGCTAACCGCCTATTTCGACGGCCCGCCGAACGAGGCTCAGATCGGGCGCATGGTGATATACAAAGCCATGTGCGACCTGCTGTGGACGCTATGGGGATTGATTCAGCATGCGGATGAAAACCCCGCCGAAGATTTCTGGGCCTATGCCACGAACCGGTTCGAGCGGTGCAAGTCCCTGATGCTGGCCCCGTCCTTTGCGGCCCATGTAAAAGCCGTGGCCGAGGAATAGGGTTTCATCCACAGCCAGATCCGCCCTGGATACCGGATGTTTCCTAGCTTATCTCAGATCTTTGAGCCGCTTTCCCTAATACCTGTATCCCAATGAAGAACGGGCGGGTAAAATACGGGATGCGCCGGAGCGTAAGTGTATCTGCTCGTAGCGCGCTTCGGCTTCTTGCTGGTGCCGGGGTCGAGTCTGCTATTCTGCCCGGTATCTCATGTCGGCCACGGCACTTTTGAACCTCATTCAGCCGTGACGTGGCGTCAGGGCCAGACCGGCATATCCGGTCCCCTAAAACCTTGCCAGTGAAGTCAACTTGAGACTTGAACCTTATGATATTCAAGGAAAAGCGCGTGACGGTGTGGTATTTATGAAGTAAATCGGTCAATCAATGTAACAAGTTAACAGTGCCATCTGTTCCTGCTATGGATTCAGCATGAATTCCTCTCTATTTTTGGATTATACATATACATTATGTTTATGTACTAAGGGGAAAACAGGGGGACAGTTATGGAAGGAGTCGCAAGCCAATGACGCGAGTCCTTGAGGCATCACCACGCATTTCAAAAGTCCTTCATCTGGCAGATCTGAATGACTATGCCACTCTGTTTCAGAGAGAGGGCGTGGACGACGACATTCTGGACGAATTGACTGATCCGGAACTGCGTGATCTCGGGTTGACGGTTGGTGAAAGGAAGCGCTTTCGAAAGGCGCAGGCCAGGCTGAAATCGCAGGAAGCGTCGAAGCGGCCCGAAGTCCAGTCCAAGGCCGAGCGTCGGCAACTGACTTTGGTTTTCTGCGATCTTGTGGGGTCGACACGGCTGGCTCAGCGATATGATCCGGAAGACCTGATGCAGATCATGAACCTGTATCTGGATACGGCGATCGGCACCTTGAAACAGCACGGCTGCCATCTGGCCTATCGGCAGGGCGATGGCATAATGGTGTATTTCGGATACCCGAAGGCCATGGAAGATGATGCCGAACGGGCCGTACGAGCCGTTTTGGAGACTATCGAGGCCGTTCAGAACCTTGAAAACGAGTTCGGAGAAAAGCTTGACCTGCGGGCAGGCATTGCGACCGGAATGGTTGTCGTGGGCGTTGTTTCTTCGAAAAGCTTGGGATCTCAGGACTTTCTGGTGGGTGAAACGGCGAATCTTGCATCCCGCTTGCAAGGGCTGGCCGAACCGGGTGAAGTGATCATTTCATCAGAGACCCGGAGGCTGACCCAGGGTGCCTTTGAATTCGAGCCACGCGGCAGCCACGAGCTGAAAGGCTTTGACAATCAGCGCAAAGTGTATCGCGTGGTGTCGGAAATCATGTCCACCAGCCGGTTCGACGCGCGGGTGGGTCAATCCGCGGTCGATCTTGTCGCCCGGCATGATGATCTTTCAACCCTGACCCGGCTTTGGAGCGAAGCGCAGGAAGGCTCGGGCCGGCTGGCGCTTGTCGGGGGGGCTGCGGGAATCGGCAAGTCGAGGCTGATCAAGTCATTGTCTGAAACAATCGGGGTCAAACCCTTTACATTGCAGTGCATCCCGCACCTGACCAGTCTTCCGCTGCACCCCATTGTCGGAGAATTGAGGCGCGTTTCCGGCGACAAATCAAATGACAGTATCCGGGCGGCGATTTCGGACTTCGTGCAATCGGCCTCACGGCTGAGTGACGCAGACTTGCCCGTTCTTCTGGATCTGGCAGGTATCGAGACCGGCGCCCCGTCAGAATCCGACCCGTTGAAGAAGGCGCGCAAATCCCTTGACGTGATGCTGCGCAGTCTGGGAAGCCTGTGTGACAGGCGCGGCACGTTGTTGTTGGTGGTCGAAGACGTTCATTGGGCCGATGCGACCACGTTGGATGTACTGGATGCGCTTGCATCCGCCTTGAGCAACTTTCCAGTACTGGTGGTTCTGTCGCACCGACCTGAATACGAACCTCCGGAACATTTCGAAAGCAGAGCCGCGCGCATTGATCTGTCTCCGCTTGGCAATACCGAGGCATCCGAACTGGTCCGGCGCGTGGCCGAGCCGTACAGCCTGCCTGTCATCCTGATCAGGCAGATCATCGAAAAGGCGGATGGCGTGCCGCTGTATATCGAAGAAATGACAAAGGCGGTTCTGGACCAGCTGCCCCAGGATGCCCCGATCAACGCCGAGGTTCTGGATGCGCTGAGCGTCCCGGCCACCCTTCAGGACTCGCTGATGTCGCGTCTTGACCGTATGGAACATGCTAAACCAGTCGCCCAGCTCGGATCGGTCATCGGGCGCAGTTTCACCGCTCAGATGATCCACGCGGTGGCGCATGAAGACATGGATGTGGAAAGCGCCCTCATGCAGCTTATGGCGGCTGGCGTCGTGCTGATCACCAGCGATTCAGGGTCGGCCACATACACGTTCAACCACGCGCTGGTTCAGGATACGGCCTATAATTCGTTGCTGCGGGAAGACCGGCAGAAGGTGCATCTGAAAATCGCCCAAGCATTGCTGGACGGTCACAAAGCATTCGGCAGCCCGGCTCCTGATACCGTCGCGCATCATTGCGATCTTGGCGGATTGAAAGATGAGGCTGTCACGAATTGGGTCACGGCAGGTGAACTGGCGTTGTCCCGACTGGCAAACCTGCCCGCGATTTCCGCTTTCCGGGCCGCCCTGCGCAACATCGGAACTATGAAGGTCAACGCGGATCGCGATGGCTTCGAACTTCGGGTTCAAATGAACATTCTGCCCGCCTATATGGCGATTTACGGATGGTCGTCCGATCAGGTCGGCGAGACTGCCGCCCGGGCGATGGAACTGGCCCAGTCTTTGGGCGACGGCGAGACGCTTTTTGCCGCAACCTTCTGCCGTTGGACCCATTTCTTTGTTGCCGGTCAGATGAACCGAGCGATGGAAATGGGACAAGCGCTGGATATGATGGCCGGCATGTCCGACGACCCCGTCGCCAATGTGCTGGCGGCACGGGCGCTGAGCTTTACTCATTACTTCCGCGGGGAATTTTCGGAATGCGAACAACAGCTGGAACGCGCATTCGCTCTGATCACACCCGAGCTGGATATGGCCATGATGCCCATGACCCAGTCTTCCACGGCCGCGTCATTGCTGGCCATTCAGGGATGCCTGCTGTGGCAGCAAGGAAAGTTCGAAAAAGCCGAGGCCGCGCGTCTGGAATCCATCGAGGTCAGCAGAGCGCTGAACCACGCACCCAACCTTGTCTACGTGATGGGCGCTTGCAGCATGTTCCTGCCCTATGCGGGGGAATGGGACCGGCTTGACGTAACGATGAAAGAAGCCAGAAAAGTCGCGGATGAGGAAGGGTTTCTTTACCTTCACGCGATGCAGGACATCTATATGGGCCTCGCGCAGGCCGGAAAGGGCGATATCGCAGGTGTCCCGGAACGCATCGAGACATGCATGAACCTGATTTCCAAATCTGGTGGAAACTTTACTTTTCCTCAGAATCAGATTGTTCTGTCTGAGTTGATGATTGATCACGGAGACGTTGATCAGGCTTTGGACCGGCTGGAAACCGTTTGCATTCCCGGCTGGGAGCGCGGCGAGACGTTGAACAAACCTGAATATCACCGTGTGCGAGCAAAGGCTTTGGCCGCAAAGGGGGACTTGGACGCTGCAATCAGCGAGGCGGAAAAAGCGCTTTCGCTTGCGCGGGATTGCCGTGGAGTTGTTCAGGAGCAGCGGGCCCGCGATCTGCTGGGCAGATTGAAAGAAGAAAAATGAACAAGATTGACTGCCCCGCCAAATTGGGCAGCAGCACCGAGAGGGATTTGCAATGACCGATGCATTGGATTGGAATGAAGATCAGTGGAGCGCCGTGAAAAAGGCCGTCCATGATGAGGCGCTTCGCGCCCGGGTGGCTGCCAGTTTCCTGCCCCTGTACGGACCGCTGCCCGCTGACACGCAGTCCGTCCCGCTGAACAAGCTGGATCTGGTCGAGAACTCATCTGGTGCATCCAAAGAACGTCTTGACGTGAACGATTATGATACGCTGCGCCTTACCACCGTATCGGTGAACGTGTACCTGAAAGGCGCACAGGTGGCTGATCCGGAACTGACGGCGGCTCAGATCATGTTCCGCCGAGCGGCCGCCGTTGTGGCACGGGTAGAGGATGACATCATTTTCAACGGTCAACCCGGCACCGGACAGGCCCCCAAACACGCCGGCGGCGCGCACGCCTCATTGCCGCAGATCTATACGATCAGCGGCGGTGGCAAATATCCGGGATTGCTTGAAGCGGGCGAAGGCAAAACCAAATCCACGACCAAAAAGAACTACAGCGGAACCGATGTTTTCGAGGCCGTCGTCGAGGGCATCAGCACGCTAGAAACGCATGGCTATCTGGGCCCCTATGCCTGTGTGATGGGCAACGGTCTGTTCCGTGCGGTCACGACCCCGCTGCCGAATTCGATGGTACTGCCACGTGACAGCATTCTCCCGTTCCTGGACGGGCCGTTGCTGCGTTCCAGCACCCTGCCCCCGGACAAGGCAGTGCTTGTGTCCCTGCTGGGTGCACCGGTTGAAATCGTCGTGCCCTCGGATATCGCCGTGAAGTATCTGCAAACCTCTGCCGAGGGCGAGCACGTCTTCCGCGTGCAGCAGAAGTTCCATCTCAGGATCAAGGAAGCTAAGGCCGTCCGCACCATAACCTGTTGACCGGAGATCGGGTCGTGCGCGAGTTTTCAGATCGGGGCGTGACGCTGCGTTGGTCCGAGGCGATCAACGCAGACGGTCTCAGTCGGGTGTTGGTGGAAGCCGGTCCATCCGTGTCGTCGCATGACACGCTACGTCTGATCTGTTCGGAAGATGGCGGCCCCGAGCGTGCCATTCGCGGGTGGCCCTTGTTGCGGGACCCGCAAACCGGGTTTCAACAATTCGCAGCCATTCTGCCGTCGGTCAAACAGGAAAAAACTTTTTCCTGGCGTCCGGTGCTGACGTCGGGAGGGCGCGAGTTTGACCCCGGGCCCGAAAAAGAAATTGAACCTGCCGCGCCGGAACCGGCAAAAACCACAGTGACGTCGCCGGTATTGGAACATGTTGCCAAATTTCTGGTGCCGTTCGATAGCAGCTTTCATCCCTCGGGCGAGACGCCGGATGGGGTTTGGCTGCATTTCGCCATCAAAGAAGGGGGCACCGTCGAAGGCCCACATCTAAAGGGAACGATCGAGCCGATCGGAGGAGACTGGATGCGCGTGCGGCCCGATGGTGTGGGACTGCTTCATGCAAAGGCGCTTATCAGACCGTCCATCGGACAAGCCCCGATCCTATTCGAAGATACGGGTGTGTGTGACTTCGGCCCGGACGGATATGCGGCATTGTCCAAGGGCAATCTGCCCGCTTCGGCTCCGGTACGGCTTGCACCGCGTTACCTGACCTCGAATCCGCATTACAGCTGGATGAATCGGGTGCAGGGTTTTGGCATTGGCGAAGCCAGCCTGTCAGACATCACCCTGCGCTTTGACGTCTATTCCGCGAAAGGAATTTCCGATGCCTGACAAGGTTGTCATTCTTGGGGGAGGCGTGGCTGGCATGAGCGCCGCGCACGAACTGATTGAACGCGGGTTCGAGGTAGAAGTCCACGAACGCCAGCTGATCCCCGGCGGCAAAGCCCGCAGCATTCCCGTAATGAAGGGTGAGGGGGATCATGGCTCGAAAGCGAAACACATCAAGGCACTGGAAAAATGGGCTGAGATGGATGGAGCCAATTATCCGCCCGGCGTGAAACGGCCCTGGCTGCCCGGTGAACATGGGTTCAGGTTCTTTCCGAACTTTTATCGGCATATCACCGACACGATGGCCCGAACGCCGTATTACGACAAGGGCACATGCTTTGACAATCTTGTCCCGACCACGCAAGTTCTGGTCAGCCAGTTTGACAAGCCCGGCATCATTGTCCCGGAACGGTTCCCCCGCACGCTCAAGGATGTTGCGGATGCCTTCAAGACCATTGCCTTCGCGCTTTCGCCGAGGGACCAGATTGCGTATGAGGATGTCGAGCATTTTGTCGCCTGCATGTGGCGGATCGCGAGCTCTTGCAAGGAACGCCGGTTCGACGAATATGAACGGATCGGTTGGTGGGATTTCATCGGTGCGCAGGACCGCTCGGAAGCCTATCAGAAGTTCCTTGCCATCGGCCTGACCCGTTCGTTGGTGGCCGCCAAGGCCACGACGGCAAGCACGAAGACAGTGGGGGACATTGCGGTTCAGCTTCAGCTGGGCATTGCCACGCCCGAACCCCACTGCAACAGGCTGCTGAACGGGCCCACAAATCTTGTCTGGATTCAACCGTGGCTGGATTATCTGACAAGCAAGGGGGTCGTGTACAATTTTGACTCCAAAGTCACCGGAATCGAGTGCCGAAACGGTAAGATCATTGGCGCAACGGTCGAACAGGATGGTGAAGAAAAGCAGGTCACGGGGGATTGGTTCATCAGCGCCATGCCGATTGAACGCATGGCACCGCTTGTGACCCCGGAAATGATGGCGGTTGACCCTGCACTTGCCAAACTGCCTTTGCTGGCCGATGACGTGCAATGGATGAACGGCATTCAGTTCTATCTGACCAAGGATGTCGAGCTGACCCATGGCCACGTCATTTTCATCGACAGCCCATGGGCTTTGACGGCTGTGTCGCAAAAACAGTTCTGGCCGGGGATCAATTTCGAAAACTGGGCCGAAGGAAAGACCAAAGGCCTGCTGTCAATCGATATCTCCGAATGGGACAAGCCGGGGCTGAACGGAAAAACCGCGCGCGATTGCACCCGGGAAGAGATCGCAAAAGAGGTTTGGGAACAGCTCAAGCGCAGCATCAACGTGGATGGCCAAACCATTCTGCGGGACGAGGATATGCACTACTGGTTCCTCGATCCTGATATCGTTCAAGACCCGAACGACCCCAAGCGTCAAAGCAATGTCGAACCCTTGTTGGTCAACCGTATCAACAGCTGGCGCTTGCGCCCGGATGCGGCCACGCTCATCCCGAATTTCTTCCTGGCATCGGATTACGTCCGCACTTTTACCGACCTTGCCACGATGGAAGGGGCGAACGAGGCCGCGCGTCGGGCCGTCAACGCCATTCTTCAACGCAGTGGATCGGATGCCGAGCCCTGCCAGATCTGGGACCTGCACGAGCCCGACATCCTGAAACCGCTGCGCGCTTATGATTACGCCCGCTATCAGGCTGGCCTTCCGTGGGACAACCGGTTCGCGGTTGCGGTCGAAGCCGCGCTGAAAATGGGTCAGGACACGGCAGGAGTTGATCGTGGCGGTGATGGCCCTCTTGCCGCCATAGGGGAACCGGCGGCGGAATATTCAAAACCCGGCGGCATCACCGAGGAGCCAGCCATTGCCGAAGCGCTTCGAATGATCTGCCCCCCGAAAGAGCTGTTCGACCTCATCGCGAACTACGAGCCCACAGCGGATCTGCCGATCCCGGGGGATGAGCTTGCGGAAGATGTCGCGTATGATCTGGGTCGGGACAGTGGTCAATCAGGTGCCTTGTCCAGGGCGTTGCCAATTTCTGACGAACCGCTTTCTGCGCTTGGCGCCGGTCCGGAACGATCCGGCGCGCGGGAAAACAAAAGCCGCGTGATCATCATCCAGAAGGGCTGAGCCTGTGAAATCCGGAACCGCGCATTTGGATCCTGCGGCGAAACAGGATTTTCTAAAAACCCTGACCTTCTACGGGGATCAGGCGCGCGAAACGCTTTTGGGCCTGTTGCCGACGGGTGAGCCTCAGGCCTATCTGTATGGCCCGATGCGCGATTACATCGAAACCTCGGGCAAGGGCCTGAGGCCTGCCCTGCTGTTGGCGACATGCGAAGCCTTCGGCGGAAACAGCGAGAATGCAAGGGTCTCGGCCGCGGTTCTTGAGCTGTTGCACAACGCTTTTCTGATCCACGACGACATCGAAGATCAAAGCGATTTCCGGCGCGGGCGCGAATGTATGCACAAGCGGCTTGGGGTTCCCCTGGCGATCAATACCGGCGATGGGATGCAATCGCTTGCCCTGCGTCTGCTGCGTCAGAACCTGGGGCCGTTGGGCCCGGAAACCGGTATGCGCGTGGTGGATGAGTTCGACCATCTGTTGCAGCAATCCATCGAAGGTCAGGCGCTGGAGCTTGGCTGGATCCGCGACAATCGTTTGAACGTCGATGCATCAGATTATCTGAGGATGTGTCTGAAAAAGACCTGCTGGTACAGTTTCATTCACCCGATGCGCATCGGGGCCCTGATTGCGCGGCCACATGATGTCGCGTCCGGTGCGCTGAATCTGGATGATTTCAACGCCTTCGGCTTTTTCCTGGGTGCAGCGTTTCAGATTCAGGACGACGTCTTGAATCTCGTCGGCTCACAGGACAGTTACGGCAAGGAAATCGGCGGCGACATCTATGAAGGCAAACGCACGCTGATGCTGGGCCAGCTTGGCCTGAAAGCGGAAGAGCCTGAACAGGCACGGTTGGCCGAGATGTTGTCAAACCCGCGTGATGCCCGGTCGACGCAAGATGTCGCCTGGGTGCTGGAGCGCATGAACCACTACGGCAGCATCCGCTATGCGCAGGACGCAGCGAATGATCTGCTGGCCGCGGCCCGGAATGAGTTCGCGCGGGTGTTCGCGGGCACAGAAGACGCGCCGCGCGCATTTCTGGGACAGTTCATGGACTATCTGGTGACCCGTCAGGTCTGAGCGCCCGCCACCTCGAAAATCACCACAACCGAGGTCTGGTCCGTTCCGGTACAGGCGATCCGACCATGATATTCACCGGGTTTGGAGAGGTCGGGTATAGTCACCGCAACAGCAACATCCGTTGCTTCCCCCGGTTCAAGCTGGATTTGTGGCGGGATCACACTGATGCGGTTGGCCGGCAGAATGTCGCCGTTCGGATTGGTCAGATCACCCGGTTCGAACTGCATCTGAACAGGTGCCGCGCCTTCGGGTGCTTCAAAGGACAGCAGAATGGTGGCGGTGCTGCCGGGGTGACAGGATTTGCGACACCTGAACGGACCGTCCAGATGTTGCCGCGGGCCCCGCTCTGTTTCGAGCACGCGGCGCGCTATATCGGAAATCAGTTGATCGTCGGGCTGCGGCGCAATCGGGCTGACCGCCCGAGATGCACTAACATATGGTTTTCGTTCGAAATACGGCATGCCTAACTGTGCACGTGCCGTGCGGATCAGTAAATGGTAAATTCACGCTCTGCGATCACGGTAAACGTCTGCCTATTTCCCTTTCCAGACCGGGTCTCTTTTCTCGGCAAAGGCGCGCGCGCCTTCCAGCTGATCTTCGCTGGCATAGAGAACGTCCACGGTTCTGAGCTGACGCTTGGTGATGCGGTTCATGGCATCCTGAAACTTGGCGTCTTCGGCATCGCGTACGATTTCCTTGATCGCGGCATAAACCAGGGGCGGTCCTGAGGCCAACAACCGGGCCAGTTCCCAGGCGCGATCCATCAGTTGATCCGCGGCGACGATCTCGTTCACCAGACCCCAGCGATTGGCTTCCTTTGCGTCGAACCACCGGCCGGTAAGCAGCAACTCCATCGCGATGTGGTAAGGGATGCGCTTGGGCAGTTTGACGCTGGCCGCATCCGCGACAGTCCCCGAGCGGATTTCCGGCAGGGCGAACGTGGCGTGGTCGGCGGCAAGGATCATGTCGGCTGACAAGGCCAGCTCCAGCCCGCCGCCACAGGCGATACCGTTGACGGCCGCGATCACGGGTTTGTTCAGGTCGCGCAGCTCTTGCAAGCCGCCGAACCCTCCGACGCCATAATCCCCGTCTACCGCATCCCCGTCGGCCGCTGCTTTCAGGTCCCAGCCCGGGCAAAAGAACTTCTCTCCGCCGCCCGTTAGAATGGCCACGCGCAGCTCTGGATCGTCGCGAAACGCGGCGAATACCTCACCCATCCTGCGGCTGGTGACAAGATCGATGGCGTTGGCCTTGGGCCGGTCCAGCGTCACCTCAAGGATCGCTCCGTCGCGGCGGGTTTTGATCGGGTCCATATCTCAGGCCTTTCTTATCAGAGCATCCACGGCAACGGCCTTGTCCGGCGCGCACAGGAGCGGGTTAATCTCGACCTCGTCAAGCGTGTCGGCATTTTGCATGACATAGGCCTGAACGGCCTCGACTGCGGCGATGATTGCATCCATATCAGCCGCCCGTTGGCCGCGATAGCCCGCCAAAAGCGGGGCAATTTTCAACTTGCCTAGCGCGGCACGGATGTCCTCGGGCGTGCTTGGCACCAGCACCGACGCCGTATCGCGCAGGATTTCGGTCAGTACGCCCCCCGCCCCCAATGTCAGGACAAACCCATGCGCCGGGTCACGGACGACACCGACCAGCAATTCGGCAACGGTTCCGGTGATCATCTCTTCGATCAGGATGCTATCTGTGCCAATTTTGGCTGCGACATCGGCCACATCCTCGGCCTTGATGCCCAGCCGAACAGCGCCGTGTTCGGATTTATGCGCAAGCCCAACACCTTTCACGGCAAAGGGGGCTTCCATGTCCTGCGCGACCGAATGGGCCTCTGCCGGGCCGCAAACCGTGCGGCTTTGCGGAACTCGCAGGCCGCATTCGGCCAGCGCCCGTTTCGATTCGCCTTCGGTCAGGGTTTGGGTCGCCTCAGCCGTTCCAGGCAACCAGACAGGATGCGCGGACGGGGGCGAAATCTGACCTGCGGCGCGCGTGGCCGCCAGTGCTTCGCGCAATCCCATGAATGGAACGACACCACCGGCCATCAGGTCTTGCGCGACGTCTTCAGACAGAAGTTCAGGCAGCGTTGCAACAATCGCAAACCGGGCGCCGGTTTCGGCACGCACTCTCAACGCAGCTCGGGTCGCGCAACTCCAGTCGGTCGGATCCGTCGTCGGATAGTCTACGATCGAGAACGTCAGGTCGATGTCGTCACCCGTCATGCCCGACCAGGCCTGTGCCATCGCCTCTTCATCGCGCCAGATATACGTGTGATAATCCAGCGGATTGTTCAACGCGACCATAGGGCCAAGCGCGTCACGCAAGCGCGCCCTTTTGTCATCGCTCAACTGTGGAAAACTCAGGCCGGTGCCGACGGCCATGTCTGCGATCAGGCTCGCCTCACCCCCCGAACAGCTGATCGACGCGATGTTACCCCCGGGGAGCGGCCCGTAGCAGTGCAGCAGTTTCAACGTTTCTAGGAAATCCGGCAACGTCGAAAGACGCGGGATGCCCAATCGGTCCAGCAGCGCCTGCGCGCCTGCATCACTGCCCGCGAGAGACGCGGTATGAGAGACGGTTGCGGCCTGTGCCTGTTCGGATGCACCGACTTTGAGGGCGACCAGCGGGATGCCCTTTTCGTGGGCCTTCGCGGCCAGCGCCTCCCATTCCCGGATGTCCTTGAACCCTTCGATATGCAGACCCACGGCGGTTACGCGCGGATCATCGATCAAGGCCGAGGCGATTTCGGCCTGGCTGGTTTGGGCCATGTTTCCGCATGCCATCATGTAGGCAATCGGCAACCCACGTTTCTGCATGGTCAGGTTGATCGAGATGTTCGAACTTTGCGTCAGGATCGCCACGCCCTTGTCCACAGGGGTGGCCCTGTGCTGGTCCGGCCACAACAGCGCCCCATCCAGCGCGTTGATGAAGCCATAGCAGTTCGGGCCAAGAATGGGCATGTCACCGGCTGCGGCAATCAGTTGATCCTGCAAGTCCCCGCCGGTGTCATCTTCGGCAACGGCCTCGGAAAAGCCCGATGCAAAGCACACCGCCCCACCTGCGCCCATACTGGACAGGACACGAGCGGCCTCGATGGTGGCGTGGCGGTTGATCCCGATGAAAACCGCATCCGGGGCTTCGGGCAGGTCTTCGATGTGGGCATAAACCTTGTGTCCTGCAATTTCAGACGCTTTGGGATGAACCGGCCAGATTTGACCGGCATAGTCCATGCGTTCGGATTGCAGAACAACCTGCTGACACCACGCGCCGCCACCGATGACGGCGATGGATTTCGGGCGCAGCAGCCGGGTCAGGTCTTTGTTCATGGTCAGGCGCCCAAGGGACGCAGAAGATCGCGGCTGATGATGTGGCGCTGAATTTCGCTGGTGCCGTCCCAGATGCGCTCGACCCGGGCATCGCGCCAGAACCGTTCGATCGGGAAATCGTCCATCAAACCCATACCCCCGAAGATTTGCAGTGTGGTATCCGTCACCCGCGCCAGCGTTTCCGAGGCATAGAGCTTGGCCGAGGCAATCTCGCGGTTTGATGGCAGATTTTGGTCCAGACGCCACGCGGCCGCGAGTGTCAGCCAATCGGCGGCATCGATCTCGGTAATCATGTCGGCGATCTGGAATCCGACGCCCTGAAACTTACCAATAGGCTGGCCGAACTGCTTGCGCTCGGCCGCATAGTTCAGCGCATAGTCAAAGCAGCGCCGCGCGCGACCGACCGAGAACGCCGCAACCGTCAGGCGGGTTGCGTAAAGCCATTCGTTCATCACGGCAAAGCCGCCATCAACCTCGCCCAAGACCTGTGCATCGGGCAGACGGCAGTTGTCGAAATACAGGATATAGTTCTTGTAGCCCTTGTGGCTGACCGAGTTGTAGCCCTCGCGCACTTCAAACCCCGGCGTACCGCGATCCACAAGGAAAGTGGTGATGCGTTTCTTCGGGCCCTTGGGGGTTTCGTCCACGCCGGTCGCGATGAAGACGATGAAGAAATCCGCATGTTCCGCGCCCGAGATGAAATGTTTCGATCCGTTGACAACCCAGTCGCCGCCATCGCGCACCGCCTGGCATTTCATACCACGCACATCCGAACCCGCATCCGGTTCGGTCATCGCCAGGGCGTCCATCTTGTCACCACGTACGGCAGGCAGAAGATACCGTTCGCGCTGCTCGTCGTTGCAGGCCATCAGGATGTTCTGCGGGCGCCCAAAGAAATGCGTCAGTGCCATTGACCCGCGGCCAAGCTCGCGCTCGACCAAGGTGAAATCCAGATGAGACAGACCTGCGCCGCCGACTTCCTCGGGGAAGTTGCAGGCATAAAAGCCCAGATCGATACATTTCTGCTTGATCTGCTCACCCAGCTCAGGAGGCACGGTTCCCGAACGCTCGACCGCGTCTTCATGCGGGTAGATTTCGTTTTCAACAAAGCTTCGGACCGTCGAGACGATCATGTCCTGTTCTTCTGTCAGACCAAACTGCATGGCGCGTGTTCCCTGGATCGGTGGTTGACCAACCAAACGCCATCGCTCAAGGTCACGGCATGCAGAGTTGATATCAAATCATGCCAAATTCGAAAATTTTGACGCGACAATACAACATCCTGCTCTTCAACGGGTTTTCGAACCATTGCCTTGCAAACATGGTCGAACCGCTCAGGGCTGCGAACAACTTGTCGAGGCAGGTTTTGTATTCGTGGTGTTTCTGCTCCATTGACGGAGACCCCGTTCAAAGTTCCAGCGGCCTTGTCGTTACACCGAATGGTTCAATCTTGGATCAGCAAGGCGACGTTCTGGTGGTCATGCCGTCTTATGGGTATCGCAAGTTGGACACGCGATCGACCACGCGCACCGTGCTGGCTGCGGCCCGAAAACACCGGCAAGTGGCCGGATTGGATACCGGCAGTTGGCTGCTGGCCCGCGCCGGTTTGCTGGATGAGCACCGGGCGACCATTCACTGGGACGAGCTTTCCCGGTTCGAAGAAAGTTTTCCGGCCGTGGATGCGGTGCAGGAACGTTTTGTCATCGATGGCAACAGGCTGACCTGTTCTGGGGCGATGGCCGCGTTCGATCTGGCCTCGACCCTGATCCGCAAGGATCACGGCCCCCTTTTGTCCATGGAAGTCGGGCATCTTCTGATGAGCCGAAATGGGCAGGATCATTACCCTTTGCCTCTGAAGTCCGAAGACACTTTGGTCAATCGCGCACTGGCTGTCATGCAGGCGAACCTTGAAACACCTCTTTCGATCAGGGAACTGGCCCGCAAGATCGGGTGTTCACAAAAGCGGATCGAAATGCGCGTTCAGGCAGAGCTCAAAACCACGCCGCAGGCGCTGTATCGTCGGCTGAGGCTTAACCTTGCACGCAATCTGGCAGAAGATACCGAGCAGTCCATCGCCGAAATCGCCGGTCGTTGCGGATATGAAAACGCCAGCGCCATGACGCGAGCGTTCAAGGCAGAATTCGGCCAGACACCGACGGCGTTTCGCCACCGGAGCTTGTCTGACGGCTGAATGGGGTGCGCATGGCGATGCCCGCTTTCCTGGAAAACCAAAGAACCCTGGGGGCTATTCCAGCGAAACCCACAGCACCTTTGCGTTTTCTTCGCTGGTCGAAATACACCCATGCCCCATTCCGCTGTCATAATAAAGCGAGTCACCGGCCTTCATTGGCAAGGGGCGGTAGTGTTCAGACACGAAGATAAGTTCACCGCTGAGCACATACATGAATTCTTCTCCGGAATGTCGGATCCACGTCTCGAATTCCGACAGGTCACGCGCCTTGATAGTCGCGATATAGGGCAGCATCCGCTTGCTGGTCAGTTCGGGGCAAAGCAGTTCATGCAGGTAAGTGGGCGTATTCTTGATTTCCCCCTCGCCTTTCGGAGTGAAATCACGGCGGCCTGAAATGCCGGATTGACCCGACTGAAGAAACAACTGCGGGGTGCTCATATCCAGGGCCTGAGTCAGACGCCGTACGATGTCAAAGCTTGGCTTTGTCTGGTTGTTTTCGATCTTGGACAGCGTCGACCGCCCGATACCCGCAGCGCGGCCGGCTTCTTCCAGAGTCCACCCTTTCGCGCGCCGAGCATCGCGGATGGACCGGCCCAGAGCCTCTCCTTCATCCAGATCTTCCTGTCCGGAAACATCATTTCTGCTTTCGTCGCCCATTTAATTCCCCCTGTTTTATCAAAGGTTACATGCCTCCCGGTAAATACGCAACTTCTTGAATAAGAGATTTTTGTTGCCTAAAGCGCATTATTTCCCTTATAGGAAACAAAGTTTCGTACTAAGGATTCGGGGCAAAAGGAGGAGACCATGTTCAAAACGTCGCTGATTGAGGCAGATCCCGTCATTGCCGCGTCCATTTCGCGCGAGGGTGAACGCCAGGCGGAACAGATCGAGTTGATCGCCTCGGAGAACATTGTCTCGAAGGCCGTGATCGAAGCTCAGGGTTCGGTCTTGACCAACAAATACGCCGAAGGCTATCCGGGCCGCCGCTATTATGGCGGCTGCGAATATGTCGATGAGGTCGAAGTCGAGGCGATCGAACGCCTCAAGAAGCTGTTTGGCTGTGAATATGCCAACGTTCAGCCCCATTCCGGCGCACAGGCCAACGGGGCCGTCAAGTTGGCGTTGTTGAACCCGGGCGATACCATTCTTGGCATGTCGCTGGACGCAGGTGGCCATCTGACCCACGGTGCGAAACCGGCGCAGTCCGGCAAATGGTTCCGGCCCGTGCAGTACGGCCTGACCGATGCAGGGCTGATCGATTATGATCAGGTTGCCGAATTGGCGCGGGCGGAAAAGCCCAGGCTGATCATCGCAGGCGCATCCGCCTACTCGCAAAAGATCGACTTTGCCAGATTCCGTAAAATCGCGGACGAGGTTGGCGCATGGTTGCTGGCTGATATGGCTCATATTGCCGGATTGGTGGCGACCGGCCTGCACCCCTCGCCTGTAGGGCACGCACATGTCGTGACCTCGACCACGCACAAAACGCTGCGCGGGCCTCGTGGTGGCATCATCCTGACCAATGACGAGGCGCTGGCGAAAAAGATAAATTCTGCCGTCTTCCCCGGCCTACAGGGTGGCCCGCTGATGCACGTCATCGCAGGCAAGGCGGTGGCTTTTGGCGAGGCGCTGAAACCCGAATTCAAGGAATACATGCAGCGCGTCGTTGACAGCGCATCGGCCTTGGCAAGCGTCATGATGGCGCGCGGATGTGATATCGTTTCCGGCGGCACCCAGAACCACCTGATGCTGGTCGACCTGAGACCTTTGGGCGTCACCGGTAAGGACGCCGAAGCCGCGCTGGAGCGCGCCGGGTTTACCTGCAACAAAAACAGCGTTCCCGGAGATCCAGAGAAACCAACCATCACCAGCGGCATCCGTCTGGGCACCGCCGCCGGGTGCAGCCGTGGCTTTGGCCCGGAAGAATTCAGGAGGATCGGCCATCTGATCGGTGATGTTCTGGACGCGCTCGCGCAGTCACCGGAAGGTGACGAAACCGTCGAACAGGAAACCCGCAAACAGGTTCGCGCACTTTGCGCAAGCTACCCGATCTACTGAAAGTACGCGAAATGAATACCTATGACCTCATCGTTATCGGGGGCGGACCGGGTGGCTATGTTGCCGCGATCCGCGCGGCTCAGCTGGGGCTGAAAGTGGCCTGTGTCGAAGGGCGCGGCGCACTGGGCGGTACCTGTCTGAACGTGGGGTGCATCCCCTCCAAAGCGTTGCTGACCTCCTCGGCCAAATATGCCGAGCTTGCACATCTCTCCTCCCATGGCATTGCGGTCGAGGGGGCCAGCATCGACGTCAGTGCGATGATGGGGCGCAAGGACAAGATCGTCGGTGATCTGACCAAGGGCATCGCACTCCTGTTCAAGAAGAACGGCGTCGATCTGATCGAAGGATGGGCCAGCATCCCGGCCACTGGTCAGGTCAAGGTCGGCGACAGCACATACGAAGCAAAGAACATCCTGATTGCGACAGGATCCGAGCCGACCTCACTGCCGGGGATCGAGATTGATGAGCAGGATGTGCTCAGTTCGACCGGTGCAATCGCGTTGGAACGCGTGCCGGATCATCTGGTTGTGATCGGTGCAGGTGTGATCGGCCTGGAACTTGGGCAGGTCTGGGCACGTCTGGGCGCCAAGGTTACTGTGGTCGAATATCTGGATCGCGTTTTGCCCGGCATCGATGGCGAGATCGCCAAGCTGGCGCAGCGGGCCCTGTCAAAACGCGGTTTGAAATTCCAACTGGGCCGTGCTTTGAAGTCTGTCGATAAAACCGATACGGGTTTGTCGCTGACGGTGGATCGTGTTGGCAAGGACAAGGAAGAAGTGATCGAGGCCGACAAGGTTCTGATCGCTGTGGGCCGTCGCCCGGTGACGCGCGGGCTTGGGCTGGAAGAGCTGGGCGTGGCCGTGAACCCGCGTGGCTTCATCGAAGTCGACAGCTCGTTCCAGACGTCGGTGCCCGGTATCTATGCCATTGGTGACTGTGTTCCCGGCCCGATGCTGGCCCACAAGGCCGAAGAGGACGGTGTTGCCTGTGTCGAGATGCTGGCCGGCGAAGCCGGTCATGTCGATTACAACACCGTGCCGGGTGTGGTCTACACCGATCCCGAAGTGGCCTCGGTTGGTCAGACCGAAGAGGCTCTGAAAGACGCGGGCGTCGAATATGTTGTCGGCAAGTTTGCTTTCATGGCCAATTCGCGGGCACGCTCGACAGGTGAAACAGATGGCGCGGTCAAGGTTCTGGCCGGTTCCGACGGCAAGATCCTCGGGGCTCATATCTGTGGTGCCCATGGCGGCGATCTGATCGCCGAGTTGGTTCTGGCCATGTCCAAAGGTGCCGCGGTCGCCGATGTTGCAGCCTCGTGCCATGCGCATCCTGCCATGGGTGAGGCGGTCAAGGAAGCCTGTCTCGACGCCATGGGGCGTGCGATTCACGCTTAACGAGGTTTGCCAGATGACAATCCAGCTTAGACCACGCCACCCGGAAAAGGCCAAAAAGGCCGACAGCGTGATCCCGCGTAAGCCCAAGTGGATTCGCAAGAAAAAAGGTGACAGCGCCGCGTATTACGAAACCCGACGTCTGATGCGGGATCACGATCTGGCAACGGTCTGCGAAGAAGCGGCCTGCCCCAATATCGGCGAATGCTGGTCCAAGCGCCATGCAACCATGATGATCATGGGCGAGATCTGCACACGGGGCTGTTCGTTCTGCAATGTGGCCACCGGCCGCCCCGATGCGCTGGACGCGTTCGAACCCGGCCGGGTTGCGGCGGCGGTCAAGAAACTGGGCCTGCGCCACGTGGTGATTACATCTGTTGATCGCGATGATCTGGCCGATGGCGGGGCCGAGCATATCGCCCAGACAATCCGCGCCGTACGCCATCAGAACCCCGGCACCACTGTCGAGGTTCTGACCCCCGACTTCCTGGGCAAGGGCGACGCCGCAAATATCGTCTTTGACGCAGTGCCGGACGTGTTCAACCACAATCTGGAAACCGTCCCGCACCTGTATCCGACGGTTCGTCCCGGCGCGCGCTATTATGCGTCGCTGCGGCTGCTGGACGATGCCAAACGCTCGAACCCCGAGATTTTCACCAAGTCGGGTCTGATGGTCGGCTTGGGCGAAAGCCTCAACGACGTGCGTCAGGTGATGGATGATCTGCGCGCGGCCAATGTCGATTTTCTGACTATCGGGCAGTATCTGCAACCGACGCCGAAACATCATCCGATTGACCGGTTCTGGTCGCCCGAGGAGTTCGCCCAACTGGAACAGATCGCTCGTTCCAAGGGCTTTTTGCACGTGTCAGCCACGCCGCTGACCCGTTCGTCGTTCCATGCGGACGAAGACTTTGCCGCCCTCAAGCAGGCCCGTCAGCGGGCCATCGCCACCGGGGCATAACCAAACGCAAATGGGAGGGAAACCATGGAAGCGTTAAATTCAATCGTAGGGGCCATCAATGGCGTCGTATGGGGGCCGATGATGCTGGTCCTCATCCTCGGCGTTGGCTTCTTCCTGCAGGTCGGGCTGAAATTCATGCCGATCCTGCGCATCGGCACAGGCTTCAGCCTGTTGTTCAAAGGCCGTGAGGGTCAGGGCGAAGGGCAGATCAGCCCGTTCAACGCACTGATGACTTCGCTGTCGGCGACCATCGGTACAGGTAACATCGCCGGTGTGGCCACTGCTGTCTTCCTGGGCGGTCCAGGCGCCTTGTTCTGGATGTGGATGACCGCCCTGGTGGGCATGGCCACCAAATATGCCGAAGCCGTCTGCGCGGTGAAATATCGCGAGAAAGACGAGCTGGGCAACTATGTCGGCGGCCCGATGTACTACATCAAAAACGGTCTGGGCGCGAAATGGGCCTGGCTGGGCGTGGCTTTCGCCCTGTTCGGCGCGGTTGCCGCCTTTGGCATCGGCAACGGTGTGCAGGCCAACGGTGTTGCTCAGGTGCTGGAAGCCAATTTTGGCCTGAACACCTCGGTCACCGGCGTTGTTCTGATGGTTCTGACTGCAGCCGTTATCCTGGGTGGTATCACCCGCATCGGTGCGGTTGCCGGTAAGCTGGTCCCCTTCATGGCCGTTGCCTATATAATCGCGGGCCTGCTGGTTCTGCTGATCAACATCGGCAACATCGGACATGCGCTGTCGCTGGTCTTTACCTATGCGTTCACCCCGTCCGCCGCAGAAGGTGGTTTCGCGGGTGCAGCCGTCTGGGCCGCCATCCGCTTCGGTGTGGCACGTGGTGTGTTTTCGAACGAGGCCGGTCTGGGTTCGGCCCCGATCGCGCATGCCGCTGCCGAGACCAAGGGTCCGGTCAACCAGGGCCTGATCGCGATGCTGGGTACGTTCATCGATACCATCATCGTCTGCTCGATCACCGGTCTGGCCATCATCGCGTCGGGGGCATGGACATCGGGTGAATCCGGTGCGGCGCTGACGAGCCACGCGTTCGAATTGTCGCTGCCGGGTATCGGCGGGTATCTGATCGCCATCGCGCTGTCGATCTTTGCCTTCACCACCATCCTCGGCTGGTCGTTCTACGGCGAGAAATGTGTCGAGTTCCTGCTGGGCGTGAAATCCCTGATGCCCTACCGCGTTCTGTGGATCGTGATGATCTACTTCGGCGCAACTGCGGATCTGGGCTTCATCTGGCTGCTGGCCGATACGCTGAACGCCATGATGGCCATCCCGAACCTGATCGCCCTGGCGCTGCTGAGCCCGATCGTCTTCAAACTGACGAAAGAGTTCTTCGCCTCGGGCGGCAAGTCCGAAGAGCCGGGCGGCACACCTGCCGAATAAGATCGGCCCGACCAAAACGGGGGGCCATCCCGGCCCCCCGCCTTTGAAACCGAATTCAATATCTCGAGGAGAGACGTGATGGCCACTAAAATCCTGCTGCCCATTGATCACACCGACGACCGCTCGTGGAAACTGGCCCTGTCGACCGCCTTGGAACAGGCAAAATTCTACGGTGCCGAACTGCATGCGGTTGCCGTCATCCCCGAGATCATCCAGCTGCCGAACCTTCCCGCCAACTATGGTGCCGGCGCAAAGGACCACGTGCGGGGTGCGGTTCAGGCGATTCTGGATCATGCCAAGGCTTCCGACGTGCCGGTCCATGTCGAAGAAGGCAGTGTTTACCGCGAAATCCTGAAGCTTGCCTACAAGGAAGGCTTTGATCTGATCGTCATGGCATCGACCAAGGGCGATTTCCCGAACTACGAGATTGGCCCGAACCTGGCCCGAGTCGTGCGCAATGCGCATTGCACCGTCATGGTCGTCCGCGACCAGTCCCGCTGATTGAAAGGTTGAAGAAATGACCACACCGAAGCGCACGCCCTTGTATGACCTTCACGTCGAGCTTGGCGGCAAGATGGTTGATTTTGCGGGTTGGGAGATGCCTGTTC